>DATNMH010000037.1:0-72530 GCA_035602395.1 Candidatus Acidiferrum sp.
ACAAAGTGACCGTTTCGTGCCACCAGTTCGACCGTGCCAAGCCGGTCGGTCCGATCGATGGCCGCTCCGCCGAGTGCCTGAAGGACCGCTCGCACCGGAAGGCCAGCGCGGCTGTTGGCGGCGACCTGGATCACGCTGACGCCCTGGCCCGGACCCTGCCATTCTGCCGGACCGCCGCTCGTGAAAATCGCGGCGTCGACACCGGCCGGCAATGATTGCCAGCTTGTCTCAGGAGGAACGATGGCCATTCCCGCCGGGCCCGATTGGATTAGCCAGGTGCGGCCGTCGGGCGCGGTTCTCAGCGACACCTCGTCCAGCTGGATCAGTCCATTCGCCTGCTCGACCGGCACACCAGCGGCCTGCGCTTGCTGCACCAGCGTCCGCAGCGTGACACTCCAGGGATCCGGGTCGGCAATCACCATCGCACCGATCGAAAACCGACTCAGCACCGCGCCTCCCGCCCCAATGTTCTCGCGCCGGCCGCCGCCGATCAGCCACACGTCGATCGTGCGCGCGGTTGGCGGCAGGGCGCGACCGATCGCCTGGGCGAAGCGGCCGACGTCGGGGCCCGCATCAACCAGGATCTGGTGGCCGTTTGGAGTTCGAATCAGGACCGCCGATCCGGTACCGACGTCAAGCGCGTACACGTGCACCCGTCCATCCGGCCGCACCAACAACAGCGCCACGGCGATGAGGCCGGCGACTCCCATTGCAGCCCAGACCTTCCGTTGCCAGAAGAACTGCCGCAGCTTGATGCCGGCCAGCGCGCCCCCATTGAGGACCGCGGAGGCTGCCAGCCACCGAGATGGGAAATACGGCGTGACGACGGCCGCGAACGGAAGGCTGCCGGCGGTCTCGACCACGAGTCGGAACCAGCTGGCGATCGCCCCCGATGCTTGCATCAGCGGCCAGCTCACGATCGCGCTCAGAGACTGTGTGAGCGGCCAAGCGCCGGCCGCCAACCCACCCGCGAGCAACGCCCCACCACCGCCCAGGACCATGATGGCCGGCAGGAGTGGCAGGACGAGGGCGTTCGCGACCGGCGCCACGATCGAGAGCTGGTGAAAGTTGGCCAGCATCAGCGGCCAGGTCGCCGCTTCGGCCGCGATGGTTGCCGAGAACGGATCGCGCAGGATCGCCGGTATCCACCCGAGACGCTTCGCGATGCCGTCGGTCATCGCCGCGATACCCGCGGTTCCGGCAAACGATAGTTGAAAGCTCACGTCGTGGGCCAGGTCGGGTTTCAGTCCGAGCATGATGGCGGCAGTCAACGCCAGCGACACAAAGACGTGGCTGTCGCGCCGAAGCCGGCCGGCGACGACGACGAGCACTCCCATGGCCGCTGCTCGCAAGGCCGCGGCCGACGCGCCGGCCAGCAGGGCATACGCGACCATCGCGCCCACCGCGATCAGAGGCGCGGCACGGGGGAGTAGCCGGCCGATGGCCTGCTGCATGATCTTTGCAAGGAGGCTGACCTTTAGCCCCGAGATGACAACGATGTGGATCAGCCCGCTCGCGATCATCTGCTGCTGGAGCCCCGGCGGCAGCGCCGCGCGATAGCCGAACACGACCCCCAGCACCAGCGCCGCTTGCGGTTCCGGGAGGGCTCGGTCGACGGCATCGACGAGGGCGTGGCGAAACGCAAACAGGGCCGCGTGCACCGGATCGCCGGCGCCGGAGGTCACCCGAACCAACCGCGCGGAAGGCATCACGCCCGCAATCCCCTGCTCGGCAAGGTAAGCGCGATAGTCGAATTGGTCGAAGCGCGGCGCCTCTTGGATATCGCCCCCGACTAGCACGAGGTCGCCGTAGTGAACGGGCGTCAGACCATAGACGGTTGACAGCACCCGCAGGTCACTCGTGGTCTGCCCCAAACTCGAGCTGATCCGATCGACCTTGATGACCAGGCGATGCGTGGTCTTGCGATCGACGGGATCGTCGTCAACGCGGCCTGTGACGAGCACATTCTGTCCAGCAATGCCGTCCGGCAGGGCGGGCATGGTCGCGACCACCCCTCGCCCGGCGCCCAGCATGAAGGCGACAAGAGAGAGGCCGACCAGCAGCGCAGCGTCGCGTTTCACGATGGCGACCGCGATCGCGAACAACGCGGCGAGGGCCAGCCATGGATACAGCGGGCTCAACAGCATTGCCGTTATGACGCCGACACTCCATCCCGCCAGCACGGCGGCCAGGCTCCACCACCGAGGTTCTCTCTCCCCTATCCCGGACGAGGGTCTGGCTGGGGCGTCTATCTTCAGGGCACGACCAGCGACTTCGCCAATTGCTTGTAGGTGGCGGCATCCAGACCCATCGCCGACTTGAGCTCGGTTAGCGCGATGAAGCCACCAAAGTCCTCGCGATATTTGATGATCGCGTCGGCCAGCGGCCCGTCCATGCCGGGTACGAGTAGCAACTGGTCTCGCGTCGCGGTGTTGATGTCGAGCTTGACCTTCTTTGCTTTTGCGCAGTGGCCCGTGAAGGGTACCGCCACCTGCTTGGCATCTTTGACACGGGCCGCGAGGTTCGGTAGGCAATTGGGGTCGGCATCCAGCGTCAGGCCGCCCGCGGCAACGATGGCGTCGCTGACCCGCAGAGTCGCGGCAATCGTGTACAACCCAGGGTGCTGCACCGCGCCACTGACGTAGACGATCACGGTGCGCTCCTGGGCCGCGTCGACCTGGTCCGCCGAGATGACCGCTGGCGGCGTCGCCGCAGGCACCGGCCGTGGCCAGAGCACGTAAACCGCCACGCCGACTACCGCCACCGCCAGCACACCGGCCAGCTGCCAATCGTGGCGATAGAGCCAGCCGAGCAGCCTGGCCCTCAACAGTTCTGTATGCTTGCGCACGCTTAGTCCGTGAGGCGCGAACGATCCGCGAATTGCAGGAGCACGCCCGGGCTTAAGCGGTGACCAGGTTGATCAGCCGGTCGGGCACATACACCGCGCGACGCACCGCGCGGTCACCGATCGCGCGGCGGACGTTCGCACCCTCCAGCGCGAGCTGCTGCGCAGCCGCCTCATCGATCCCGGCGGGCATCTCGATTCGGTCGCGCACTTTGCCGTCGACCTGGATCACGACGGTGACCTGGGCGCGACGCAGGATGGCCGGGTCAGGCTGCGGCCATGGTTGAAACACGACCAGGCCCTCACCACCGAGGCGCTGCCACAGCTCTTCGGCGAGGTGGGATGCGAACGGCCCGAGCATCAGGGCCAGGTCGCGGCAGACCGCCTCCCAGGCCTCGTTGCGCTCGCCGCCGGCCTGCAGGTAGTCCTGCATTGAATTCGAGAGTTCCATCAGCGCCGACATGGCGGTGTTGAAGTGGAAGGCCTCGACGTCGCGCGTCACCTTCTCGATCGTCTCGTGCAGTTTGCGGGTGAGGTCTTGGTTCGATACGGGCGCCATCCCGGGGACCACCTCGTCTTCCTCGGCAACGACGTGCCGCCACACTCGGTGGAGGAAGCGGGCGACGCCGTCCACGCCGCGGTCATTCCATTCGGCGTCCTGGTCCGGTGGGCCGATGAACAGCTCGTAGACCCGACCGGTGTCCGCGCCATATTTCTCCACCATGTAGTCCGGTGTGATGCCGTTGCCCTTCGACTTCGCCATCACGTAGCCGTTGCGATGGATCATCCCCTGGGTGAAGAGCGCGGCGAAGGGCTCGTCGACCGAGACCATGCCCGCGTCGAAGAGGGCCTTCATGAAGAACCGCGAGTAGAGCAGGTGGAGGATCGCGTGCTCGATGCCGCCAGTGTATTGATCGACCGGCATCCAGTGGTCCACCCTCTTCTTGTCGAACGGAAGGGTCTGGTTGTGCGGGTCGGCGTAGCGGAGGTAGTACCAGGACGAGTCGACGAAGGTGTCCATGGTGTCGGTCTCGCGGCGGGCGGGCTTTCTACAGATGGGGCAGGTGGTGTTGAGAAACGAGGGCGTGTGCAGCAGCGGGTTCTGGCCGTCCGACCGGAATTCCACGTGGTCCGGGAGGCGCACCGGTAGCTGGTCGTAGGGCACGGGGACGATGCCGTGATCAGGACAATAGATGATCGGAATTGGCACGCCCCAGTAACGTTGCCGGGAGATCAGCCAGTCGCGGAGGCGGAAGGTGACGGTGCGCTGGCCGATGCCCATGCGCTCGGCCTCGGCGCTGATCCGCTCGATCCCCTCCTTGACGCTGAGCCCGCTGAAGGATCCGGAGTTCACTAAGACGCCCTCGTAGGCCTCGAACGCCTGGTCGAGCGGTTGGCTCGACGCCTCGCGACTGATGCTAATCACCTGTCGGATCGGCAGCTTGTACTTGCGCGCGAACTCGAAGTCGCGGCTGTCATGGGCGGGTACGGCCATGATCGCGCCGGTGCCGTAGGTGGCAAGCACGTAGTCGGCGATCCAGATCGGGATCCGCTCTTTGGTGAAGGGGTTGATGGCGTAGGCGCCGGAAAAGACACCGGTCTTCTCGTGCTCCGTGGAGAGGCGCTCGATCTCGGTCTCTACTTTGGTGCGTTCGATGTACCCATCGACGGCGGCGCGCTGGTCGGGCGTCACGATTTTCGGGACGATCTCGTGCTCGGGGGCCACCACCATGAAGGTTGCGCCGAACACCGTGTCGGGCCGGGTCGTGAAGACGCGCAGCTTGCCGTCTTGCTCGATAAAGAACTCGAGCTCCGCGCCCTCACTCCGGCCGATCCAGTTGGCCTGCATCACCTTGACGCGCTCCGGCCAGCGATCGAGCTTGTTCAGGTCATCGAGGAGCCGCTGGGCGTAGGCCGTGATCTTGAAGAACCACTGCTCGAGTTCCTTTTTGGTGGGCTTGGTGCCGCAGCGCCAGCAGGCGCCGTTGACGATCTGCTCGTTGGCGAGCACGGTGTTGTCCTTCGGGCACCAGTTGACCCACGCCTTCTGCTTGTAGGCGAGGCCCATCTCCAGAAATTTCAAAAATAGCCACTGGGTCCATTGGTAGTAGTCCTCGTTGCAGGTGGTTACCTCGCGGTCCCAGCCATAGAGCACGCCCATGATGTCGAGCTCGTGCTTGGAAATCGCGATGTTGCCCTCGGTGGAGACCCGCGGGGGAATGCCGCTCTTGATGGCGGCGTTTTCCGCCGGCAGACCGAAGGCGTCCCAACCGAACGGGTTCAGGACGTTGAAGCCCCGCATGGCTTTGTAGCGGGCAAAGGCATCGCCAATGACGTAGTTGCGGAAATGCCCCATGTGCAGGGGGCCCGAGGGGTAGGGAAACATAACGAGGTTGTAGAACTTGGGCTTACTCGAGTCCTCGGTGACGCGAAATAAGCCGGCCTTCTTCCAGGCCTCGCGCCACTTGGGCTCGATCGCCTGCGGATCGTAGACGGGTGCGACAGTTCTGGCCATGTCAGTGAAGGAGTGGTGGAGCCGACGAGATTCGAACTCGTGACCTATTGCATGCCATGCAATCGCGCTCCCAGCTGCGCCACGGCCCCACACGCGCGGGTCGAGGGTCAAGTTTAGCGAACTCACCGGATCGAGAGCGGCGGACGGCATCGCCACCGTCTCAGTATACACGGATTTGTGTAACTGTACCGGCAAACCAGCCGGGGTCGGCTCCTATCATTCCTGCGATGCAGCACCTCTGGGCGCCCTGGCGGAAGGAATTCATCAAGGGCCCCAAGCCCGAAGGCTGCTTCTTCTGCGCCGCGGCGGCCGCCGACCCCTCGCAGGATGCCGATCACCTCCTGCTCGCCCGCTCCGACCTGGCGCTGGCGATTCTCAATCGCTATCCGTACAACAACGGGCATCTAATGATCGCCCCCAGGGCGCACCTCGCAAACCTGGAAGAGCTGCCGCCGGCGACGGCGAACGAGGTGATGGCCCTAACGCAACGCGCCCTACGCGTCCTGCGCCAGGTGCTCTCGCCGCACGGCTTCAACCTCGGAATCAACGCCGGCAAAGTTGCCGGCGCTGGCATCGCCGACCACGTGCATCAGCACGTCGTCCCGCGCTGGGACGGCGATACCAATTTCATGCCAATCCTTAGCGACACCAAGATCCTTAACGAGAGCCTTACGACGAGCTACCAGGAGTTGCGCGCCGGTTTCGATCGACTGCCGTAACGGCCATCGTTATTCGATCACGGCTCAATTAGGTCCATACGGCGGATGAGCCGCACGGAATGTGGTGCTACCGTCGTTCTAACCATGAAGAGACATCGCAGCAAATCGGGGCAGGCACTGATCGAATATGCCTTCCTCATGGTCTTGCTGGCGACCGTCGCTATCGCGGTGATCATCATGGCCGGCACCCAGCTCACGACCCTCTACAACGACGTGAGTTACGAATTCACCCACCTCACCGACTCCACCACGCTCGCGCCCGACGGCGTCACCACCGTGAGCCCGGGCGCGTCGCCCTCTTCCTCATGTCCCGCCGGCAAGACGCTGCAACTGCAAGGGCACAAGTGGAAATGCAAATAGCGCCGGTTGACCTGCGACGCCCGGCCGGCCCACGCGGGCTGAACCGGCTGCTGGCCAACCGCCAGCTCTGGAAGAACGCGATCTACTCGATCGCGATGATCACCTACCTGTGCTCGTTCCTGTTCTTCGGACTCGCCATCGCCGAGGTTCGCGACTCGGGCGCGACCATGACCGCGCTGATCGACCTGATCGTGGCCCTGTATTTCCTGGTGCAGGTGATCTTCCTGTTTGTGCTCTCCGGCGTCGTCGAGCGTCGTCGCCAGAGCCAGCCGATCGACTTTCCGGATCGGCGCAGCTAGGGGCCGGCCCGCCGGCCCACGCGAGCCGCGCCGAGGCCTCGCCCCACGCGAGCCGCGCTTCAGTGCGATGCGAGCGTTTGAGAGGTTAGTGCGATGCGAGCGTTAGAGGCGTTCCACGATCGTCGCGATGCCCATGCCGTAGCCGATGCACATCGTGCTCAGCCCATAGCGAGCATCCTGCCGCTCGAGCTCGTGCAGCAGCGTCGTGATCAGACGGGCGCCGCTAGCGCCGAGCGGATGTCCGAGGGCGATCGCCCCACCGGAGTAGTTCACCTTTTCCATGTCGGCGCCGGTCTCGTGTTGCCATGCGAGCACCACCGGGGCAAAGGCCTCATTGACTTCAAAGAGATCGATGTCCTTGAGCTGCAGCCCCGCCTTCTTGAGCACTTTCGCGGTCGCGGGGATCGGGCCGGTCAGCATGATCGTCGGCTCCGACCCGACAATCGCCTGGGCGACGATCCGTGCCCGCGGCTTGAGCCCCAGCTCTTTCGCCTTTTCCTCGGTCATGACCAGAACGGCCGCGGCGCCATCGCTGATCTGGCTGGAATTGCCGGCGGTGACGACACCATCCTCCTGGAATGCCGGCTTGAGCTGCGACATCTTCTCGCGTGACGGGGGCATGCGCACCCCCTCGTCGATGGCGAATTCATGGCTGCTGCCGTTCTGCTTCACCTGGACCGGGAAGATCTCGCGCGCGAACCGGCCTTCTTTGATCGCCTGGCCCGCCTTCATATGGCTCTGGTAGGCGAACTCGTCCAGCTGCTGCCGGCTGAATCCCCACTTCTTGGCGATCATCTCGGCGGAATTGCCCTGCGGGATGATCTCGAACAGATCCATCAGCTTGGGGCTGACCGGACCGTCACCGGGCCCAAACGCATCCGAGCCCATGGGCACGCGCGACATGTTCTCCACGCCGGCGCCGATCACAATGTCTTGCGCACCGGACATCACGCCCTGGGCAGCGAAGTTGACGGCCTGTTGGCCGGAGCCACAGAAGCGATTGATCGTCGTCCCCGGAACTTCGATTGGAAATCCCGCGATCAAGGCGGCGGCGCGGGCGATGTTCATGCCCTGCTCGCCAGTCTGGGTGACGCAACCCGCCACGACGTCGTCGACCTGCGCCGGATCGACGCCAGCACGCGTCACGAGTTCGCGCAGCGTGAGGGCCAGGAGATCATCCGGCCGGACCGGGCTGAGCGAGCCGCCTCGGCGGCCGATCGCCGTCCGGACGGCTTCAACGATTACGGCTTGGCTCATGAAACAAAACTCCCTGTGATGATGACCTACCCAGCCCCTACGAGTCTAAACCCCGAGTTCGCTTAGAATGTTCCGGCACATGCGAGCTAGGACGGGACGGGCCTTTTGGGCTCGGTAATCAAGAAGCGCAGAAAAAAGATGCGCAAACACAAGCACAAGAAGATGCTCAAGGCGACGCGTTGGCAGCGCCGGACGAAGTAACGAGCGTTTGAACTAGGCGACCCGCAATAGGTAAAACGGGTCCGTACGCCGGTTTTCCCCCGAGAACCGGGCTTTGGCCGCAAACGATTCACTTCCCGCTAGCTACCGGGTGTAGCACGCCGGTCACGCTCACCTTGCCATAACGGTTCGCCAGATAGCGGATCGTCGCTGGGTCTGCGACCACGACGCCAATGCCGAGGGTGTCGCCGCAGGTGATGATCTCCGTCACAGTGATACCCTGCGCCTTCAATGCGGCTTGGTCATCCAGCACCTGCTGTTGGCGCGGAGGCATGCCAGACGCAGACGATGTGCCTGGTGGCTGGATGCAGGGGTCCGGCACTAATGTCGCCGGCGCCCCTCTCTTGGGCTGCTCCGTGAGCGTCAGGCACCCCCGTCCCAATTGCCCACCAGGTGCATCACGGGCGTCATCAGGGTACCGTTCGAGTAACGCGTAATGCCGGGGATGTGCTCGATGTCCGCCCCATTCACTCGGATTCCTCCGCCGCACTGCGGCGGAAGCGACTGCAGGATTAGCAGGCAGGCATATACGGGGCCACCTTTCTCCGACATCAGCACCGTGGCAACGTCATAGGTAACCCCGCGAATCGTCACGGGACGCTCGGCGCTGCCCACGCCGAGCACGCCCAGGCCCACAGCCACCAGGCCAAGGCCTAGGGCGACCAGCCTGCCACGAATGTCCACAATGGAGGAACGCACGAACTGATCAAAAGTTCCCGCGGTGAGACCCGTTCCGTGCGGCCCGTACCTTGTTCAGGTGGCCGCTCAAAGGCGCGCTAATGCACCGTTACGAGCTTCTGAACGAGGTTCTCCAGGTGAGCCTCGGACGTCTCCCCTGGATAACGATTGACGACCACACCGCGCTGGTCGATGAACACGAACGATGGCGGCGAGTCGACTCGGTAGGCGGCCGCCAGGCTGCCGGCATCGTCGTACAGGCTCGGGTAGGTCACCTTGAACTCGGCGACGAACGCCCTGGCGAGCGCGCGGTCGTGGTCGAGGAGGTCGACACCGACAAAGCGGATGCCCTGCCCGGCATACTTGGCCGCCAGTGCATTCAGGCCGGGCTGTTCCTGGCGACAGGGTCCGCACCAGGCGGCCCAGAAGACCAGGACGGTCTTGGACTGGCGAAAGTCGACTGAAAGGTGGTCGCCGGCTAGCGCCTGCCCGGACAACGGTGGCGCCGCCGTTCCCACCCGCCCATTGGGGGCCGCCTGCGAGACATCCGGCTGGAGCGTACAGGCGGACAACAGCACGGCGACGGCCAGGATCAGGCCGGCGAACGCGCGGCGCGGCATCCCGCTGGGCCTGCGCCCCTGCAATTAGTTGACCGTGCCGGGTTGGGTGTCGCCGAGCGGCCGCCGGAACCCGAGTCCCGGCGTCGATGGCCGGGCCGCCGCCGGCAGCAGGGCTTTCGCCAGCACCTCGTCGACGTGCTTGACCATCACGAGCTCCATCGATTGCTTGACCTCGTCCGGCACCTCGTGCAGGTCTTTGCGATTTTTCTCCGGCAGGATGAAGACCTTGATGCCGGCACGATGCGCCGCCAGTAGTTTTTCCTTCAGGCCTCCGATCGGCAGCACTTTGCCGCGCAACGTGATCTCCCCGGTCATCGCCACGTCGCGCCGAACCGGCCGGTCCGTCAGGACCGAGACGACGGCGGTCGCCATCGTGATCCCTGCCGACGGTCCGTCTTTGGGAATAGCCCCGGCCGGCACATGGATATGGAAGAAATGGTCCTCGAAGAAGCCCGGCTTGAGGCCCAACTCGAGGGCGTGCGAGCGCGCGTAGCTCACCGCCGCTCGCGCGGACTCTTCCATGACCTTGCCAATCTGCCCGGTCAGGGCGAACTCCCCGCGTCCCTGCATCAGGATGGCCTCCACCGTCATCACGTCGCCGCCGTATTCGTTGACCGCTACTCCGGTGACCGCGCCCACCTGGTCTTCCAGCTCGGCAACGCCAAACTCGAAGCGGGGTGGACCGAGGTAGGCCATCAGGTCGGTCGGTTCCACCGTGACTTTCTCGGTTTGGCCTTCGGCGATGCGGCGGGGAATCTTACGGGCGATATTCGCGATCTCGCGCTCCAGATTCCGCACCCCGGCTTCATGGGTGTACTCACGAATAAGCATGCGCAAGCTCGGCTCGGGCAACTCCAGGTTCTCGTCCGTGAGACCGTGTTCGCGCAGCTGCCGCGGCACCAGGAACTGCTTGGCGATATGCATTTTCTCGTCTTCGGTGTAGCCCGGAAGCCGGATGATCTCCATCCGGTCGCGCAGCGGCGGAATGATGGTGTCGACGACGTTGGCGGTCGTGATGAACAGAACGTGCGAGAGGTCGTAGGGGACCTCCAGATAATGATCAGAGAACTCCCGGTTCTGCTCTGGGTCGAGGACTTCGAGCAGGGCCGACGATGGATCGCCGCGCCAGTCGGCGCCCACCTTGTCGATCTCATCGAGCATGAAGACCGGGTTGCGCGCGCCCGCCACCTTCATTTGTTGAAGAATCCGTCCCGGCATGGCGCCGATGTAGGTTCGGCGATGACCCCGGATCTCCGCCTCGTCATGGATGCCGCCGAGCGACAGCCTGACGAACTTGCGTCCGAGCGCCCGCGCAATCGACTTGCCGAGGCTGGTCTTCCCGACACCCGGCGGGCCCACGAAGCACAGGATCGGCGAGCGCAGGCTCTGCGAGCGCTGCCGGACGGCCATGTACTCCAGGATGCGTTCCTTGATTTTCTCGACGCCATAGTGATCTTCGTCGAGCACGGTCGCGGCGACCTTGATGTCCCAGCTCTCCTCGGGCGGCGGCCCCCAGGGCAGGGCGATCAGCCAATCGACGTAGGTGCGGATGATGCCGACCTCGGGCGACGCCGCCGGGATGCTCTGCATCCGGTCGATCTCTTTCAAGGCGCGTTCTTTGACGCTGTCCGGCATGCCGGCGGCCTCGATCTTCTCGCGTAGGCTGTGCAGCTCGGCGCCTTCCTCGTCTTCGCCGAGCTCTTTGCGGATCGCCTTGAGCTGCTCGCGCAGGATCTGGTCGCGCTGCAGCTTGCCGATCGTGCTCTGGACCTCGTTCTGGATCTTGGCCTTGAGCTCGAGGATCTCGACCTGCTTGCTCAGGAAAAGCGAGAGCAAGCGGAGGCGTTCGATGACGTTGGGCGTTTCCAGCATGTGCTGCTTCTGCTCGAGCGTCTGGTCGGGGGCCGCCGAGACCAGGTCGGCGAGGTAGACCGGGTCGTCCGTCTTGGAGACGGTGGCGGCGATCTCCGGCGCGACCGCGGCGCCGGACTCGACGTACTTTTCGTAAAGGCTCTTGACCGAGCGCATGTGAGCCTCCATCTCGAGACCCTCCCCCACCTGGTCGGCGACGATGTCGATCTCGACTTCGATGAAGGGTTGAAACTGGACGAAGCGCACGATTCGCGCCCGCTGTGCGCCGGCGACCAGCATCTGCACGCCCGCCGGGGTCTGGCGCATGCCGTTGATCTCGGCGATGGTGCCGGTCGCGTACAGGTCTTGCTCGGTGGTGTCGTCGACCTGCGGGTCGCGCTGGGCGACCAGCAGGACCTGCTTGTCCTTCTCCATCGCCGCGGTGATGGCCGCAATCGACGTGCGTCGTCCGACGGACAGCGGCACGATCAGCTTGGGAAACACGACGTCGTCGCGCAAGGGCACGAGGGGAATCCGCCGCAACTCGACGGCGTCGGCCATCGCGCTAGACCTGGGCTCCCGCGTCACTGGTGGCCGCCCGCCAGGCCTTGGGTGAGGCAATGCCGCCTTCGAGCGCCCGCGGTCCGATCAGCCGCGCGATCTGGTCCTCGTCGAGAACTTCTTCCTGCAGCAGGGCCGCGGCCAGGGTATCGAGCTTGGCTCGGTTCGCGGTCAGGATGCTCTCCGCCGTCTGGTAACCCTCGGTGAGCATGCGGGTCACTTCCTCGTCGATGATCGCGGCCGTGCGCTGGCTGATGTGTGGGCTGCCGGCGAGCTCACGACCGAGGAACACGGCCTGCGGCGAGTCGTCGAAGGAGAACAGCCCCATCTTCTGGCTCATGCCCCAGCTCACCACCATGTGCCGCGCCAGTTCGGTCGCGGTCTCGAGGTCGTTCTGCGCGCCGGTGGTGATCGAGCCGAGCCCCAGCTGTTCGGCCGCTCGCCCGCCGAGCGCCATCGCGATCCGCGCCTCGAGATATTCCTGCGAGAGGTTGTGCCGGTCGTCGGTCGGAATCGACTGGGTGACGCCCAGCGCCATGCCGCGCGGCACGATCGTGATCTTATGCACCGGATCCGATTGCGGTTGGTACCAGGCGACCAGCGCGTGACCGGACTCGTGGTAGGCGATCACGCGGCGCTCCGCTTCGCTCAGGTAGATCTTGCGCTCGGAGCCAAGGACCACCCGGTCGAATGACTCCTCGAAATCCTCCATCGCCACCGTCGTCCGGTTGGTGCGCGACGCGTGCAGTGCGGCTTCGTTGACGAGGTTGGCGAGGTCGGCGCCCACCAGGCCCGGGGTCGAGCGGGCGATGATCTCGAGGTCGACATCGGGATCCAGCGGCACGCTGCGCGTGTGCACTTTCAAAATCGCGGCGCGGCCGCGGCGGTCGGGCCGGTCGACCACGACGCGCCGGTCGAAGCGGCCGGGACGGAGCAATGCGGGGTCGAGGACATCGGCGCGGTTGGACGCGGCAACCACCACCACGGCCTCGCGCTGATCGAAGCCGTCCATCTCGACCAGCAACTGATTCAAGGTCTGCTCGCGCTCGTCGTTGCCACCACCGAGACCGGCGCCGCGCTGGCGTCCGACGGCATCGAGCTCGTCGACGAAGATCACCGAGGGCGAGTGCTTCTTTGCATCTTCGAAGAGGCTGCGGACGCGGGAGGCGCCCACGCCGACGAACATCTCGACAAATTCCGACGCCGAAATACTGAAGAAGGGCACGCCGGCCTCACCCGCGATAGCGCGGGCGAGCAGCGTCTTGCCGGTGCCGGGTGGACCAATCAGTAAGACGCCCTTCGGCATGCGGCCGCCCAGCTTCTGAAACTTCCCGGGATCGCGTAAGAAATCGACCATCTCCTGCAGCTCGAACTGGGCCTGCTCTACCCCGGCGACATCGTGAAAGGTCGTCTTCGGGGTGCTCGGGTCCTGGAGGCGGGCGCGGCTGCGGCCGAAGCTGAAGATGCCCTGCGCCGCCTGGCCCGATCGCCGCACGAACCAGATCCAGATCGCGATGAGGACGAGGAACGGGAGCAGGCCGAACAATAGGGTGCCGATGCCGCCGGTGTCCGTCTTGACGTAGGTCGTGACATGGTTGGCCGTCAGGGCCGGAAAGAACGTGGGATCGGTCAACCCGACGTTGTCGGGGACGGTCGCGGTGAACTGGGTGTTGGTGACGCCATTGTTGGCAAACGCGACCTTGAGGTCACCCTGGGCCGACTGGCCCTGGATGGTGATGTCGGCGACATTGCCCTCCTCGACCTGGGTCTTCAGCTCCGAGTAGCTCAGGTCGACGCGCGCCGGTCCGCCCAATTTGCTGACGAACGGCGCCGTCAGGACCACCAGGTACAGGCTCAGGCCGGCCAGCAGGGCCAGGCGAAGCCACGACCCGGACTGCCGTGGAGTCTTGGGCGCCTGCGGGGGCGGCTTCTGGTCGGGCCGGAATTGGGCCATGTAGCTAGTCTAGGCGCGCCTCATGAGAATGAAACAAGCTCGATCGGGCAAAGCCTTCGGTCGCTTGACCTGAACGTATAATCCCGACCGGGGCGATAGCTCAGCTGGCAGAGCGCCGCACTCGCATTGCGGAGGTCGAGAGTTCGAGTCTCTTTCGCTCCACCAAGCCCGTCACGCTGAACCCGGGCGTCGGGCGCCTGTCAGTGACAGTGGTACTTGTGCCCGTGCAGAACGGCCGTGCTGCCATCCGGGCACGTATAGGCAGACGTAGCCCCGGTATCGCCGGGATTGGTCACGGCTTCCTGGATGTCGGTGAACGTCAGGGACAGCTGGTTGCCGGTCAGCGCGATGGTGACGATCGCCACACACGCGACCAGGACGAGGATGAGCGCAAACTCGACCATCCCCTGGCCTCGACGTCCGGTTCGGCTGCGTTTGATCATGGTTCTGGCGGGCCAGAGCACGGCCTGTGCGCCCGCTACATCTATAAACGGATCCAGGGCTGAAAGGATCCGACCTTACAAATGGCCTAACGATCAGCCTCAGGCCAGGGACCGCCGCTAGGCCGCCGCCGGCAGCGCCCGGGTATCGTACGGAACCACGGACGCGATCCCCGGGATGCGGGCAAAGGCGGCCCAGATCAGGATGGGGGCGGCGCCCGCCACCACCACGACGATGCGGGCAAGCAGCATCTGGTTCATCGGCGCCACGAGCAGCAGGAAGCAGCCGATGCTCAGCACCCGCCCGATTCCCAGGCACAGCTCCTGGTGGACGATGTAGTCGTAACGCATGGTCGCCGGCGCGGGATCCCGGTCGATGACCTGCAGCGCCACCGGAGCCAGCGCATTCCCGTGGAGGGGGCCACCGATCGCGCGCAGCAAGCCGAAGCCGACGATCGCCCAGGCCGTCAGGTATAGCGGCAATAAGAAGGTGGAGAGCACCAGCAGCGAGCCCCCAACCAGGGCGCACGCGATCCGGTGCCTCGGTTTCATGAATGCCGCCAGCCCGAGGCTGATCCCGACCCCCAGCAGACCCATCAAGCCGTTGAAGTTCCCCACCTGCTGCTCGTTCTTGAGCACGAGGAACATCAGAATCGTCAGCACCAATCCGATCAAGCTCCCGGTGAAGCCATCGGCGAGCCGGGCGCGGGTCACCCAGCGCCAGTCCGGATTTCGTCGCGCCAGCGTGGCCACCCGACGCAGCGACAGGCGCTGGCGCGCGGATGACGGCAAGCGACCGGCCAGCACCATGGCGGCCATCAGGACCACGGCCGACAGCGCGAAGACCAATTGATAGCCGCGGTACGTCCCACCCACGCGCGTCCCCGCCACGATGATCGCCCCCGCCGCCGGCGGGAGGGTGGCGGTCAGGAACAAGCTCGCCGTTGCCTGCGCCCCGAAATACCGGTCGCGGTCTCGGTCCGACGTGGTGTCGTAGGTGACCAGGTGAAAGCCCGACCAGTAGAAGCCTTCCGCGACACCTCGGAGAAGGCCCAGCAGCACGACCCAGTGGGGGGCGTCCTTCCCCAGCATCAGGATCACGAGGTACGAGCAGCCACAGCCGAAGAGGCCGAGCCGGATCGAGGCGCCGGCGCCGATTCCCCGCCAGACCAACCCGTTGGCGACGAAGGCGGCGGGAATCATGAGCGCGCACAACCCGCTGTAGAGGGCGATCGGCGCCAGGTCGTGGCTGGCCCGCCAGAGAAAGATCGACAGGAAGGCGCCGGCCAGCAGGTTGGCCGCCGTGTAGGCGCCGTGAACCAGCACCATGGTGCTGGCGCGCCGGTCCAGCCCGCCCGATAACACCCTCGGCCGAAACACCCGTCCCTCTCTTTAGGCCCGTCCCGCAAGCCCGTATCCGGACAACGCCTCGAGCCACGACCACTTTCCCGGGTCATCGGCCTGTGACGAATACAACGGGACCGTCACGCCGGCCGGCCCGAGCGCCATGCCCACGTGCCGCAACGTCTCCCGCAACAGGCCGGCGGTAGCCTCCGCCTAGACGCTCGACCGAGCGCCATCCAAGGGGGTCGCCACCACGGAAATCAACGACGTCCGCTACACGACCAACGGAGTCCTGCCACGGCCTGCGGCGATGCCGCTGCCGGCGGCCGCGCGTGAGTTGCTGGCGTCGCTCCAGCAGGGAGCGATCTCGGCGTCCGCCTACGATACCGCCTTCGTCTCCCGCCTGCGCCAGCCGGACGATCCCAAGGCGATGGCGTACCCGCAAACGCTGGGCTGGATCCTGCGCAGCCAGAACGCCGACGGCAGCTTTGGCACCACGCTCCCGATCCCGAAAGACAAGCTAGTCTCGACCCTGAGCGCCCTGGTCGCGCTCGCCGACCTGCCGCAGCACCTCCAGGACGCGGTCGTCCATCGGGCGCGGACGAAGGCGCTGCGCTTCGTCTACGAGGATACCGGCAATTGGCAGACCGGCCCGGACATGGCGGGATTCGAACTCGTTCTCCCCGCCTTGCTGGACGAGGCCAAGGTCCGCGGACTTCCGCTCCCCTACGAGCGCTTCATGGGGATCTCCGCCCAGCGCGACGCCAAGATCGGCCACATCCCGCCGCGACTCATCTACAACGTCAAAACGCCCTTGCTCCACTCGCTGGAGTACCTGGGCAACCGGCTCGATGTCGAGGCGGCCCGCGCGCAGCTTTCCCCCAATGGCTCCTTTGCCAACTCGCCCTCGGCCACGGCGTATTTCCTGCTCAAGACGCGCGACGAACAGGCGAACGAGTATCTCGCCCTGCTGCTGCGCAACCGGGGCGACGGCAGCATTCCGACGGTGGCGCCCTTCGAAGTCTTCGAGATCGCCTGGGTCCTCTCCAACCTCGCGCGGGCCGACCACCGTCCCGCCGAAGCGTCACCACTGCTGCGCTACCTCGCCCAGTCGCTCACCGACGACGGGGTCGGCGTTTCACGGGAGGGTCTTCGGGCCGACGCCGACGACACGGCGCTCACCCTCAGCGTCCTGCACCGCTACGGGTACCCGATCTCGGCGGGCCCGCTCCGGCCGTTCGAAGGCGTGAACTTTTTCTTCACCTTCCCGCTCGAGCGGGATGCCTCCGTCACCGCCAACGCCCACGTCCTCGAGGTGCTCCAGGTCGTACCGCCCTTCCCCCGCCAACATGTGATCGCGCAGAAAGTCGTCAAGTACCTGCGTGATGCGCGCGTAGACGGCGACCACTGGGTCGACAAGTGGCATGGTTCCCCCTTCTATGCCACCGCCCACGCCGTCTTCGCGCTCACCGCGTCGGCACCCGACGCCTGCGCGAAGGCCTTCACCTGGCTGCGCGACAGTCAGCGCGAGGACGGCTCGTGGGGCTGGTTCTCGCGCGGGACCCCCGAAGAGACCGCCTATGCGGTCCAGGCCCTGATGCTCGCCCCAGCCGAGTTCCGGGACGGGTTGAAGCAACCGTTCGAACGGGCGGCGGCCTACCTGAATGAAACCGAGGGAGAGCCCGTCATCCCTATGTGGGTCGGCAAGACGCTCTACGGGCCAACCCAGGTCGTCCGGTCGGCGGTCGTGTCCGCGCGAATGATGCTGGGCAGGAGCGAACATGCTAGATCGGCGAATTAACAAACTCAAGGAGAACCTGCTGGCGCAGGGCGACGAGCGCGCGGTCATCCGCCATCTCGTCGATGCCAACCCGCGCGGCGACGACATGCTGGGTGAGGTTTGCCGCGCCGCCGTCCTCCTCCACCCCAGCGCCAGCTTCGAGCAGGCGCTGACGCTTGCCCGCACCATGGCCTACATCGTCTACATCGACGACTACCTGGAAGAAGAACATCCCGAGCTCGACCTCGCCGATTACCGGCGAGTCTGCCAGAACTTCCTGCTCTGGCCCAACCGCGACCTCAGCCAGATGCCCCTGGTCAACGCCACCGTCACGCGCAAGATCGAGGAGCAGTTCCGCGAGGACGAAGTCCCCGAGGAATGGACGGCGATGCGGCGGTTGGTCTGGGAGAAGTCGATCTGGACCATGCTCCAGGAGAACCACTGGCTGAAGCACAAGGAGCGCGTCACGCTCGACGCCTACCTGGCCAACGGCATGTATAGCAGTTCCTTCCCCGTCGTCCAGGTCTCGATCCTGGCCTTTTCCTACCAGGATGTGTCGCAGGAGCTCAAGAACCGGATCTTCGGGCACATCTGCCAGGCGGCGCGCGTAGTGCGGCTGGCCAACGACCTGCGCACGCACGAGCGCGAGGCGGCCCAGGGGCGCTTTAACTCCGTCGACCTGATCTTCGGCGCACCGGGCGAGCGCACCCTAGAGAGCGCGCGCGTCGCCGTGCACCATCTGATGGAGGAAGAGTTCGAACAGCTCAAGAAAGCGATCGCGCGCGAGCGCCGCACCGGCATCACCCAGCAATTCTTGAGCCACTTGATCGACAGCACCCAGGTGCTCCTCGACTTCTACGAAGTCCCGCGCGCCAAGCCTCGCTCGGACCGCCTCTTGAGGGCGGGGTAGGTCGAAACCATGAGCAGCGCCATCAACCTCAAGCTGGGCGCCCGTCAGCCGGCACAGCCGGGGAAACCAGATGCCTCAGCGATGGAGATGGAGCGCCGCATCATCTGGGTCCGCTGGCTCGCGATTCTCGTCTCCCTCGGCGCCCTCCCCTTTCTGTCAACCAGTCTGAATCGGCAATCGCTCGTGACCCTGGCGGCCTTGATCGGCCTCGGCGCGATCTACAACCTGACGCTGCTCGTCATCATCCTTCCGCGCAAGCCAGGGTGGCTGACCAGCGGCTACATCTCGGCGATCGGCGACACCCTGCTCGTCACCGGCGGCGTTGCCGTCACGGGCGGCCTGGACTCGCCCTTCTTCCTCGCCTATTTCGTGGTGACCGTCACCACCGCGGTGCGCTTCGGCGGTCTGGCCGCCATCGTCGCCGTCCTTACGATCGCCTTGAGCTATACGGCCGTCGTCTACTACGACAACACGGTCGCGGGCACGTCGCTCACCCTGAACGCCCTCACCAACCTGGCGATGCGCACCGGCTTCGTCGCCATCACCGGCATCTTCGTTGGCTTCGTCGGCGACCGCGCCCGGCGCGCCGAGCAAGCGCTGGAGGAAGAGTTGCAGCGGGCGCACGCCTCGTTGTCCGAGGTGACCGTCGAGCTCAACCGCGACCTCGAGTTCGAGCAGACCTGCCTGCTCGCCGCCGAGAAAGGCCGGCTGCTGCTCAACGCCGATGCCTTCTTGCTCCAGGTCCAGATGCCGCCCCTGATCGGACAGGACGAGTCGGCGCCCCCCGCCTCGTCGCTCTACATCGACTGGAACCCCGAGCTCAAAGCCGAGTACGCGGGCGTCGACATTACCGGAGCGCGGCTTTCGCTGACGCCGGCGATGGGCGAACAGGTCATCCCGCTCAGCGACCCGAACATCGTGCTACCCGATAATCCCAAACCGCTGCCGGCCGGGCTCTGGTACCGCGTGCCGGTCTTCCACGGGGCGCGGGCGATCGCGGACATGATCGTCGGCTTCCAGAACCGTATCGAACCGCTTCGCCAAACCGAGCAGGAGCTGATGTTGACCTTCGCCGAGCGCGCGGGCATCGCGATGCGCAACGCGCACGCGCTCGACCAGGCACAAAAACTCTCGGTCACTGACTCGGTCACCGGGCTGCCGAACCACCGCTATTTCCACACCAGGTTCGACGAGGAGCTCGAGAGCACCAAGGAGACCGGCGGGTCGATCACGGTCATGATGATCGACCTCGACCGCTTCAAGGTCTACAACGACAGCTTCGGCCACGCCGCCGGTGACGTCGCACTCAAAGCGGCGGCGCGCACCATCTCGTCGACGATGCGCCGCGAGGACACGGTCACCCGATACGGCGGCGAGGAGTTCGTGGCCATCCTTCCGGGGGTCGACATCCAGACCGCGCCGATTCGGGCGCAGGAGATTTGCGACACCCTCGCCAAGGTCTTCATGTACAACCCCAAGACCATCTTCGCGCCGCTGACGGCCTCGGTTGGCTGGGCGACCTATCCCGTCGACGCCAAGAACCGCGACGAGCTGCTGAACCGAGCCGACCTCGCCATGTACATGGCGAAGAAGCGTGGCCGCAACTGCATCTGCGGCGCCTGCGAACTGGAGAGCGTCGCCGCGCTCGACTCGGTCTTGAGCGAGGTGGTGGCCCAGCTGGCGAGCGCCGACACGGTCGGGCCGGGCATGGTCGCGACCCTCGAAAAGCGCCTCGGCCAGATCGCCAACTCCTCTCACCTCGAAGAACTCGCCGAAGGCATGCTGTCGCCGAACAGCGAAGCGACGCTGGAGGCCCTCAACGCGCTGGCGGCCTCGATCGACGCCAAGGACCCGTACACCAGCGGCCATTCGCAGTCGGTCGCCAAGCTCGCCGAAGACCTGGGCGACATGCTGCAGCTGTCGGCGGCGCATAAGAACCAGTTGCGCCTCGCCGCCATCCTCCACGACGTGGGCAAGATCGGCGTGGTCGACAAGGTGCTGCTCAAGGAGGGCAAGCTCGACGAAGACGAGAAGCTGATCATGCGCATGCACCCCATCCTGGGGGCGCGCATCCTGCAGCCGATCAAAGCCTTCCGCCAGATCCTTAACGTCGTGCTGCACCACCACGAGTGGTACGACGGGAGTGGCTATCCGGACGGGCTTGCGGGCCAGAACATCCCGCTGCACGCGCGCATCGTGTCGGTCTGCGACGCCTACCACGCGATGACGTCCACCCGGCCCTACCGGCAGCGGCGCACGCCGGACTTCGCGCTGGCCCAACTCGAGGCGGGCAAGGGCACGCAGTTCGACCCGATCATCGTCGACTACTTCGTCCAGATGATGCGCAAGCGCCAGGCGGAAAACCCGGACGCTCTCGAAGCTGACGTGCACGACGAACACCCAACACCGCCTGATGTCGAGGCGGCGAGTTAGGCGATGGCCCTCGACGCCAACGGTCACCCGGTTTCGAAGATCGCCCAGCGCAAGCTCGAGCACCTGCGTTTGTCGCTGGAAGCCTCGGTGCAGTCGACGCGCAGCGCCGGCTTCGAGCGCTACGCCTTCAGCCACGAGGCGCTCCCCGAGCTTGACCTGGACGCCATCGATATGACCACCAGTTTCCTGGGCAAGCCCCTCAAATTGCCGTTCCTGATCTCGAGTATGACTGGCGGCGCCCACGCGGCCGGCGACATCAACCGCCGCCTGGCGTTGGTCGCGCAATCGGTCGGGATCGCCTTCGGCGTCGGTTCGCAGCGGGCGGGGATCACCCACAAAGACCTGCGCGCCACCTACCAGGTGCGCAGCGTCGCCCCCGACGTCCTGCTGTTCGCCAACCTGGGTGCGGTTCAGCTGAACTACGGCATGCGCCAGGAGCAGGCGCTCGAAGCGATCGAGATGATCGGCGCGGACGCGCTGGTGCTGCATCTCAATCCGCTGCAAGAGGCGCTCCAGCCCGAAGGCGACCACAACTTCAAGGGACTGATCGAGAAGATCGGTAGCCTCTGCCGCGAACTCCCCGTTCCGGTGATCGTCAAGGAGGTCGGCTGCGGCATCTCAGAGCGTACCGCGGGGCTGCTGGCGGCCGCCGGTGTGGCCGCCATCGACGTCGCCGGTCTCGGCGGCACCAGCTTCGCCAGGGTGGAGGCCTTTCGCCGTGAGCGTCCCGAGGAAGTCGAGCTGGCGCTTGCCTTTTCGGAGTGGGGCATCCCCACGTCGGAGGCGCTGATCGCGACCCACCGCGCCGCCCCCCAGCTGCCGCTGATCGCGAGCGGCGGCCTCAAGCATGGGCTCGACGCCGCCAAGGCGCTCGGACTCGGTGCCGACCTGACCGGCTTCGCGCACGCCGTGCTCGCCGCCGCCTCGGAAGGCGAAGAATCCGTTCGCCACTTGCTCGACGGCTTCGCCTGGCAGCTACGGGTCGCCATGTTCTGCGCGGGCGCCCCCACGATCGCGGCACTCAAGAGGACTCCACCCGTCGAAGTGGGATGAAGACCAAGACCTTCGCCAGCCGCACCGACCGGCTGCAGGCGATGAACCAGGCGCTGGACCGCGAGCTGTCGCGCCTATCGCAGCGCGTCGGGTCCAGCCAGAGCTCGCTGCTGACGGAGATGGTGCAGTACCACCTCGGCCTGCGGAAGGCGGGCGAGCGTCCCGGAAAGCGCCTGCGGGCGAACATCGCGTTGCTCACCTGCGAGGCCTTTGGCAAGCGCTACGCCGATGCCTTGTGGGCGGCGGTGGCGGTCGAACTCGCACACAACTTCTCGCTGGTCTTCGACGACGTCCAGGATCATGACGAGCTCCGCCGCGGACGGCCCTCCGTCTGGAAAGTCTGGGGCCCGGGCCAGGCGATCAACGCCGGCGCGGCGCTGGAGGCACTCGTCACCCGGGCGGTGGTCGACCTGTTGCCGGCGCGCTACGCGGACCGCACGCGGCCGGCGCTCCTCTTGCTCACCGATTCGATGCTCGCGCTCTGCCGCGGGCAGGTGCTCGACCTGCAGTTCGAGCAGCGGGTCGATGTCTCCGTCGACGAGTACATGGAGATGGTGGGGCTGAAGACCGCCACGCTCTTCGACTGCGCCGCGCGGCTGGGCGGACTCTCCGCGGGCGTCGGCGACGCGGCATTGGACAAAGCGGGCAAGTTCGGCTACCACCTCGGGATTGCATTCCAGGTGATCGACGACATCCTCGGCGTTTGGGGGTCGACCAACCAGACCGGCAAACCGATCGGTAGCGACCTGAAGAACGGCAAGAAGACGCTGCCGACGCTGGTCGCGCTCAAGGGCGGCGCCGCCGGCAACCGGCGGGTGCTGCGATCGCTGCTGACGCGCGCGACCTTCAGCGCAACCGAGATGGAGACCGCCCGCGCCATCATCACCCAGTCGAGCGCGCAGGGGATCTGCCGCCGCCAGGCGGCGGAGCACCTCGCCGAGGCGCGCCTTCAACTGTTCGGCATGACCGACCGTCCAAACTGGGCCGTCCGGGCGCTGGCCGAGATGGTCACCACGCTGGAGTCGGGACTGGTCTAGCGGCGTGCCCGACGTTTGCGGGGGGCCCAGGGTCAGCCTGGCTGACAGAATAGGGGCAGGAGGATGGGGTCAACGGCACTGCCGTCGCGCACCCCGAGGGTCGTGACATATCTCATTTGGATCGTGGTCCTACTGCTCGCCGTTGGCCAGCCGGGCACAAAAGCCCCGGTGATGGCCCCCAGCGAGGTGCTTGGCGTGCACGCCGGAACGGATAATCAGGGCTTGCAGGGCAAAGTCTACGTGGCCCTGGGCGACAGCATCAGCGCCGGCCGTTTTGCCACGGCCCAGGACGGCACCTTTCCCGCACTGGTCGCGGACAAGGTGGGTATGACGCTCGACCTGGTGGCGCGCAGCGGGGCGAAAGCGGCCTGGGGGTTGCCGCAGCTGGGCGCCGTCGAGGCGGCCCACCCGGCGCTCGTCACCATCGAGCTCGGCACCAACGACGTCGGCTTCAACACGCCGCTCGACACCTTTGCCGCGCAGTACGAGGCGATCGTCAGTGGCGTCTCCGGCGCGCAGACCCGAGTCCTCTGCATCGGCAGCTGGCTGCCGTCTGACGTGATCGATGCCATCATCGCGCAGACGTGCGAACGACATGGCGGGACCTACGTCACGCTGAACGGCTTCTATGCCGTTAACGCCTTCCACGGTACCGACGGCGGCTCGAGCTACCTCGGCCGCACCGACTGGTTCCACCCCGGCGACCAGGGCCACGCGGCGATCGCCGCGGCCGTGCTCTCGGCACTCGGCGCCGGGCCCGCGCCGGTCGTCGGCCCCTTGCCGTCGGTCTCGCAGATCCCCGACGTGATCCGCACCCGACCGCAATAGCGAGCCCCCGGTCACCGTGACGTCGCTAGCCTATTAGGGTTCGAGCACCTCGCCAATCTTCAGCGCCAGATGCAGCGAGAGCCGGACTTCGGCATTGCGCAGGTCGACCCCGAGAAGGTCCTCGATCCGCCCGAGGCGATAGAGCACGGTGTTGCGATGCAAATGGAGGCGCTCCGCCGCGTCGGTCGGGCTCCCGTTGGTCGCCAGGTAGGCGGCGAGCGTCTGGAGCAGCACGCCGGCGCGATCTTTGGTCCGCAGCCTCGCCAGCGCGTCGTCGCGGAAGGCCCGCATCTCGGGCAGCGGCTGCAGCGCGTAGAGCAGGCGATAGAGGCCGAGGTCGTTGAAGGCGGTCGCGCTGTCCGGTCCAAAAAGACGCCGGCCCATGGTCAGGGCTTGCTCCGCCTCCCGGGCGCCCGCCGCCACCTCGCTCGCGCCCGAGCGAACGCCGCCGTAGCCGACCGCCACCGGCGTATTGGCGGAGACGCGGGCGGCGCGGTGTAAGTGATCCACCACCGATCGCGCGTCGGGAGCCCGCCGCCCGGCAAGACTCACGAGCGCCAGCGTCGCCTCGCCGCGCTCCCGCACCAGCGCGCTGAGCCGCATGGTGCCCAGCTGACGTTCCCAGGCGGCCCGGATCCTGGGCGCGAGCCCAGGTTCCACCGGCTCGGCGGCGATCACCAGGTAATTGGCATCCACGTCGAAGCCCTTGCGCTTGGCCCGTTCGCGAGCCGCCTGGTGGGTGCCCGGTCGGCCGGCGGTCAGCACGTCGAGCAGCTCCTCCTCCACCTCGTCGCGCGCGTCGCGTGCCGCGCGCGCGCGAACCAGCTCGATGGCGCACGCGTGCGCCGCGCGCCCGACCGCCAGCCGGTGCATCTCCCCCAGCTCACCGTCCGAGCCCAGCAACGACAGGAAGCCGGCGATACTTCCCTGCACCAGGATGGGCGCGATCAACCGAGTCTGGCCGTGCGCCAGCGGTCGTAACGCAACCGGCGGATCGAAGGCGCTGAGGGGAACCTCACGCAACCACTCTTCGAGCGCAGGACGCTCCTGCGCGATCAGCGCGGCCGCGCTCTCTGCGAGCCGGCCGGCGCCGACATAGTCGAGACCCGAGTCGCGCTCGAGCACCACCGGCACGCCGGTGAGCTCGTGGAGCCGGGCCAGCAGCGCCGGGAGCCCGCGTCCTGCCAGCGCCAGCTCGCTCAGCTGTCGGTGCAGGTCCTGGGCGCGCTCGTGAAGCTCGGCCCGCTGGTCGACGATGTAGCGCAACACCTGCTGTTCGACCTGGTCGAGCGGCAAGGCGGCCGGCAGCGCGAACAGCGGTAAGGCGTGCGCCTCCGCGACCCGACGCGCCTCGGGTGAGACCCGCCCGAGCACCGCGGCCCCGGCGACCCCCTGGCCGGCGAGCGATTCCAGTAGGCGGGCGAGCGTCAGGCGCGAATCGACTGCCGTCAGCACCTGGGGATCGATCAGGAGCAGCTCGCCCCCGCGCAGCGGCGTGAAGGCCGGCTGCCGGGCGCGCAACGTCGTGCACCAGACGACCTCGCGACGAGACCCTGCACTCCCCGCCACCAGTTGCGTGCCCTGTGGTAGGGCGCCGCGCCACACATCGTCGACGGTGACGTGAGGGTGGGCCGGGGCGACGGGTGTCTTCGAGCCCATAGTTCGTGCACCGCGCCCTAAGGCGAGTGGTTACCGGCTAGTATCGCACACGAACGGGGCCGAATTTAGTCTTGGCGCACAACCCACGGGGGGCCCTTCAGGCGGACTTGATTCGCCGTCTGGTCGGACGCGCCGGCTTCTTTACCGGCTTGGCGCGTTCTTTCGCGGGCGCCTTCCTCCCGTTCGCGGCGCTCGCGGCGGCGACCTTTCGAGTCGGCCCCTTCCAGAGCGACTCGAGATCGTAATACGAGCGCTCGCCCGGGAGGAAGACGTGGACGATAACGCTGGCGTAATCGAGGACGACCCACGACCCATCGTCGTAGCCGGCCGTCCGCAACGGCCGCACCCCTTTCGCCTTGCAGGCCTCGACGATCGAGTCGGTGATGGCTCGCACCTGGCGATCGGTGTCGCCTTCGCAGATCACGAAGTAATCCGCGATCGAGCTCTTCTGCCGGATATCCAGCCGGACGATGCCCCGCGCCTTCTTCTCCGCAGCAGCACCTTCGATTAGCCGGCTGAGCTGAAGCGGAGTCACTGCCCTGATTATCCCAGTTGCCGTGGACGTGGCGTCAGGCACGGTAGAGGTGGTGCGACCGGATGTAGTCGGCAACGGCGGCTGGCACCAGGTCGTCGATCGGCGCCCCTCGCGCCAGGCGGTCGCGGACCTGGTGCGCGGCGATCGCCGGGGTGTCGAGATGAACGATCTGGGTTCGGGCGGGCGCAAAGCCGAGCTCGTGCAGCGTCTGCGGCGCCAGGGTGGTCTCGGGGCGATTGAAGATCACGAAGTGCGCGACGTCGAGCAGCGCATCGGCTTGGTGCCAGCTGCGGATCTGGAGCGCCGCATCCGATCCCAAGAGGATCGCGAATCGCCGCTCGGGAAACCGGCTCGCCAGCTCGCCAACCGTGTCGAGGGTGTAGGAGGCGCCGCCCCGGTCGACTTCGAGCGCGGAGGGCAACAGCCCCGGCTGGCCATCGACCGCCAGGTGCACCATCCGCAGCCGGTCGTCCGCGCTCGCGACCGGGGCCGCGCTCCGATGCGGCGGCATCGCATTCGGCATCAGCCAGACCTCCACGAGATCCGCGACGTCGCGCAGCTGGCGGGCCGCCGCCAGGTGCCCGTTGTGCACCGGGTCGAAGGTTCCCCCCATGATGCCGGTCACCTCGGGCACGTTCAGCGCTCCGGGTCGTAGAGAAATTCCACGTCGGAAATCCGCACCGTCTCTCCACCCCGCGCCCCGTGGCGCGCGAGCGCGTCGTTCAACCCCCAGCGGTCGAGCATGCGTTGAAAATGCGCCAATCCGTCGGGGTTGGTCATGTCGGTCATCGCGAGCAGCCGCTGCAGCTGGTCGCCGGACACGCGGAAGCCTCCCTCGACCGGCTCGATGGTGAAGGGGTCGGCGGTGGTGGGGCCGCGGTAGACCTTCAGCGCCGGCAGCGGCTCGGCGGCGGCCTTGTCGCGCCGGCGGACCAGCGTCCGCTGTGTCGCCCACAGCAGATCCTGGACGCCCTCGCCGGTGACCGCGGAAATCGGGAACGTCCGCCGGCGCAGCTTGACCAGCCGCTGCCGGAAGGCGAGCACCTCCGAGGAGTCGGTCACCGCGTCCATCTTGCTGAGCGCGATCAACTGCGGGCGGCGCGCCAGCGCGGGGCTATATTTCTTCAGTTCGGTGCGCACTTGCTGATAGTCGTTCCAGAGTTTCTGCTGATCGCCGGAGCTGGCGTCGATCACATGGATTAGCGCGCGGGTCCGCTCAACGTGGCGCAGAAACTGCAGGCCGAGCCCGGCGCCTTCGTGCGCACCCTCGATCAGGCCGGGAAGGTCGGCCATCACGAAGCTGGCGTCGTCGGCCAGCTCGACCACCCCGAGCACCGGTTCGAGGGTCGTGAACGGATAGTCCGCGATCTTCGGACGCGCGGCGCTGGCGACCGAGAGCAGTGTCGACTTGCCGGCATTGGGGAGGCCAACCAACCCGACGTCGGCGATCAGTTTGAGCTCGAGCCACAACCAGCGCGATTCGCCGGGCTCGCCAAGTTCGGCGAAGCGCGGCGTTTGCCGGGTCGACGTCTTGAAGCTCGCATTGCCGCGCCCACCCCTCCCGGCCCGGGCCACCACCAGCCGCTGCCGATCCGCGACCAGGTCGGCCAGGGTCTTCCCCTCCTCGTCCTTGACCAGCGTTCCCGGTGGAACCTGGAGCACCACATCGGGGGCGTCTTTGCCATGCCGCCGGCTGCCGCCGCCCCGCCCGCCGCGGCCGGCCGCGAAGTGATGCTTGAAGCGATAGTCCTGCAGGGAGTTGAGCTGCCGTGACACCTCGAGCACGACGTTGCCGCCACGACCCCCGTTTCCTCCATCCGGACCGCCGCGCGGCACGAATTTCTCGCGCCGAAAACTCAGTTGCCCGGCCCCGCCATCGCCGGCCTTGACGAAGACTTTGACGCGGTCAGTGAACATCAGAAACCCGGTGCGATAAGGGAGCCCCGGTCATAAGCGGCCCCGGTGTGGAAAGGCCGCGTGATGTGTGGAAACGCGAGCGTGTCATTAAGCGGCCCGTGCCGCCGAGCGCTAAACGGCTTCGGCCAGGACCGAGACTTTCTTCCGCCCGTGACCGGTGCGCTCGAATTTGACCACCCCGTCGATGAGAGCGAAGAGGGTGTGGTCGCGCCCCATGCCGACGTTGGTCCCGGGAAAGATCGCCGTCCCTCGCTGGCGAAGCAGGATGGTGCCGGCGTTGACCGCCTGGCCGGCTCCGGTCTTCATGCCCAGCCGCTGGCCGACGCTGTCGCGTCCGTTGCGTGATGAACCTGCGCCTTTCTTGTGTGCCATGGTTTACTCCTGCTTGCTCGCTTCCGCGCTCGCTTTCGTTCGACGCGCTTTCGGCGCCGGCATCTGCGCGGTCACGGGTCGTTCGCCCCTCGCCGATCCCCCCGCGCTCTTCCCCTCCGGGGGCCGGATAGCGCCGATGCGCAGCTCCGACAGCTGCTGCCGGTGGCCGGTCTTGCGCCGCTTGCGCTTGCGCGCCTCGAATTTGAAGACGATGATCTTGTCCCCCGACCGATGCGCGACCACGGTCGCCTCGACGGCCGCGCCCGAAACGAACGGGGTGCCCACCATCGGCTTGTCCTCGCCGCCGAACATCAGCACCGAGTCCAGCCGCACGGTCTGACCGACCTCAGCCGGCACCCGGTCGACCAGGATGCGGTCGCCTTCTGAGACCCTGAACTGCTTTCCGCTGGTAGCAACGATGGCATACATGACAATAGCGCCCCCGGGCGCGACTCCGTAGTTTATCACGGGATCGCCTCGGGACCCTTGTCGACGTGGTTCTCGTAAAACTGGGTGATGGCGTTCTGGTCGTACGTATCGAGGAACTCGATGTAGTCCCAGGCAACCAGCGCCACTTTCTTCTGCATTCCCTGGCTGTACGGCGTGATCACCATCTTGACTTCGTTGTAGGTTGGCTCAACCGGAGCCAGGTTGGTCACGTAGTTCTCGAGCGAGTTCTTGAGGCTCGTGCAGTCGGCACCCGTCGAGCAGTTGTAGAGGATGGCAATCCCGCCGTGTTCGAGGTTGTGGATGTACTGGCCCTCGACCAGGGGGCTGCTGGAGGTACCGATCGTCTTCCACGCCACCGGGGCGATCCCCTGCGCCGAATAGTGCGGCCCGGAGGCGGGCGGATAGAACTTGTACGTTGGATTGGTCGAGGGGTCCACGTGATTTCGCCCCTCGTCAGGGACCGGGGTGCCGATGGTTCCACTGACCGGCTGAAATTGGATCCGGTTCGCTAGCGCCACTTTCGCCGCCTGCTGGAGGGCAAGCGCGACCACCAGGATGGCAACGGCGGCCGTGCCCAGGATCCCGGCGATGATGAACAGGTTCCGACGGTCGCGCGCCCGTTGGCGTGCGGCCGCCTCCTCACGCTGCTGCTGGCGGAGGGCCTTCAGTTCCCGTTGGGTTCTGGACACTCTTCGCTATTCTCCCAAACCGGCCGAAAGACCAGACTCATGAAACGGCGTCAGCTCGCCGTGACGATCACGGGCGCCTGGTCTGAGCCGCCGGTGATCTGGGCGTTGCTGCTATTGCCCGATACGACATTGGGGTGCGGCCCGAGCGAGGCGCCGGCGACTTTGGCGGTAAACGTGATCACGAGGGTCGAGCCGTTGAAGCCGCCCCCCGGGACGCTGAACGGCCCCCATTGCGGGGTCGCACTTCCTGCCGCCGGCTGCAGTCGCGACCCGGCGTTTTGCCCGTTGATCACGATGCTGTTGGTGGACTGGAAAACAAAGCCCAGCGGTAGCGTGTCGGTCACCGTCACCCCTCTGGCGGCGTCGGCGCTGTCGTTCTCGACCGTGATCACGTACGCCACGGTCCCGTTCTGTGAGGCATAGGGTGCGGTCGGGGCAACCGTCATCGTGATCGGGATGGTCGTCCCTTTGCCAACGGCCACCGGGGCCGTGTTGCCGATCGTCTGCGGCGGGACGTCTTTGGCGCTGGTCACGGCGACGGTCAGGTTGTAAAGTCCTGGCACCACGGCGGCCAGCACCCGGGCCTGGAAGGTCAGGCGCAGCAGTCCGGCCGCCCCATTGACCGCCCCCGGGATATCCCAGGAGGACCAGACCGGCAGCAAGCTGTTCCCGGGCGGATCGACGGCCGATGTCCGCACACTGTTGCCTTCATACCCGGTGGTCGTCGTGTAGAGAAACCCGGGGGCGAGGCTGACCGAGACGACCACGCTCTTGGCCACCGCCGAGCCAACGTTGCTGACAGAGATGACGTAGGTTGCCGCACCGCCGGTCGTTACCTGCGCCGTCGCGGCCGCCGCCGCGACCGTCAGCGCCGGGCGCGGCTCGACCACAAGGCCCACCGGATCACCCTGGGCGGCGTCCGAAGCCAGTGAGGTGGTGATCTTGACCTTGTTCTGGTAATCGCCGGGCTTGACCGCCGCCTGGACTTTGAAGCTGAGGATTAGCGCGCTAACCGTATTGCCGTTGCCCGCCGGAATCGTGAACGTGCCCCAGACCGGATTGCCCTGCGCCGCCGGATCGCTGGTCGCGGTGCGGATGGCGTTGCCGCCGAGCGTTGTCAGTTCGTAATAACGAAAGCCGGCGGGCAGGACGTCCTCGACCGTGACGCCGCGGGCCGCCCCCGCGCCGGTATTGCGGATCGAGAGCGTGATCCCGACGAATACGCCGGGCGCAAGGTGGCTCTTGTGGTCGGAGGCACTCGGCGCATCGGTGCTCTGCGTGACGACCAACCGCGAGGCTTCCCCTGGCCCGCAGGCGGTCAACGCGGCGGAGCTGAGCAGCAGGAGGCTAGCGGTGACGGCGGCGGTGCTGAGACGTGTGCTGCATTTCATCCGGATTGTTCGCCGGAACCGGGATCCCGCATTCGCCCAGCAACCGCGTCAGCAGGCGCATCGGCATCCCGACGACGTTGTCATACGGCCCGCGGATCGATGCGATCAGGCGCCGGCCCTTGCCCTGTATAGCGTAGGCACCGGCTTTATCCTGCGGTTCACCGGTTCGGACGTAGGCGGCGATCTCGCTCGACGAAAGTTCACGCATAGTGACATGCGTCCGCGAAATGCCTTGCGCTCGCCGGCCAGAGCGCCCATCGATCACCTGGACCGCGGTGTAGACCTGGTGCGTCTTCCCCGATAGCGCGCGCAAAAAGGCGGCGGCCTCCGCGCGATCCTTTGGCTTTCCGAAGATTCGCCCGCGCAAGACGACCTCGGTGTCGGCAGCCACGACGACTCGGCCTGCCGCCCTCGCGGCGACCGCCTCGGCCTTCGCTTTCGCCGCCCAGGCGACAAAGCGCACCGGCCCGAGCGGCACCGGCGGCCGCTCATCGATGCCGGGCGCCAGCGCGCGAAACGGGATGCCGGACCGCGTGAGAATGTCCATCCGTCGCGCCGAGGTCGACGCCAGCAGGATGATCAACGAGCCAGTTGGATCATCCGCAACACCAGGGCCGGGGCGATGCCGCAGCCGATCGATAGCGCCGGGCCCACCCACTGCAACGCCGACCGCGGCCGAACCGAAGTCGTTACGGCGTGGCGATCGACGAGCGGGGCCAGCTGCAATGCCGCGAGCAACGCCGACGCGAGCAAGCCGAGCGCCAACCCTGCCTGGAGGGCGGCGATCACCGTGATGGTCGCGGCGGCGAAGGTGATCGATCCTGGCCAGTTGGAACGCGCCAGCACGACCAGCCGCGACCACGGCGAAGCGGGCGCTGGGATGTCATCGATGCGAACGATGGCTGCGTCGATCAGGAGGAGCACGGCGGCAAGCGTGCCGAGACCGAGGGCATCGCGGGCGCTGATCGCTACGATCAGGAGCGCCGCGATCAAGCCGTCGCGCAGCACCTCGCGCCCACCGGTGTCCGCCGGCAACCAGGTCAACGCCGTGCGCGCGACGAGGAGCAGGGCGCCGACCGCGGCGATCCATTGGAAGCGGACCAGCCCGGCGACGTTGACCGACCCGAGCGCCAGCATTACGACCAGCGCGGTCGTCGGCAGCACGAGCACGCGCAGCGTCGCCGCGCGCGCGGCGAACAGCATCACGACCAGGCCGGCGGCCAGCGCCACCACCTGCACCCGGGCGCTCCATGAGGGCGCCGCCAGCGGCAGCAGCACGGAGGTCATCGCGAGGGCGCCGACCGCCAGCCATGCCGGACGTTCGCCGCGCCGATCGAAGGTCGTGGCCACCGCGATCAATCCCGCGAGCGCGGCCCATCGAAGACCTGGCGCGGCGGCCGCGAGCGTCAGAACGCCAAGTGCGGCGGCCCACTCGATGCCGATTGGGGTGGCGGCCGCCCCCGCGACCAGGAGGATCGCCGCACCCACCAGCATCAGGCTGCTGACATTCAGCCCGATGTCGGACAGGACCAGGACGACATTCACGGCAGCCAGGGCCGCGACCAGCGCCGCCGCCGCGGCGAGCATCAGCAGCAGCGCACTCAACGCCGGGCGAAGACGGCCGGGCAGACGCCAGTGCTCGCCTGCGATCGGCATCAGCGCCATCGCCCCAGCGAGCGCCGCGGTCAGCGGCCCGGCGGGGACCGCGGCCAGGAGGATCGCCGCCGTCGCTGCGACCATCAGCGCCTGGCCTTGCAGCCGCTCAGGTTGGTCAATCGGGCTGATAAACCAGGCCGCGCCGAGCGCGCCCAGAACCCACGGCACGGCGCTCAGCAGGACGGGGTTCTCGCCGACCGGCAATCGTGATGCGAGGAAAATCGCGACGACCAGCGCGCCGACGATGGTGATCACGCGCCGGGTCAGCCCTTCGAAGCTCGATCGGGCCCGCGCGCCGCGGCGCGGGACGAGCAGCGTCGCCACGATGGGACCGATGGCCCAGGCCATCAGACTCGGGTCGACCAGCAGCGCGAGCGACCACGCCGCCGCCAGCACCGCCGCAATCGTCGCCGCCTGTCGCGGCCGGCCCACGGTGCCATAGGCCACCAGCAGGCTGACCGCGAACAGGGCTGCGGGCAGATAGAGGATCATGGCCGGGTCGCGACCGCGCCGACGACGGCGGCGAAGGCCCCCCAGAGGACAACGTGACTCCAGGACGGCAACCTGGGCAGCCGGGGGAGTGCCGGCATAAATGACGGATAGCCCGGTTCACGGCCGGCACCGCCCGCGCGCAAGGGGAACCGCCCCTGGAGGCGCCAGCCCATCAGCCCGAGCAGGAGGCCGACGACCACCGACACCACGAGCGCGGGCCAGGCCCCAAAATCGGTGGTGAGCCCGAAGGGGCTGACGCCGATCATCCCCCGGGGGACGAGGCGGACAGTCGCCGCGGCGGGAACGACCAGCGTGCCGATCGCGATGATCGGAAAAGCGGCGGCCAGCAGCAACACCCCCGCCCATACGGTCGCGACGTCGAACCGGCGGGGTCGCCGCACCGGCCCGTGACTGAGGGCCGCGAGCGCCGACACGACGACCACCAGCCCGACCGGGATCATCGCGAAGAGCAGCCCACGCTCGTTCAGGGCAAGAGCGCCAAGCCAAAGGCCCACGAAGGCGAGGCTCCCGGGAACCATCGCCAGGCTCAGGAGCGTCAGCGCTTCCGGCGTCGACCCGTCACGGGGGCGAACCGAGGCCACGCCGGCCACCGGCACCAGCGTCAACCAGAGCCACGTGCTCGCCACGGTCATTAGCGGTTGATCGCCGGTCGACAGCGCGATGGCGAGCCCGGCTTGCGCCGCCAGCAATAAGCCCGCGAGCCGCGGTCCGGCGCGCGTAAAGAGCGCAAGGCCCGCGAAAATCAGCGCGCCGATCACCCCCACCGCGAACAACACGACCGCGGTCGCCCGGTCCGGAAGCCGGCCGCCCATCAGCGCCAGTAAGCGCAACAGCAGGTATCCCGCGGGCGCCACCCACGCGATCGCGGGCTCGAACGCCACCGCCGCCTTGGGCCCGCCCCAGACGCGGGTAAGCGCAAGGGTTCGGACCATGACTGGCAGCAGCACGAGCACAAACGTCGCCAGCCCGAAGGTGTCCGAGGGCACACCGGAGAAGGCGCTCGTGCCCACCGATTGGATCGCGCTGGCCGCCGCCAGCAGCAGGCCGATGTCGGCCACCTGGACGACCAGTCGCAGGCCCCGCCGGCGCGGCGAGGCTTCGTCGAGCGCCCCGCTCCATGCCAGGGTGAGGAGCTGAAGCGCGATGTAGACGAGCAGCAGGTTGTCGGCGAGGATGACGGCGCAGGTCGCCGCACTCGTGAGCAACCAGCCGGCCCATGGGTCCCGGCGGTCGCCCGGGACGCGCTGCCTGGCCAGCATCAGCAGCGCCGCCGTGATCAGCACGATGGCGGCGAAGGCGAGCGAGAGCCCATCGAGACGAATACTGAGGTCGGCGTAGGGAAAAGTGGTCAGGTAGAGAACGTCGACGTGTTCGCCGGGAGAAAGGCGGAGCAGCTCCACCAGGGCGATGAGCCCCGCGAGTCCGGTGGCGCCGGCCGCGATCCAACCGTTGCCCTCGCGGCGAGGTGGCTGTCGCACGATCGCGGCGGCTCCCAGCAGGGCGATAAATGGGAGCAGCGCCTGTAGCGCTAACGGCATGTCTACTGGGTTAGCAGCTCAGCGAACCCGCCGGGCGAGCGGGGCTACCGAGCGATGCGCGGCGTCGAGGAAACGGGCCCCTGGAGGGGGACTTCCTCGGCGCAATAGGGGCACACGCTCCATCCGAGCTTGAGCTGCTTGTTGCACCGTGGGCAGAGTTTACTGAACTGTGTCTTGCAGTGCGGACAGAGCACGTACTGCGAATCGATCGGCTCGCCGCAGCTGGGGCACGGCCGCAGCTCGCGCGCGGGACCGCCCGGCTCCGAGAGCGCTTGCGTCTCCAGCTCGAGCGCCCGGCGCTCCGCCATCGTCAGCGGCGGCCGGATGATCATGTAGATGAACAGCCCGAAGATAGGCAGCACCAGCGACAGGCCGGTGGCGAAGACATGAAAGAGCACGCTGTTGGAGCGCTCCCGGGCGTCCCTGAACGCCCAGTAGGAGAGGCTGAGCCAGAAGGCCAGCAGGTAAAAGATCACGATGTAGAGCAGCGGTTTTAGCGACGTTAGGTTGGGCAAGGCGCCTCCTCAGCAATCAGGGAATTTAACTCCGCTACCTTACCCTAATTCGGCCGCTTCGCCCAAGAGGCCTCGTAGCCGCTCCGCCGCCTGCTGCGCCTGGAGAAGGCGCGCCCGCTCTCGCTCCACCACTGCCTGTGGCGCTTTCCCGGTGAAGGCCGGGTTGCGCAACTTCCCCTCCAGGAACTGGATCTCCTGCTCTTTCTTTTGCAGCTCGGCCCGCAGCCGCTGGGCATCCGAGCCGCCGCCCGCCGGCAGCCCGAGGCGCACGGTGGTCGCGCCGACCACGACCACCGCCTGGGGCGCCCCCTCGGGGAGCTTGCCATTGAGCTCCAGCTGCGCCAGGGTAGCGAGGTAGCGGCGGCCGATCGGCTCTGTCAGAAGCGGCCGGGGTGAGCTGATCTCGGCCGGTTGCCGGCGGGCGCGCGGATCGGCGCTGTGCCGCACGTTGCGCACCGCCCGGACCACCTCCCGCAGGTGCGCCATCTCCTCCATCAACTTCTGGTCTTCGATCGTCTCGTCGGGCAAGGGCCAGGGCGCGTACATGATCGTCTCGCCCTCGTGCGGCAGCCGCTGCCACAGCTCCTCGGTCACGAACGGCATCACCGGATGCAGCAGCCGGAGAATTGTTTCCAGCACATTGACCGCGACCGATAGCGCGGTCGCGGTGGACTGGTCGCCAGTCTGCAGTCGCGGCTTGATCAACTCGAGGTAGTCGTCCGCCACCTCCTTCCAGGCAAAGTCGTACAGAGCCTCGATCGCCGGACCAAACTCGAGCCGCTCAAACGATGACGTGACCAACCGCGTAACCGCGCTCAACCGGCCCAAGATCCACAGATCCGCCGGCTCCAGCTCTGCCTCATCGATCGGCATGGGCGCCGCGCCCTCCGGTAATTTGAACAACAGCAGGCGCGTCGCGTTCCAGAGCTTGTTGGCAAAGCGCTGGTACGACTCGATCTTCTCTTCCGAGAAACGGATGTCCTGCCCGCCGGTGCCAAAGTAGGCGGCCCAGGCACGGGTCGCGTCGGCGCCGAAGCGCTCGATGAGATCCAGCGGGTCGAGTCCGGTGCCGAGCGACTTGCTCATCCGCCGCCCGTCCGGCGCCAGCACGGTGCCGTGGATCAGGACGTCGGAGAAGGGGACCACGTTCAGGAAATGCAGGCTCATGAAGACCATGCGCGCCACCCACAGGTAGAGGATGTCGCGCGCCGTGTCCAGCACCTGCGTCGGGTAGAAGCGGCGCAGGTCCCCCGTGTCATTCGGCCATCCCAGGGTGACGAACGGCCACAGTGATGACGAGAACCAGGTGTCGAGCACATCGGGATCCTGCGTGAGGTGCCGGTCACCGCACTGCTCGCATTCCGTCGGGTCTTTCAGATAGGCGATGGCGTGACCGTTAGCGCAGGTCCACACCGGAATGCGATGGCCCAACCACAGCTGGCGCGAAATGTTCCAGTCGCGGATGTTGTGCATCCAGCGCAGGTACTGCTCGCGCCAGCGCTCCGGGTGGAAGCGGAGGACATCGGTCTCGGCCACGGCAATCGCCGGCCCCGCCAGTGGTTTCATCTTGACCCACCACTGGGCCGACACCAGCGGCTCGATCACAGCGCCGCATCGGTCGCAGTGACCGACCGAGTGGCGGTAGGGCTCGATCTTTTGCAACGCAGCCTCGGCGCGCAGCATCTCGACGATGCGCTCGCGTGCCTTGGGCACCGGTAGTCCATCGAGCTCGGGGACTTCCGGGATGTTCATGCTGCCGTCGAGATGGAGGATGGTGCGGACCTCGAGGTGATGGCGTTCACCGATTTCGTAATCGGTGACATCGTGTCCGGGGGTCACCTTGACGGCGCCGGTGCCAAACTCCTGGTCGACGGCGTCGTCGGCGACGATCGGCACCCGGCGGTGCACGATCGGCAGCGTCACCGACTTCCCGATCAGGTCCTTGTAGCGCCAGTCATCGGGGTGGACGGCGACTGCCGTATCACCGACCATGGTTTCCGGCCGCGCGGTCGCGACCGAGATCACGCCGCCGCCATCGACCGGGTAGTCGAGGTAATAAAGGTGACCGTCGGTCTCCTCGTACTGGACCTCGAGGTCCGAGATCGCGCTCTGGTCGTGCGGACACCAGTTGACGATCCGCGGGCCGCGGTAGATGAGCCCCTCTTTCCAGAGCCGCACGAAGACGTAACGGATCGCCTCGACATAGGTCGGATCCATGGTGAAGCGAATGCGCGACCAGTCGGCGGAGAAGCCGAGTCGTCGCATCTGCTGCAGGATGGTGTGGCCGGTGGTCTCATACCATTCCGCGACCAGCTTGTCCCAGGCCTCGCGTCCGATCTTCTCTTTGGTCGTGCCTTTCTTCGCCAGCTGTTTCTCGAGCACATTCTGCGTTGCGATCGCCGCATGATCCGTGCCCGGCACCCATAGCACGGCATCGCCAAGCATCCGATGCCAGCGAATCAATACATCCTGCAGCGTGTACATCGCGTGCCCCATGTGCAGGTCGCCGGTGATGTTCGGCGGCGGCATCGAGATGGTGAAGGTCTTGCCGGTCAGGCTCTCCCGCGGTTTGAAGTAGCCGCGCTCATCCCAGATGGCGTACCAGCGCTGCTCGACGATCTTGGGGTCGTAGCGCGTCTCCATCGTTGGGCTAGTCTACCCAGCCACGCTTTCATATTCCCCTCCCCCGCGTACGGGGCGGGCCCGTCGGCCCACGCGAGCGGCGCTTTAGTGCCAGGCGAGCGTTTGAGACGTTCGGGGCAGGGTGGGGGCTTCTAAAGCGAGGGCTGACTCGACGGCTTCTGGCCCGAAGCCTCGGCGTTGGCCGCCACCGCTTCGTCGACTGCGGCCGGCTCGCCGATTCCGGGCAGCAAGACCGTGTCAGATCGGGGGAGCAGCGCCAGCGCGATCACCTCGTCCATGGTCTTGACGAATTTGAAAGTCAGGCGCTTGCGAATGTCGGCCGGGATATCCGCAATATCGGGCTGGTTGTCCTCCGGCAGGAGGATGGTGTGGATGCCGATCCGATGAGCCGCGAGAACTTTTTCCTTGAGGCCGCCGATCGGCAACACGCGCCCGCGCAGCGTGATCTCGCCCGTCAACGCGACGTCGGAGCGGATCGGCCGCTGGGCTAGCGCCGAAATGATGGCGAGTGCCATGGAGATCCCGGCAGAGGGCCCGTCTTTGGGGATGGCGCCCTTCGGGATGTGGATGTGCAGGTCAAGCTTGTCGCGGAAATCGACTGGGATGCCCAGCGCCTCGGCGTTCGATCGCGCATAGGAAAGCGCGGCGCGAGCCGATTCCTGCATCACGTCACCCATCTGCCCGGTCAGGTTGAGGTTGCCCTTGCCCGGCATGGTAATCACCTCGATGGTGAGCAGGACCCCGCCGACCTCGGTCCAGGCAAGCCCATTCGCCACGCCGATCTGCGGCTCCTTGTGGCCCTCGTCAGGCTTGTAGCGCGGCGGCCCCAGGAGATCCTCGAGCCGGTTGGGCGCGACCGTCATCTTGCGCGTCTTGCCTTTGACGACTTCGCGCGCGACCTTGCGGCACACACTCGCGATCGATCGTTCCAGGTTGCGCACGCCGGCCTCGCTGGTGTAGCGGCTGATGATCGTCGCCAGCGCGGGCTTGGTGATCTCGATGTGCTTGCTGCTCAGGCCGTGATCCTGCAGCTGCTTGGGCACCAGGAATTCGCGGGCGATCACCATCTTCTCCTCGGCGGTGTAGCCGGGAAGGTTGATTACCTCCATGCGGTCGAGCAGCGGGCGCGGGATCGAGTAGAAGACGTTGGCGGTGGTGATGAAGAGGACCTCCGACAGGTCGAAGGGAATCTCCAGGAAGTGATCAGAAAAATGCTTGTTCTGCTCCGGGTCGAGCACCTCGAGCATCGCCGAGGCCGGGTCGCCGCGAAAATCGGACGACATCTTGTCGATCTCGTCGAGCAAGAACACCGGGTTGCGGGTGCCCGCCTCGCGCAGGCCCTTGATGATCCGGCCGGGCATCGAGCCGACGTAGGTTCGGCGGTGGCCGCGGATCTCGGCCTCGTCGCCCACGCCGCCTAGCGAGACGCGCACGAACTTGCGACCTAGGGCTCGCGCGATCGAGCGGCCCAGGCTGGTCTTGCCCACGCCGGGCGGCCCGATGAAGCAGAGGATCGGTCCCTTGGGCGACTTGGTCAGTTGCCGCACCGCCAGGAACTCGAGGATGCGCTCTTTTATTTTTCGGAGGCCGTGATGATCCTCGTCGAGGACCTTTTCGGCGGCGTGCAGGTCGGTGATGTCCTCACTCGACTCGTGCTACGGCAGCGAGACGACCAGGTCGAGGTAGTTGTGTAGCACCGAGATCTCGGGCGAGCCGGGTGGCATCCGCTCCAGCCGATCGACGTCTTTCAGCAGGCGTTCCTCGACCGCCTCCGCCAGATCGAGCGCCCGCACTTTCTCGCGGAGCTCATCGAGCTCGCTGAGCTGCGGGTCTTCCCCGCCCAGCTCTTCCTGGATGACCCGCATCTGCTCCTTGAGGTAGAACTCTTTCTGGCGTCGATCGATTTGCTGCCGCACCCGCTGGCGGATGCCGCGGTCCATGTCGAGGATCTCGATCTCGCGCTGGAGCACGTTGGAGAGCTTCTCCAGCCGGGCGTTCATCTGGAAGGTCTCCAGCACGTCCTGCTTGTCGGTCACGCCGATGCCCAGGTTGGAGGCGACGATGTCCGCCATGCGTCCCGCATCCTCGACGCCGCGCACCGTAAGGTTGACCTCCGGCGGAACCTTCTTGTCGAGCTCGACGTAGCGATCGAAAAGATCCACGACGCCGCGCATCAGGACCTCGAGTTCCGGCGAGGCCTCGAAATCCTCATCGAGGAGCGACACCTCGACCCGCAAGTGCGGCTCGACCTGGATGAAGCGGTCGATCACGGCCCGGGATGAGCCCTCGATCAGCACCTTGATCGTGCCATCGGGCAGCTTGAGCAGTTGCACGACTTCGCCGAGCACCCCGACCCGGTAGAGGTCGGTTTCTTTCGGGTCCTCACAGTCGGCGCGTCGCTGTGTGCAGAGAAAGACCTGCTTGCCGCGGGTCAAGGCGTCCTCGAGCGCGTCGATCGAGCGCTCCCGCCCCACGTACAGGGGCACGATCATGTGGGGGAAGAGGACGACGTTCTTGAGGGGGAGGAGCGGTAGCTGGAGGGTGGCCGGCGTACCGGTCACATCGGACAAACGCTGATCCCTACGCGGTTTGCTCTGGTGCGATCTCCTCGAGCTCTTCCTCCGAGTACATCTCGGGCTCCGTGCTGAGGTTGACCGACTTCTCTGTGATGACGCATCGCTTGACCTCCGGGCGTGACGGAACTTCGAACATGGAGTTCAGCAAGATGTCTTCGATGATGCTCTTCAATCCTCGCGCGCCGGTGCCACGCTGCAGCGCCTTCTTCGCAATGGCGGTCAGCGCCGCCGGCTCGAAGACCAGCTGGACATCATCGAGGGCGAAGAACTTCTGGTACTGCTTGACGAACGCGTTCTTTGGCTCGGTAAGGATCCGAATGATGTCCGCCTCATCGAGGTAATCCAGGGTGACGCCAATCGGCAGCCGGCCGACGAATTCGGGGATCAGTCCGTACTTCAACAGGTCCATCGGCTGGAGTTGCTTGAGGATCTTCGTGGTCTCCTTGGTGCGGTTGGCATGGATTTCGGAGCCGAAGCCGATCTGCTTGTGGCCGATCCGGTGCTCGATGATTTTCTCCAGGCCGTCGAAGGCGCCGCCGCAGATGAAGAGGATGTTGGTGGTGTTGATCTGGATGAAGTCCTGGTGGGGGTGCTTGCGACCGCCCTGGGGCGGAACGTTTGCGATCGTGCCTTCCAGGATCTTGAGCAGCGCCTGCTGAACACCCTCGCCTGACACGTCGCGGGTGATCGAGGGGTTGTCCGACTTGCGCGCGATCTTGTCGATCTCGTCGATGTAGATGATGCCGCGCTCGGCGCGGGCAATGTCGAAGTCCGCCGCCTGGATCAGGCGAAGCAGGATGTTCTCGACGTCCTCACCGACGTAGCCCGCCTCAGTCAAAGAGGTAGCGTCGGCGATCGAGAAGGGGACGTCGATGATTTTCGCCAGGGTCTGGGCGAGCAGGGTCTTGCCGCAGCCGGTCGGGCCGACCAGCAGCACGTTCGACTTCTGCAGCTCGACGTCGCCCGCCATCTTGCTGTGGGCGATGCGCTTGTAATGGTTGTAGACCGCGACCGAGAGCACGCGCTTGGCGTGGTCCTGGCCGACGACATACTGATCGAGCGCCGCATTGATCGTCTTTGGGTTCGGGATCAGCCCGCCCTTGGTCCGCTTCTGCGAGGTGGTCTTGGTGTCCTCTTCCAGGACTTCCTGGCAGAGGTCGATGCACTGGTCGCAGATGTAGACGCCCGGCCCGGCGACCAGCTTGCGAACCTGCGATTGATCCTTCCCGCAGAAGGAGCAACGGGTGTGCCGACGGCGATCCTCTCGTTCGTTCATCGGGATGTCTTGGGACCTTCGGGTTCGGGCTGGAGGCGCGGCTCGGGCCGGCCGCCGCCGGCGGTGCTCAGCTCGAGGCGGCCGTCCTTCTTGGCGGCGGCGCCGTCGACATCGCGTGCAGTGCTCACGATGATGTCATCGATGATGCCGTACGTCTTGGCTTCGTCCGCGCTCATGAAGAAGTCGCGCTCCGTATCGCGCTCGATCTTCTCGATCGGCTGACCGGTGTGCGTGGCCAGGATGTCATTGAGCGTTTTGCGGATGCGCAGGATTTCCTGGGCGTGGATCTGGATGTCACTCGCCTGCCCCTGGAAGCCGCCCGACGGCTGATGGATCAGGATGCGGGTGTTGGGCAACGCGAAACGCATCCCCTTGGTTCCGCCAGCGAGCAGGACCGTGGCCATGCTGGCGGCCAACCCCATGCAGACGGTCGACACGCGCGGGCTGACGTAGCGCATGGTGTCGTAGATCGCGAGTCCGGCGGTAACGACGCCGCCCGGGCTGTTGATGTAGATGTTGATGTCCTTGTCGGGATCCTCGGAGGCGAGGAACAGCAGCTGCGCCATGACGACGTTGGCCACCTGGTCGTCGATCGGCGTGCCGATGAAGATAATGCGGTCCTTGAGCAGCCGGGAGTAGATGTCGAAGGCTCGCTCCCCGCGGTTGGTGGTCTCGATGACCATGGGAATCAGGGCTTCGGGACGCCGGCTGAGCCGTTCGAAATTCATGCGAGGCTCTCCTGTCGCCATTATAGGATCCAATTCTTACAATCCAGTCGTCTGCGTACTCACTTTTGAATACGTAGTTCGGTCAGCGTTGCTTCTTCCCTTTGGGCTTTTGCTCCCCGCGTGACGCCGACTTCCCCGCGCCCTCGAGCTCTTTCGCGGCTGGAGGCGGCTCCATTGTATCCGAAGATTCTGGCGATGCCACCGTACTCAAAAAGTCAATGGTCTTTCGCATCAAAAGCTGGTGCCGAAAGTAGGCACGCACGGGGTCGGCGGTACGGAGATCGCCGTGTTGATGACCGGCGTGATCCTCCTCCGCCAGGGCGTTGGCGACCGCCTCCTCCACCTCCGCGTCGGAGACCGTCAGCCCTTCGCGCTCGGCCACGGTTTCGAGCGCAAGCTCGAGGCGGACCTTCTGCACCGCCTGGGGACGCTGCTCCGCCTGGAGGACATCCAACGAGGTGTTCGTGTACTGAAGATAGCGCTCCATCTTCAGGCCTTGCTCCTCGAGCCGGACCTCCAGCTCGCGGACGCGCCGGTTGACTTCGCGCTCGATCAGCGCCTCGGGTACCTCGACCTCCATCCGCTCGTCGAGGGCCTTGAGGACGTCGTTCTCGAACCGCTGCTCGTCGCCCCGGCTGGCGGCATCCTGAAGTTCTTCGCTGATGTCGTGCCGAAGCTCTTCGAGCGTTTGGCGGGCCGGCGTGTTCGGGCCGGTCTCACTCGGCGCCATCAGCTGTGGTAGCTCCTCGGCTGGCGGCAACTGGCGTTCCTTGATCGACTTCACGGTGACGCGAAAAACGACGTCAGACCCGGCGAGATCTTTCTTCGGATAGTCGGCCGGAAGCGTCAAGCGGATATCGCGGGTCTCGCCCTGGGCCTGACCGGTAAGTCCCTCGGCCAACCCCGGAATCAGTCGTTCCTTGTCCACCTCGAGCTGCGCGTCCGTCTGGCTTTCCCCGATGAGGACGGCGCCCGATTTGACGATGTGGGTGTCAACCGTCAGAAAATCGCCCGCCTGCACCGGCCGCTCGACGGCATGCAGCTCAGCGTACCGATTGCGCAGCCGCTCGATGGCTTCGTCCACATCGCTATCACCAATCTCGGTTTGCGGCCGAGGCACCCGGATGTCGTTGTAGTCCTTGAGCGTGATTTCCGGCTTGATCGACACCGTGGCGGTGAACTTCATCGGTTGGCCGCGGTCGAACTGCTGCACCTCGACCCGGGGTACGTCGATCGGGTCGAGCCCAGCTTCGTCGAGCGCCGAGTTGTAGGCGGTTGGAAGGATCAGGTCGAGCGCCTCCTGACGCAGGGCGGACCAGCCGATCTCGCGTTCAACCATCGGTCGCGGCGCCTTGCCCGGCCGGAAGCCAGCAATGCGGACGCGCGGCGCCAGCCGGCCGTACGCCTGGTCGATCGACTTCGAAACCTGGTCGGCGTCGACCTCGACCGAGAGGACGACTTGCGAACCAGGCTTGCGCTCGGTGTCGACTTTCACCGCTGCCACGGAGACTTACGCTACCAGTTCCCCGGATCGCCGCCAACGTCCAACAGCCCCTTGCTATCGAGTGGTCTTTCAAGGCTGGTGCGGGCGAAGGGACTCGAACCCTTATGGCTTACGCCACACGGTCCTAAGCCGTGCGCCTGTACCAATTCGGCTACGCCCGCAGGCCCCATGAATATTAGCGACGTAAGATCGCCACGTGGCTCCGTTGACGATCTCGCCCGACCTGCAGCACGCGCGCCAGAGTGGCAAGCCGATCGTGGCGCTCGAGTCGGCGGTGATCACCCACGGCCTGCCCAAGGCGGCGGCGATGGAGGCGGTTCGCCGGCAGTGGGTGGCCTGCGCCGAAGCTGGGGCGACACCCGCGGTGGTCGCGGTCTTCGACGGCACGCTCCGGGTCGGTCTGTCGCTCGACGATTGCGCCGTCCTCGCGGCGCGCCGCGACGCCGTCAAGGTCTCACCCTGGAACCTGGCATCGGCCATCACGAATCCAGGCTTTGGCGGCACGACGGTCGCCGCCACGATTGCGGCCGCAGCGCTGGCAGGTATTCCGGTCGTCAGCACCGGCGGCATCGGTGGTGTCCACCCCGGACGCGACGGCCAGGATGTCTCGGCGGACCTGAGCGAGCTCAGCCGGCGCGCCGTCTGCGTCGTCTGCGCCGGCCCCAAGTCGACGCTCGACGCCGGAGCCACGCTGGAGCGCCTCGAGACGCTCGGTGTGCCGGTCATCGGCTGGCAGTCGTCACTGCTCGCCGGGTTCCTCGCGACGTCGGCCGGGCTGCGCCTTCCGATCCGAGCCGATACGGTCGACGAGCTGGCCTCGATCCTTCGGGCTCACTGGGCGTTGGGCGGCGCCGGCGCGGTCGTGAGCCAGCCACTCACGTCAGACCTCGCGATTCCGATCGCCGAGCTGGGCGCGGACGAGTCGGCGCCGGTTCGAGGCCCGGATCGCACGCCGGCCGAGCTGAGCCGGCTGCAGGCCCGACTCGGCGACCGGGTCATCCAGGCCAATGTGGCGCTGCTCGAACGAAACGCCGCGCTGGCTGGGGCGCTGGCCGTCGCCCTTGTTCGCCTTCAGGTGGCAGCTCCCGCCCATGGCTGACCTGCCACCGACCGAGGAGCAGCTCCGCCGGCTGAAGAACACGGTGATGGGCGCTGGCTATCGCCTCTCCGAGCTGGCCCGGTTGGGCGAGCTACACGCGGGTGCTGCTACGGAACTCGCCTCGATTAGCCGCGATCTGAACGAGGCGGTCGGGCGGTTAGAGCGGCTGCTGGCCGCCCTCCAGCGTGATCGGTAGCGGTTCGGGCTTGAGCGCGCGGTAGACGGCCGCCGCCGCGCCGATCGCCACGATCAAGCAGGCCGCTGCGGCGGTAAAGAGGGCGATGACGATCAGCGGCGACGTGTTATGGCCGGCGGTGAGATAGAGCCCCGCCGCCAGCGTCCAGAAACCGGTCAGGGCGACCGCCAGCCGGGCCCAGATCGGGGCCGCCTTCCGGTAGCGCTCGTGCGTGCCGAGCTGCATCGGAAGCCGCTCCGACCAATTCGGCCGAAACGCCCACGCCGCCGCTAGCGCTGCCCATGAGGCGGCGTTGAGCAGGGCAAAAACGGTCAGGAATCCCCGCAGCAAATCCATACCGAAATAACGTCGGCAACTCCCCTTCCCTACGGCCGGTCGCCGGCCGCCGGTGACGGCTTCCGCTCGTCCAGGACGGCGCGGAGCCGGTCGGCGGATTCCTCCGCGAGGGTGTCGTTGATAAAGACCCCGGCGCCCGATTCCGAACCCGCCAGGTATTTCGGTTTCGCCCGCTCGCGGAGGATCGGATAGAACTCGACGTGCAGGTGCGCCTGCTCGGTCACCTCCGCCGGCGATTGGTGCATCGCCATCATGTAGGGCATCGGCACCTCGAAAAGGCGATCGTAGGCGCGCGTGATCCGCTGCATCGCGACCAGCAGCGCCCGGCGACCCCCGGGCGAAAGGTCGGGAAGCGCCGGCCGATGCGCCCGCGGCGCCACGTGCACCTCGTAAGGCCAGCGGGCGTACCCGGGAACGTACGCGACCAGGCCGCCCTCGTTAATCAGCACCCGGTGCCGCGCTTTCAGTTCGTCGGCGACCAGCTCGCATTGCAGGCATTCGCCGGTGCGGCGAGCCAGCTCGCTCGCCGCCACCGGCGGGACGAAGGGGTATGCATAAATCTGCCCGTGTGGGTGGTGCAGCGTGACTCCGACCTGTTCGCCACGGTTTTCGAAGATGTAGACGTACTTGATGCCCCGGCGAGCGCTCAGGTCCCGATAGCGATCGGTCCAGACCTCGGCCAGTCGCTCGAGGCGTGATGCGGGCAGCGTCGCAAACGATCCCTCGTGCTCGTCGGTATAGACGACGACTTCACAAATGCCGCCTGCCGGCGGCCAGGGCACCATCGCCGGAAAGCGATTCTCGAAAACGGCGGCCTCGTACGCGGCGGCCGGAATCTCGGTCGAGTGCCCCGGTCGCGAGGGGCACAATGGGCAATCAGCGCGATCCGGTAGAAACGTCCGCCCCTGGCGCGACGCCGCCACGAGCACCCATTCGCGGCGTAGCGGGTTCCAGCGACGCTCGTAGACGCCGTTGGGCATCGCCGGTGCCTGGTAGCCCGCGGGTGCCGGGGCCAAGTCGCCGTAAAGGTGAACGTGCCGGCCGTCCGGCTGGACGATGTCGGTGCGGGCCGCGCGCGGCATCGCGACGAATCATAGGGCGAGCGCTTGGATTTCCCCCAAAAGTACGGATCGGCGGATCTGACTGGGTGATGCCGAAAACGCCAACGCACCGCATGCTCGATCTACCTCTTCATTTAGCAAGGAGTACGACATGGCAGACAATCTGGCGGTGGCGGACAAACTGGCGGTGATGGCGAACTCGCCTGCGGACTATCAACGTTTGGGCCTATCGCCCACCTCGATCGCGCCGTGGGAGGATGGCGCTCGCACCGATGACTCGGCGGGAACCTACGAATGGTGGTACTTCGACGCGCATCTAACCGATGGGGCGAAGCTGGTCGTTTCGTTCATGAACAAGGACATCGCGACGCCGGAGAAGCCGCTATCCCCACTGCTTCGGCTGAATCTCGATCTTCCCGACGGGCGACACTTCGAGAAGCTCGTGCACTATCCGCCGAGCGAATGGTCGGCGGCCAAGGATCAGGCCGATGTGCGCCTCGGCGAGAACCGATTCACGGGTGACCTGCACCGCTATCACATCCAGGCGACGGCCGAGGAGATCTCGGTCGATATCACCTTGACTGGCGAGGTTCCTCCATGGCGCCCGTCGACCGGATACATGCTGTTCGGTGCGGATCGGTCGCTCGAATTCGCCTGGCTTCCCTCAGTGCCCGAGGGTGCGGTCACGGTCACCTACTCGGTTGGCGGCGAGCGCCACGAGACGACGGGCGTCGGCTACCACGACCACAACTGGGGCAATGTCGGTCTGATGAAGGTGGTGCACGACTGGTACTGGGCTCGCGGTCAGGCCGGACCGTATTCCGTCATCGCCTCCTACATCACCTCCGCGAAAATGTACGGGTTCGAGCCGCTTCCGATCTTCATGCTCGCCCGTGACAACCTTCTCGTCGGCGACGACCCGGCCAAGGTCACCTTCGAACGCGAAGGGGTCTACACCGATCAGAAGACCGGCAAGCCGGTCGCGGGGACGACGCGCTATTCCTACCGGGACGGCGAGGAGCGATACGTGGTGTCGTTTACCCGCACCCACGACCTGTCGATAAACCGGATGATCGACACCATCACGGGCGTTAAGCGCATCGCCGCCAGGCTGGCGCAGTTCGACGGGGCCTACCTGCGATTCGTCGGTAACCTCGAGATCTCACGGTATCGGGGTGATGAGCTCGTCGAGACGCACAAGGACGACGCGATCTGGGAATTGATGTACTTCGGCCATGCCCGCTGAGGGCGCCACAACGCCAAAGAAGAAGTGCGCCCAGGAGGATTTGAACCCCCGCACCCGGGTCCGTAGCCCGGTGCTCTATCCAGGCTGAGCTATGGGCGCATCGCGGAGAGGCCCTATTGTAGATCGAAGGTCGTCAGCGTCGTGTAGCGCGGGGGTCCACCGCCCAACTGACTCCGGATAAGCCGAACCTGGGCCACGGGAACATCGCCGAAGCGCGCCGCTTCCCATCGACTGGTCCAGTCGCGCAGCACGGGCCGCTCTGGGGGCTTGAGCGGCCGGCGGACCCGGCCCAACGTGAGATGTGGACGGAACCGCTCTCCTTCGAGAGTCACGCCAGTGGTTCGCAGCGCGTTACCCAGCTCCGCCTGCAACGCGGTCAACCGTGGCAGCTCGGCCCCAGTGATGCCGGCCCAGAGCACCCGCGGGCGAGCAATCGTCGGAAACGCGCCCACACCCTGCGCCACCAAGCCAAAACGATGATGGCGCGCGACGACGGCACCGAGCGGCGGCGCCAACTGCTCGACAACCAGACGAGGCAGGTGTCCGAGGAAATGCAGGGTCAGATGCATTCGCTCAACCGGGTTGATTCGAATCGACTCATGGAGCTGCTGCAGCGCCTCGAGCGGGCTGGTCAGCTTGTGGCGGACGGCGTCCGGAATTTCGATCGCGAGAAAGACGCGCCAGCGTTCACCCTCATCCGCCGGCATGGCGGGCAACCTTGACATCGATCTTGCCGGCGCGCCGGAGCGCCGCCTCTCGGTCGTCGATGAACTTGGTGAACCAGGTGGGCGTGCCCAACGGCCCGAACGAGTCGACGGCAGGCGCGAGGACGAGGATGACCGCGAGGTGGACCTGATCGGTGCGTCGTTCGAGCACGGTGGCGATCACGTCACCGCGATTCGTCTGTATGATGCCGGTCACACTTCCGGCCGCGAGCGACTGCACCGCCGCCGCGAGCGCGGGCTCCGGGATCCCGGCCGGCTTCAACCAGCCGGCGTCGCCGCCTCGAGAGAACGTCCCCGTGTCATCGCTCCAGCGCGCCGCGACCGCGGTGAAGGTGCGTCCGGACTTCAGCTCCTGCGCCGCTGTGCCGGCCCGGTCCTTTGCCATCGCCTGGATCAGCGCCACCTCGGTGAGCAAGGTGCGCTCGTAAGCGCCGAAGCTGTCGTTGGTAAACCCGTTTCGGCTCAGCGCCGCGCTGAAGGCAGCGGCACCGGCGCGAGCGCGCAGCGCATCGATCCGGGACTGCACTGCGTGGTCACTGACCGAAAGGCCACGCTTCTCGGCCTCCTGACGCACGATCTCTTCGCGAACTAACTGCTCGATCGTGAAGTCCTCGAGGCGCTGCGTGGGCGCAGGGCTCGGGATCGCCTCCGGGATGCCCGCGAATGGGTCGCGATGGCGGCTCACGCCGAGACGGGCCTGGTAGGCCTTCATTGAAATCTCGTGTCCATCGACGACAGCTGCCGCAGGCTCGGAGAGGGCGGCGGCCGGAACGTCGCAGGCACTCAAGGCGCCGCCAAGAACCAGGAGGAGGACCACGCGCCGCAAGGCGGCACCCATTAGATCACGTTTCGCTCTGGCTGCAGGCCGCCGGCGGCAAAGCGATCGGGGGCAAAGGCTCGCAGCTCGGCGGTCGGGGATCCGTCTGTCATCCACGTCGCCAGCCATCGGCCGACCACGGGCGCCATCATGAACCCGTGGCCGGAAAAGCCGGCCGCAATCCATAGGCCGGGTTGCAGCGGACCAATCAATGGCTGGAAGTCGGGCGTGTTCTCGTACAGCCCCGCCCAAGCGGACTTGACAGGCGCGTCGAGCAGCAGCGGCCAGCGTCGCTCGGCGACGGCGGTGATGCGCTCGAGAAATGACCAGTCGACCGCTGTGTCGTAGCCCGGCGGCGCGGCGGGGTCGCTCATGCCGAACAGCACGCCGTCCCCTTCCGGGTGGAAATAGAACGAGGTGTGGAAGTCGATCGTCATCGGACTCCGGCGGCCGAGCCCATCAAAAGGCTCCGTCACGAAGGCCTGGCGACGGGATGGCTCGATCGGCAGCGCCAGACCGAGCATGGCGCCCACCGGGGCAGACCAGGGGCCGGCGCAGATCACGGTGTCGGCGCATGCAATCTCAGCGGCACCGGTCCGGATGCCGCGCACCGCTCCACCCCCGGTGAGGAATCCGTCCAGCGGCGTGTCCTCGAGGATGACCGCGCCCAGGCGCCGCGCGGCGTTCGCGTAACCGTAGGTCACTTCGTTCGGGCCCGCGAGCCCGTCGCTCGGACAAAAGGTGGCGCCGCTAAGGTCGTCCGTCCGAAGCCCCGGCACCATCGCACGCGCCTCCGCCGGAGTGAGCTCGACCACGTCCTCCATCCCGAGTCGACGCTGGAGCCGAACGCCATCAGCGAAGCGCTGCCGCTCATCGTCGGTCGTCAATAAGAAGAGGTATCCGACCTGGCGAAAGTCCGCGGTCTGGCCGGTTTCCGCCACGAAATTTGCGAGGACGCGCTTCGCCTCCATTCCGATACGGATGTTGACCTCCGTAGAGAACTGGGCCCGAATGCCGCCGGCGGCGGCAGCGGTCGCACCCTGACCGATCTTGCCCCGATCGATGACGATGACCCGCCGTCCGGCGCGGGCCAGGTGATAGGCCAGGCTGCAACCCATCACGCCGGCGCCAACGACGGCTACATCAGGCGGTTGTTCCGAGCTTCACCATCCCGATGTATTCGAAGATGAACTTCAGCGCCGCCAGGCTGGTGACGTACCCGACATCGAGCGGCGGCGCGACCTCATCGACGTCGAGCCCGGCGAGCCGCACGCCGCGGAGCTGGCGAAGGAAGTCGAGCAGCTCGCGCGAGGTGAGCCCGCCCGCCGAGGGGACGCCGGTGCCGGGCGCGATCGATGGATCGAGCGAGTCGATGTCGAGCGAGATGTGCAGCGCATCGCTGCCGATGCGCGAGCCGATCTCGTCGGCGAGCTGACTGCCGGTCCAGCGATGCGCGGTGGCAGCGGGGATCAGGGTGATGCCCATCTTCCGAATGAACTCGACCTCCTCCCAGTCGTAGTCCCGGCATCCCAGCAGCGTGACTTTCCTGGGGTCGATCTGGCCGAGCTCCAGGCCGCGCCGCAAGGCGCAGCCATTAGACCAGCGGCTATGTCGCGAGGAATCATTCAAATCAGGATGCGCGTCAATGTAAAGGATGCTCATCCGTCCGTTGAGGCGGCGTTGCTGCGCGATCAGGGTCGGGCTCGCGGTCGTGTGGTCGCCACCGAGCACGATCGGCAAGGTCCCCTCCGGCGTCTTTTCGATTTCCTTGGCGACCGCGTCGACGTTCACGCCCATGTCTCCATCGACGAGGGTCAGGTCGCCATCGTCCTGAACAGTGACCGTGTCGAACAGCTCCGCTTGCTCACTGACCGGCGCAAAGATGGCCGAGAGCTTTCGTAGCTCGGCTGGCGCCTTCGCGGCACCGGGCCGGTACACCGAACCGCGATCCATCGGCACGCCGAGGATGCGGATATCGGGCGCTTTACCGGCGGGTGCTAGCGGGAGGCCGCCCCAGGGTTTGAGCCCCGTCGTGTTGAAATCGTGCTCGCTCACGTCTTGAGAAACGCAGAAATGGCCTCGACCTGCGCCGCAATCAGGGTCGGGGTCCATCCGTGGCCGGCGGATTCGATCACACGGATCTCGGCTTGCGGCATCAAGTCGCGCAGGCTGCGGATGGCGTCCACGTCGACGGTCCGATCGTCGGCCGCGACCACCACCAGCGCGGGCTTGCGCCAGCCGTTCAGGAAGTTGCGATAGTCGCGGGTGATCCCGTCGCGCAACCATTGTCGGGCGGCGCGGCCGTCGGCCCGCTGCTGGTTCTCGAAGTTCACCTGCGCATCGTAAGGATCGACGCCCGGACCTTCAACCAGAAACCGCTTATAGAGATCTGACACCAGTCGATTCCGTCGCAGGCCATCGACGGCCCAGAAGATCGGGCCGGCGGTAAAGGCGGCGACCTGCCTCTTGAAGGCTGGCCGCAACGTCCGAGGTGAGTAGATCGGCGTGTGCAGGACCAGCCGTGAGATCCGGTCCTGGAAGCGCGAGGCGTACTCGAGAGCGACGGTCGCGCCCAGGCAGATGCCGCCGACGTCGTGCTCCGTGAGTCCTAGCCGTTCCACGAATGCGTGCAGGAACTCCGCGTGGGCGGCCACCGTGAATGGCGGATCGCCGGCCGCGGTCTCGCCGCATCCGGGCAGGTCCGGGATCAACACCCGCCGGTCACTGCTGAACGCCGGCCCCCAGGTATGGAAGTTCTCCAGTGAGCCGATGAAGCCATGACACAGAAGCAGCGGGTGGCCCGATCCCTGGTCGAGGTATCGGACCCTCCGCTGCCCGACGTCGATGAACTGGATGTTTTGCGTACTGACCGCGGCTGTTATTCTCCCGTGTCGATCTGCGCCCGCTGCAGCCGGCCGCTGTAGTCGACGTAGATCGTCTTCCACTCCGTGAACTCGTCGAGCGCCACGGTGCCGGCCTCGCGATGCCCGTTGCCGGTGTTCTTCACGCCGCCGAACGGCAGTTGGATCTCGGCGCCGATCGTGGGCGCGTTGACGTAGACGATCCCCGACTGCATCTCGTCCATCGCGTGAAAAGCCTTACGCAGGTCGTTGGTGTAGATCGACATGGAAAGCCCGTACTGCGTCGAGTTGGCGACATCGAGGGCTTCCTCGAGGTTGTTGACCGGCAGCACCAGCGTCGACGGCCCGAAGATCTCTTCCTGGGCCATCCGCATGTCCTTCTTGCCATCGGCGAAAATCGTCGGCCGGTAGAACCAGCCCTCGCTCCCGGCGAAGTCGCCACCGTGCACCAGCCGGGCGTGTTCCTTCTTGCCGATCTCGGTGTACTCGTGGACCTTCTTGAGCGCGGCTTCGTTGATCACCGGCCCCATGTCGGTGTCCGCCTGCAGGCCGTCGCCGACCTTCATTTTCGCCGCCCGCTCCTGGAGCAGGTCGACGAAATCGACCGCGACCTTGCGGTCGACGATCAGGCGCGAGGCGGCGGTGCAGCGCTGGCCCGAGGTCCCGAAGGCCGCCCAGAGCGCGCCGTCGACGGCTAGCGGCAGATCGGCGTCATCGAGCACGACGATCGCGTTCTTGCCACCGAGCTCGAGCCCCAGGCGCTTCAAGTTGCGGCCGGCGATCTCCGCGATGTGGCGGCCGGCGTCGGTCGAGCCGGTGAATGAGATGCCCTGGATCCGCGGATCCTTGACCAGCACATCGCCCACATCTTTGCCGCTGCCGGTCACGAGATTGAGCACCCCACCGGGCAATCCCGCCTCTTCGAGGATCTCCACCAGCTTGGTGGCCACGATCGGTGTGTCGGACGCGGGCTTGAACACCACCGCGTTGCCCGCCATCAGGGCCGGAAAGATCTTCCACGAGGGGATCGCCATCGGAAAGTTCCACGGCGTAATGCAGGCCACGACCCCGAGCGGTACGCGCACCGTCATCGCCCACTTGTTTTTGAGCTCGGAGGGCACCGTCTCGCCGTGCGGATGACGACCGAGGCCGGCCGCATATTTGCCCATGTCGATCGCTTCCTGGACATCACCGCCCGCTTCTTTGAGCACCTTGCCCATCTCCTGGGTCATCAGCCTCGCGAGCTCCGCCTTGCGCGCCTCGATGATCAGAGCCGCTTTGAGGATGATCTCGCCCCGCACCGGCGCCGGCGTATGCCGCCAACCGGTGGAGGCCTTGTGGGCCGCCTCGATGGCGGCGTTCACGTCGTCCGCGTTCGACGCTTGCATCACGCCGAGGACCTGGTCCTTGTGCGCGGGGTTGGTCGAGGTGAAAGTCTTTCCGCTCTTCGACTCCACCCAGTGACCGCCGATGTAGTTCTTGTAGGTCTTGGCCTCGGTCTTTTGGCCACGCTCGCTGGTCATCGTCTGGCTCATGCTGCCACCTCCTGAAACGCCGCGTTCAAAATCTCCCATCCTTCGTCGAGCTCAGCTTCCGACAGGTTGAGCGGTGGGACCAGCCGGAGCACGTTGTCGTGCGGCCCGCAGCTGAGCACCACCATTCCGGAATCGAGGCAGACCTGGCGGACCTTCTTCTGCAGGTCCTTGTTGGCCGATCCGTCTTTGTTGACAAGTTCAACCCCCACCATCAGGCCGAGTCCGCGCACCTCACCGATTGCCGGCAGACGTCGCTGCAACTCGCGCAGACGCCGGATCAACTCCGCGCCGCGTGCTGATGCGTTGGCGAGGATGCCCTCACGCTCGAAGACGTCAAGGGTCGCGATGCCGGCGGCACACGACACCGGGTTGCCGCCGAAGGTCGAGCCGTGCGCGGCCGGCTCCCACTGGTCCATCAGTTTGGAGGTCGCGACGACGGCACTGAGCGGCAGGCCCGAGGCGATCGACTTGGCCAGCGTCATGATGTCGGGCACGACCCCGGTGTGTTCGCAGGCGAACATCTTGCCGGTCCGCCCGTATCCTGACTGGACTTCATCGGCGATCAACAGGATGTCGTGCCGATCGCAGAGCGCTCTGAGCCGTGGCATGAAGTCCGCGGGCGGCACCACGTACCCGCCCTCGCCCAGCACCGGCTCGACGATGAAGGCGGCGATGTTCTTGGGTGGAACCCGTGTGTCGAGCATCTCATCGATGTAACCGAAGACGTAATCGAGCGTCGCCTCGTTGCTCGACCCGGTCGGGTTTCGGTAGGGATACGGATATGGCACGTGGTAGACGCCCGGCAAGAACGGTTCGTAGCGCTCACGGTAGTAACTCTTTGACGCGGTCAGCGAGAGCGCCCCATAGGTGCGGCCGTGAAAGGCGCCCTGGAACCCGATCAACGCCGGGCGCCGGGTGGTGTAGCGGGCCAGCTTGATGGCGCCCTCGACCGCCTCCGCCCCGCTGTTGGCAAAGAACACTTTGTCGAGCTTGCCGGGTGCCAGTGCCGCGATCCGCTCCGAGAGCTCGATGGCGGGCTGATGATGCGCCACCACCGAGGTGTGCATCACCTTGTCGATCTGGGCCTTGGCCGCCGCAACCACGGCCGGATGGCCGTGGCCCAGGTTGGTCACCGCGATGCCCGAGGCGAAATCCAGGTAGCGGCGACCGTCGACCGAGTACATGTAGGAACCCTGGGCATGGTCGACGACGATCGGCGTGTAGCGGTAGAGGACCTGCGAGAGGTGGGCGCGTTCGCGCGCCAGCCACTCTTCCTGGCTATCGTCGGCGGGTTGTTCTTTGACGAGTCTCATGTTGCCTCCTTAATACAGCGTCCGAGTCGGGATTCGGCCCGTGCCCGGCCGCCGGTGGAGGCTGCCCGTCGTTGGAGGCCCACCAGGTGCAGGAAATGCGACAGCTCCTCATGATCTCTGCCGTGATGCAACGGCGAGCTTATGGTAGTTCTTTGCTCAGCGCGAGGCGACCGGATTGAGGGTCGCGGCCCGGCGAGGGGCCCGCTGCGCGGCCAGGAAGCCGCCGAACATGACCAGCACCCCGATCGCCTGGCCGACGTAGAAGACCTCATAGACATGGAAGACTCGCGTCAGGCTCGAGGCCCCTGCGACGACGAACGCGCCGGCCGCGATCAAGACGTTCGCCAGCACGCGCGAGGAAGCCCCGCCCCGACGCCAGGCGGCGTACGCGGACCAAGCCGCGCCACCGATCAGGATGATGCTGCCGGCGACGTTGATGAGGATCGCCATCAGGATGGCCAGCACGCTGAACAGGCCGCCCTGGACCTGGATGGTGTCGGCGTTGGGGACCTGGTGGGTCTCGAGCTTCACCGCCTGCAACTGCGCACCCAGGACCCCCGCCAGGCCGATGGCGGCGAGCACGATCAGGACCCACAGGGCGATGCGGCTGAAGCGCGGGGACAGTAGGTAAATCGTGCCGAGGGCCAGGACGCCCACCAGGATGATGGCTCCGAAAAAGTAATAGGTCCGATACAGCAACGACGTCCACCCGCCGGCAGCGCCGATGACTTCGGTCAGGGCGGCAATCGCATAAAACGCGAGGGCAATGGACCACACGAGCAGGTACGGTCGCGGCTTGGCCCGATACTGCAGCCACAGGGTTCCGGCAAAGGCGGCACTGACCAGGGTGGCGACGAGAGCATAGAAAACCACGCTTAGCGCCAGTCTAGGCAACCGCGGCATCGGGCGTGTACCTGACTTGTCCAGAACGCCGAACTTGACGGGACAGCCACATTCAAGTTAAATAGCCCCAACTACGTTCCAGCACAGAGGTCTAGCCACCGTTTGAGCAGAGTCATCGCAGTTGCCAATCAGAAAGGCGGGGTTGGCAAGACGACGACCGCAGTAAATCTGGGATGCGCACTCGCTGAGCTCGGGAAGCGCGTCCTCCTCATCGACCTTGATCCCCAGGGGCATCTGACCATCAACATGGGTTTCAAACAGCCCGACCAGATCGAGCTCACCCTCTATCACCTGCTCCTCGATCCGCAGGTCACCCTCGGTCACGTGGTCAAGCACAGCAACCTGGGCGTCGACTTCATCCCGTCGAACATCGAGCTCTCCGGCGCCGAGATCCAGCTGGTTTCGGAGATGGGCCGCGAGACCTTCCTCAAGGAAAAGCTCGCACCCGGCCAGGACGAATACGACTTCATGGTGATCGATTGCCCGCCGTCCCTTGGCCTCCTCTGCGTCAATGCCCTGGTCGCCTCCACCGAGGTCATCATCCCGTTGCAGTGCGAGTACTTCGGCATGAAGGGGATGCAGTTGCTGCACAACACGATCGAGCGGGTGCGGGCCAAGCTCAACCCCAACCTTCGGATCAGCGGCATCCTCGCCACCATCCACAAGTCGAGGACGCTGCACTCGCAGGAAGTGCTGGAGCTGGTTCGTGAGCGCTACGGCGATGTCGTCTTCGACGTCGTCATCAAGGACAGCATCCGGTTCGCGGAAACGCCGCTCGCTGGCATGTCGATCCTTCAGTACGCCGGTAGCTCCGAAGGCGCGAACGCCTACCGCGCCCTCGCCAAGGCGGTCATCAAGCGCGCGCCGGCCGCCCAGGTCGAGACGAAGCAGCCCGTTGCCTCTCGTGTTTAAGCGGGTTTCGCTGGAGGGGTCAGCAGAGCTCTTTCGGGAGACCTCCAGCACACCCGAGGTCCTGGCTGAGACCGACCCGGACCCGGTTCAGGCGCCGATCCATCATCTGCCGCTGCAGCGCCAGGTCTATGGAGAAACCGTTTCGTACTACGAGTACCGGCTGACGGAGGCCCAGGTGCAGTCCCTGATCGATGCGGTGCAGAAGATCAAGTACCCGCACAACCTGAAGAACACGACGAAGCTCGGCATGGAGGAATTCGAGCGCCTCGAAGCGCTGCGCCAGCTTCTACTCGACGGCCTGCGGTAACCGTTCCTCGTCCGCGCGCTGCGACGTCGCCACGTCCCAACGGCGGGCCAGCTGCTGCGCCCGGTAAAGCGTCGCGTAGAGACCAGGCGCGTCGGCCAGGTCATCGTGGCGGCCCCGCTGCACCACGCGCCCGTTGTCCAGGACCACAATTTCGCTCGCCTGGCGGATGGTCGAGAGTCGGTGGGCGATGACCAGCACGGTCCGCTCCGCGACCAGCTGGGCAAGCGCCGCCTGGATCAGGTGCTCCGCCTCGGGGTCCACCGATGATGTCGCTTCGTCCAGGATCAAGATCGGCGCGTCGTGCAGCAGGGCCCGGGCAATCGAGATCCGCTGCTTCTGCCCGCCGGACAGCCTGACGCCTCGCTCGCCGAGCAGCGTGTCGTAGCCCTTTGGCAGTTCCTCGACGAACTCGTGCGCATACGCGGCGCGCGCCGCCGCCACCACCTGCGCGTCGCTCGCGTCCGGGTTCCCCATCTTGATGTTGGCTTTGACGGTGTCGTTGAAGAGGAAGACGTCCTGCAGCACCAGGCTGATCGAACGATGGACGTAGTCCAGTGGTAGCTCGCGCAGGTCGATGCCGCCGAGCCGCACCGCGCCCTCCTGCGGGTCCCAGAAGCGGGCGATCAGGTTCGCCACCGTCGTCTTGCCTGCGCCGCTCGGCCCAACCAGGGCCAGCACCGTGCCTTCCTTCAGGTCGATCGACACGTCGTGGAGAACTGGTCGGCCCACCTCATAGGAGAAAGTCACGTGATCGAGCGTGATGTCATAGCGCTGCTGCTGCGGAACCCGTGCGGCCGGCGAGTCCTGCACGTCAACCGGTGTATTCAAGATCTCGAAGATCCGGTCGGTGGCGGCTTCCGCATTGCGGAGGCCCTCGAGCTGCCGGTTGAGCTCGGTGACCGGTCGGTAGAGGAGCGTGGTGAGGAAGACGAAGAATACAAGGTTGGGGACACTAAGCTGGCCCGCATTGGCCATGAGTCCCCCGACCAACAGCACCAGCGCCACGGGGATGGCGGCCATCCACTCGACGCCGGAGAAGTACCAGGTATGGAGCAGGTTGGCTTGCGTCGCGGCCTGCTTCAGCTCATCGCTTCGCTCATCGATGGCGCGACGAGCATGGCCGAGCGCCCCGAATGCCTTGAGCACGCCGACGCCCTGGATGTAGTCGATGATGATCCCGTTCAACCGGCCGAGCTCGTCCCGGTAACGCTTGAACGCCTCCATGGCGGAGCGCCGAAACGCCACCAGGAGGAGCAGGATCAGCAGCAGCGGCGCAAGGGCCACGAGCGCGAGCTTCCAGTTGACGAGCAGCATCACGATGCCGATCAGCAAAGGGACCGTCGCCGCGCTGATCAGCTGGATGCCGGCGTGGGCGGTAAAGAACTCGAGAGTCTCGACGTCGCCGATGACCTTGGCGGCGATCGTGCCTGACTGCTGCCGGGTGTGGTACCCCATCGACAGCCGCTGCAGTTGCTCATAGATTCGCATCCGCATGTCGTGCAGGACCTTGAAGGCGGCGATATGGCCAAACCCGCCTTCGAGGTATCGGCTGATCGCCATCAGCGCGGTCGCGCCGACCATGCCCAGACCGAGCCAGACGAGTGTCGAGGTCGGCGACTTTTGTGCGAGCGCCGTCAGCATCTGCCGGATGATCAGCGCGGGCAGGATGCTGAGCGCCGTATACAGGATGGAGCCGGCGACCGCGATCGACAGCAGGACGCGATGGCCGCGCGTGATCGCCAGCATGCGGGAGAGGAACATCATTCTCTTTCCCTCCCCCGCTCGCGGGGGAGGGCAGGGTGGGGGCTCCGCTGAGCGACCAGCGCATGCAGCGCCTGTGCCAGGCGGGGATCGGCATTCAGCATCGGCGTGCGCCGCAGCTCGATCCCGAGCGCATCGGCCCTTTCCTTCGCCTCGATATCGATGTCATAGAAAATCTCGAGATGGTCGGCGATGAACCCAACCGAGGCGACCAGGATTGCGCGATGGCCCTGTGCGGCAAGCTCTTCGACCGTGTCGACCAGATCGGGACCGAGCCACGGCTCCCCGGTCTGGCTCTGGCTCTGGTAGGAGAAGCGCCACTGTTTGATATTGGCCCGCTGGGCAACCAATTCTGAGGTGCGCAGCAGCTGATCCTGGTAGGGATCACCCTCATTCAGGATGCGCGCCGGCAAACTGTGGGCCGTGAAAACGGCGACGACGTCCTCGGGGTGCGCGAACTCTGCCCGCACATGCTTGACGTTCTCGGCGACCGCGTCAAGGTAGCCGTCGAGTTCGTACCAGCTCTCGACGAAGTCCAGGTCGACCGGTGACGCCGAACCGTTGGCCGTTGGCTTTCCCTTCGGCGCCGCAAGCGCCGCCTCGATCTTGCGCCGGTAGCCTTCGGTGCTGATCTTGGAGTAATGGGGCGCCAGCACGATCGCGATCATCCGGTCGGCGCCGCTCTCCAGGATCTCCTCCACGGCGCTTGCGATGTGGGGCGTCCAGTGCTTCATGCCGAGGTGGACGGTATAGATCTCTTCATCCGGAGGGTTGAGGTTCAAGAGTCGTTCGAGTTCGCGCCCAAGCGCCATCGAAACGGCGAGCAAGGGCGTGGGAACCCCGACCCGGCGATAGCGCGAGGTCAGCTCTTCGATCGCCTCGCGCGACGGCGTCCGTCCGCCGCGGATATCCGTGAAGTACGGTTCGACGTCTTCGAGGCGATTCGGGCTGCCGTACGCCATCAGCAGCACCGCCGTGTGCCTAGGTGGCATGGACGTACCCAACCAATCGCTGCAGATTTTCGACCGGGGTGTCCGGTAGCACCCCGTGACCCAGGTTGAAGATATGGCCGGGGCGGCCACCGGCGGCCTCGATCACCCGTCGCGCACCATCTTCGACCACGGACCACGGTCCGAGAAGCAGAGCTGGGTCCAGGTTCCCCTGGATGCCGCGGTCGTATCCGATCACGCGCCACGCCTCGCCCAGGTCGACTCGCCAATCCACACCGATCACGTCGCCGCCAGCCTCACGCATCAATGAAAGGATGCCGGCGGTTCCCGTCCCGAAATGGATCGAAGGTGCTCCGGCGCGTTGCAGGCCGCTAAAGATGCCGGTCATGTGCGGCAGGACGTACCGCCGGTAGTCCGACGGCGACAGTGCGCCGACCCAGCTGTCGAAGACCTGGACCAGCTGGGCGCCGGCGTCCACCTGGGCGATCAAGTACTCGAGCACCAGCCGGGAGAGGCGCGTCATCAGTGCATCCCAGAGCGCAGGATCCGCGTACATCATGGCCTTGGTCTTGAGGAAGTCGCGGGACGGTTTGCCCTCGATCAGGTAGCCGGCAAGCGTGAATGGCGCTCCCGAGAAGCCAATCACGGCGACCGAGGGATCCAGCTGGCGGCGCAGGAGCTTGATGGTCTCGAGGACGAAGGGAACGGCCTCCTCAGCGGGCTTCGACTGCAACCTATCTATGTCGACCTGGCCGCGAATCGGGCGTTCGACAATAGGTCCGACGCCGTCCACCAACTGCAGCTCGACCCCCAGCCCGAAGGCTACCGGCAGCATGATGTCGGCGAACAGCACCGCGCCGTCGACGCCGAGGCGCCGCACCGGCTGGAGGGTGACCTCAGCGCAGAGCTCCGGGTTCTGGCAGATCGTGAAGAGGTCGTAGGACTCGCGGATCTTCCGGTACTCAGGGAGCGAGCGACCGGCCTGCCGCATGAACCAGACCGGCCGTCGGTCCACGATCTCGCGGCGCGCCGCCCGGACCAGCGTCGGCAGCAGGTGATCGGTCGCCGACCGGCCGACCTCGCCCTTCTTGACCGCCCTCATCGGCCCGCGATCAGGCTGACCTGTTGCTGAAGGTCGCGCTCCTCGTCCCGGTCCGGGACGTTCAGCCCGAGCGCCAGTTGCAGCGCGTCGGAGGGCGCCATCAGGACGCAGGTGAAGATCGGCGTCTCTCGTTCGGTGTAGCGACTGGCCTGTGATTCGCGGAGCTCCATCACCAGATCGAGGAAGGCGGCCGGCTCGTCGCACTCGAAGGCCACCACGAATTCCTGGTCATCGAGGCCGAAGGAGTACGCGGTGTTGATCTTGACCTGCGGGTAGCGGTGGCCGATCGCGAAGTGCTCGATCATCATCGCCTTGCGCTTTTCGTAGGGCAGCCGATACCAGGTGCGCTTCTTCACCATGGGGTAGACGAAGAGGTAGCGCGCGCCGGACGGCTTGAGCCGGGTGCGCCGCCCCTCCTGGTCAGGGTGCCGGTGACGGCCGAGGTACGGGGAGGGGCGCGTCATCGCGAGGAAGGAGTGGGCGACTCGCAAATACGGCCCAAGGCGGGTGGCGCGCCATTGCGACTCCGCCCGCTGGACCGCGTCGACCGTGTCGGCGGCCTGCCAGATGAGGAGATCGCAGTCGCCGCGCAGCCCCACGGTTGAGTAGGCGAGAAGCGTCTCGGCCGTCGGACCGGCCTCGAGCAGATCCGTGAACTCGTGGACGGCGGCCTCCCGCTCGTCGATTGGCCAGCCGAGCACCGCCGGATCGATTTTCAGAAACGTGTACTTGACGACCTGGCGAGCCTCAGCCACCGCCTAAAGCGTATCAAGCCGCTGGCCTAATCTTGAATCGTGGCCCGTCTCTCGATTCAAAAGGTGCACGTCGGTAAGAAAGACACCAACTGCTACGTCATCGCCTGCGCCGATACCAAGGAAGCCGTGGTGATCGACCCCGGGGATGACGCGCCGAAAATCCTTTCCCAGCTTGACGGCCTCGACGTGAAGTGGATCGTCTTCACCCACGCCCATCCGGGTCATACCGGCGCGAAGGACGAGGTGAAGGCCGCGACTGACGCGACGACGGCGATGCACCTGGCCGACGCCACGACGTACCTGAAGTCGGCGGAGCGATACCTGGTGTCGACGGATACGCTGCCGTTCGGCGAGTTTGCCCTTGAAGTCCTGATCACCCCTGGCCACACCCCGGGCGGCCTCTCGTACAAGGTCGGCAACCATGTCTTCACCGGCGACACGCTGCTCGCGGGAAAGATCGGTCGCGTCGACTTGCCCGGCTCCAGCCCGCAGCAAATGTTGCTCAGCCTGCACGGGCAATTGCTGACCCTGCCCGACAATACGGTCGTTTATCCGGGCCACGGGCCCAACACGACGATCGGCGCCGAGCGCATCGGGAACCCGTACCTGCGGATTCGCTAAGTGGTGCGCTGTGCACTTATCAGCTCGGTCTCATAGTCGAGCGTGATCGAGCCGCCCAGTCGGTCGATGACAGCGCCGACAGCCTTGTAAAGCCTTACACGTTGCTGCGGCTCGAGAGCGATGTGATCGCTGTGCGTACCCAGCTGGTCAAGCCACTCCTCCCGCGAATACTGGTGGGTCCACGCGTAGGTGCGCAGCTGGCATGGTGCGAATAGGCGAGTAGCCGCGATGGCGGCCATGTCGCCGGACCTGTCTGACGGCTTGTCACCAATTGGGATCGATTCCTTGGCGAGGCCGGGTGCGAATCGTAAGTAGGCCTCATCGAGTGCGGCCTTGGTCGGGGCGTCATGCCGGCCCCGATTCCAGAAGATGGCCAACCGCCTCCCAGGTGGCAAGATCGCCGCGGCCTTGCGGGGGCCCACCGCGGGATCGACCCAATGCCAGGCCTGTCCCGAAGCCACGAGGTCGAACATTCGATGCGCCGGATTCCAGAGCTCGAACGTTGCGACCTCCACTGGGATGCCATGCGCTCGGGCCACCCCTGCCATCCGCGTGTCCGGCTCGACCCCGAGCACCTCGCAGCCCCTGGCGAGGAACAGGCGTGCCACCTTGCCTGTTCCGCAACCAACGTCGAGCACTCGGGCCGGTTTGCTGGCCACCAGGTCGTCGACCAGCGCAGTTGGGTACGACGGGCGAGTCCGATCGTAGCGCTCGGCGTCTTCCCCGAAGGACTCCGCACGTCGGCGATTCTCGTGGTGTTCCGCTACCAGGTGGGTCCTGGCTGATATTGGCCGTAGATAAGGCAGAACTCATTACCCTCGGGGTCCGCCATGATTCGCCAGCTATATCCGTCTTCGTGGTAGTCCTCGTAAGGGAGTCGTCTTCCTCCGAGTTCAGTAATCCGTGAGGCCGCTCCATCGACGTCCTGGACGGCGACATCAAGATGAAGGCGATTCTTCGTCATCTTGGCCTCCGGCACCCGTTGAAAGCAGACGCGCGGTCCGTCCGGCGTTGCCGGAGCGAGATTCACGTATTGCGGTGGGTTGCCAAACCGGTCCTCAACCTCGACCCCCAGCACGGCTCCCCAGAACGCGGCCAGCCGCTCCGGGTCATGACAATCGGTCTGAATCCAACCGATCTTGGCGATGGGCTCAGGCGGTCTTTTTTTCGCTGTAGAGGGCTTCGATTTGGGCACCGTATTTCTCCACAATCCGCTTCCGCTTGACCTTCATCGTCGGGGTCAGCTCGTCGCCCACCACAAAGTCCGCATCGAGAATCGTCCACTTCTTGATCTGCTCCGGATGGGAGAGGCTGTGGTTGACGTCGGCCACCGCCTCGTCGACCAGGCGTTTCGCCCCCGGATCGTTCGGGCCGTTTCTGGTTTCAGCGACGTCCGGATCGAGCGTGATCAGCGCCGATACGAAGGGACGTCCATCCCCGAGGACGACCGCCTGCGCGATGCCGCGGTGGTCGCGAAGGCTGGTTTCCATCGCGCCCGGCGCGATGTATTTCCCGCCCGAGGTCTTGAAGAGATCCTTCTTTCGATCGGTGATCCTCAGGAACCCGTCCTTGTCGAGTTCCCCGATGTCGCCAGTCTGGAGCCAGCCGTCCACCAGCGCCTCGCGCGTCGCCTTCACGTCCTTGAAGTAGCCGCTGAACACGTTGTTGCCCTTCACCAGGATCTCGCCGTCGGGCGCGATCCGGATCTCAACTCCCGGCAACGGCGGGCCGACGGTACCGAAGCGAGCTTCGCCCGGCCGGTTGAAGCTCGCCGGCGCGGTGGTCTCGGTCAGCCCGTAGCCCTCGAGTATCTCGATACCCAGGCCGTAGAAGAACCGCAGGATGTCCGGGGAGACGGCCGCCGACCCGCTGATGCAGATCTGCACCTTGTCGAATCCGAGCCGTTCGCGGATTTTGCTGAACACCAGCCGGTCGGCCGCCGCCCATTGCCAGCGGACCCAGGGCGACGGCGCCTTGTCCTGCTCGTAGGCGGCGGTCCGCAGCGCGCCCATCAGCAACGCCCAGTCACGAATGACCCGGCGCGGGCCACGGACCTTGTCCATTTCGGCGCGAACCCCAGCAAACATCTTTTCCCAGAGCCGCGGCACCGAGGTGAAATAGGTCGGCCGCACCTCGCGCACCACCTCCCTCACCTGGTCGATGCTGGGACAGAAATAGACCTGGCAGCCGGTACAGAGTTGGCGTAGATGGCTGACGACGCGCTCGAGAATGTGCGCCAGCGGAAGATAGGACACCACCCGATCATTGGCGTCGCCTCGGAAGCATTCGAGGGTCGCGATCGCCGTCCACGTCAGGTTGCGATGGGTCAGCATGGCGGCCTTCGGGATGCCGGTCGTGCCCGAGGTGTAGATCAGGCTGGCGGTGTCATCCGGCTCCAAGGCCTGCCAGCGGCTGGTGAGGAGCCCCGGCCGCCCGCGGCCGAACTCGTCTCCGCGACCCATCGCCTGCTCCCAGCTGATCGCCCATCCCTCGACGGCCGGAACGTCGCCCTGGAGCAAGATGACGCGCTGCAACGCCGGCAGCTCGCGACGCATCGCGGAAACCTGGTCGAGGAGCCTGGCATCCTCGACGATGAGGACCTTCGACTCCGAATGGCTGAGCAGGTACTTCACCTGGTCCTGCGCGAGCGTCTGATAGATGGCGACGGTTACCAGCCCGGCGTGGAGGATCGCGAGGTCGGCGATCTGCCATTCCGGCCGGTTCGCGGACCAGATGGCGACGCGATCCTGCGGGTGCAGGCCCTCGGCCAGCAGCGCATTGCCCAGCCGGGTGACGGCCCGGCCGTATTCCGACCAGTTGATCGGCACCCAGCGCTCCCCGGCCTTGAAGAAGAGCGCCGGCTGATCGGGCCGGCGCGCCGCCGTGCGTTGAAAGAGCGCCGGTACCGTCTCCGGCAGGTCCGTCGTGTGGGGCGCAGGCTCGGATGCCCGCAGGGCCGCGCTCATGCCGCCACTATAAGAGAACTTTTCGCGGCGCCATCAGCCTTTGTCGAGATGTTACGTATCCTATGGATACAGACATGGTCGTGGGCACCTGCGAGCTCATTTTCCAATTGCCGGAAAACCACAGCCTCAAGGGGAAACGCCAGGTAAGCCGCTCATTGGTGCAACGGATCCGTAGCCGTTTCAATGTCTCGGTCGCCGAGGTGGCCGACCTGGACCGCTGGCAGACGCTGGCCATCGGGGTAACCTGTGCGACCAACGACACCCGGCATGCCAATGAAGTGATGAGCAAGGTCGTCGATTTCGCCGAAGAACATGCTGGTGCTGTCTTGCATCAGCATCGCATCGAGATTCTCCGAACATGAGCCCCTCAGCCCGCGCCAACGACATCGGCACGGTGGAGGAAGGTCCGCTTTCCGCCGTGCTCGCCGCGCTCGCCCGCGACGATCCAGGTGGGGTGGTCGCCGCCCTCGATGGGCAACTCCACCACGGGCAGCCGGGAAGCCCGGCGGCCCTTCGGCAGAAGGTCGGCGAGCGGCTTGCGGTGGCGCTCGCCAAACAGTCGAGCCGCGCCAGCCGCTGGATCGAGGCGCTCGCCAGCTCACCCTCACCGACCGCGCGACAGGTCGCGTGCCTGTTGCTCGCCAGCCGCTATCCCGATGACCCGGTCATGGTCTTGCGGACCGCCGAGATACTGGCCGAGGACCCGCACTGGGAAGTCCGGGAGGCCGCGGGCGGATTGCTGGGCACCCTGCTCGATCGCGACTTCGACCGGATCCGTGGGCGTCTCGAGACGCTGCGATCCTCGCGTTCGGAGAACCTCCGTCGTGCCGTGGTGCTGGCCGTGAAATACGCGGCGCGGCGCGACAAGCCCGAGCGAGTGCCGGACCTGCTTCAGCTGCTCCAACCGCTATTGCGCGACGAGGAGCCCGACGTTCGCCGCAACCTCGGCGCCTACACCCTTGGCGATGCCCTGCTGCGCGTCGATCCCAAGGAAACGCTGCGCGCCTTACGCGAATGGTCGAAGGACCGCGACCAGGTCGTCCGATGGAATGTGGCGATGGCATTTTCCAGCGCCATCGGATCCTTCCACTGGCCGGCAGCAAAGTCGATCCTCGAGCGCCTCGCCAAGGGCCCCGAGCCGCTGGTCCGCAACGCGGTCGCCAAGGCGATGCGCCGCAGCCGGCAGCGCTACACCGAGGAGGTCGAGGAGACTCGCTTGCGCTGGCTCAAGGATCGCGACCGCTCGGCTACGGCCGAGCTGGTGGGGCCGCTGAAGAAGCGCTCGTAGGCATGGCGCCCTTCCACGGCATCTTCTGCCCGATGGTGACGCCGTTGAATCGCGATGAGGCGGTCGACCAGGCTTCGCTGCGCCGCTTGATCGACTTCCTAATCGAGGGTGGCGTCCACGGCATCTGGGTAATGGGCACAACCGGCGAGTTCGCCCTGCTGTCCGAGACCGAGCGCGCGCGGGCCGTAGCGCTTACCGTCGACCACGTCGCTGGCCGTGTCCCCGTGATCGCCAACGTGGGCGATAGCTCGACGACGCTCGCGCTACGGCATGCCCGGCACGCGGTTCAGGCCGGTGCCGATGCGCTCGCCTGCACCCCGCCGCACTACTTCCTGCATTCGATGGACGAGGTCATCGGGCACTACCGTGCCCTCAAAGAAGCATTTCCCGAGCAGCCGCTTTTCATCTACAACATCCCGCAGACGGTCAAGGTTCGGATGACGCTGGAGGCTACCCTGCAACTGGCGCGCGAGGGGATCGCCTCGGGCGTCAAGGACAGCCAGAACGATCTCCAGTGGTTTCGCTCACTGGCCGCCGTCATCCAGGAGGAGCGACTCGAGGCGCAGTTCCGCCTCTTCCTTGGAACCCGCACCCTGATCGACCTGGGGATCGTGGCCGGCGCGCACGGCGCCATCCCGGCCAATTCGAACGTGGTACCGAGGGCCTGCGTCATGGCCTACGAATCGGCTGTCGCCGGCGATTGGGCCGGGGCGCGATCGGCGCAGGCGCTGGCGACGCGCTACGACGACCTGGCGGAGGTTGCCCACGGCGGATCCCCGAACGCCGCCACCCTGAGCAGCCTCAAGCATGTCCTGCGTTCGTGGGGCATCATCGATGACGCAACGGTTGCCCGGCCATCCAGGTCGCTCACCCCCGACGAAGTCGCCGAGCTGAATCGTCGGCTTCAGGCACTGCCCCGTATTCCTTCTCGGGACTAGTTGAGCCAACCCATCAGCGCAAGCCCCCAATCGCTGATCGACGCGTTTCAGGCGACCCTCCCCTGGCCGCTGGATGCGTTCCAGATCGAGGCGATCGAGAAGCTCGAGGCTCACCAGGGCGTGCTGGTCTCGGCGCCGACCAGCTCCGGTAAGACGGTGATCGCCGACTATGCCATCTACCGCGCGCTGCAAACGGACGCCCGCGCCATCTATACCACCCCACTCAAGGCGCTCTCCAACCAGAAATTTCGCGACTACCGACGGCTCCATGGCGAGGGCTCCGTCGGACTGGTGACCGGCGAGAACACGATCAACCCGGGGGCGCCGGTGGTCGTCATGACCACCGAGATCCTGCGCAACCTTATCTATGAGGACCCACAGCGCCTGCAGCGGGTCCACTACGTAATCCTCGACGAGGTCCACTACATCGATGATTTCCCACGCGGCGCCGTCTGGGAGGAAATCATCATCCAGGCCCCGCGCCACATCAAATTCATCGGGCTCTCGGCCACCATCAGCAACTTCGAGGAGGTGGCGGGCTGGATGAGTCAACAGCGGGGCGACATCGCCACCGTCAGTGTGACCAAGCGACCGGTCGAGTTGCGGCTCTGGCTCGCCATGCGGAATGACTTCTACCGGCTGCTCGATGACCAGGGGGCGATGCCACGAGAGACCCGGCAGCGAGCGCAAAGCGAGGATTCGACCGACCGGCGATTGTCTCAGTTTCGGCGGCCGCCGGAAAATGACCTGCTGCCGGTCGTCGATCGCCTGCGACAGCGCGAGTTCTTGCCCGCGATCTATTTCATTTTTTCCCGGCGCGGCTGCCGCGAGGCGCTGGCCCGCTGCGCCGCACACGGCTTCGACCTGACCACCGATGCGGAGAAAGCCATCATCGACGAGGTGGTGAAGGCCCGCCTGGATCAGATCGAGGATCCGGACGAAGCCGAGCTCTACCGTGGTCTGCTCGACGGCGGGACTCTGCGTCGTGGCTTAGCGATGCATCACGCCGGCCTCCTCCCCTACCTCAAGGAACTCGTCGAGGACCTCTTCCAGCGCGGCCTGATCAAGGTCGTTTTCGCGACCGAGACGCTGTCGCTCGGCATCCACATGCCGGCGCGCGCCTGTGTCGTCTCCTCCTTCACCAAGTTCGACGGGCGCGACTTTGCGCCGCTCACCTCCGGCGAGCTGACCCAGCTGATGGGGCGGGCCGGACGACGCGGCATCGACCCGATCGGTCACGGGGTCATCCTCAAGGAACCCGACGTCGACATCGGCACGGTCTACGAGGCGGCCACCGGCGAAGAGATGACGGTGGAGAGCAAGTTCGCTCCGACCTACAACATGGTGCTCAACCTCCTCCGCTATCACCGCCCGGACGAGGTCGATCAGTTGATGGAGCAGTCGTTTGGCCAGTACCAGAAAGTGGTGGCGCGCGGCAATCTCGACGCCCGCCTGGCCAACCTCGTCCAGCGGCTCACGGACGTCACCGCGACTCGCTTTCAGGCCGAGGGCGAACCCTGCTGCACGGAGCGCACCTTCAGCTCCTTCGTCCGCGCCGAGGAGGAGATCGCCTCGCTGCGCGTCCAGATGCGCCGGACCAAGCGGGACCACTGGCAGGGTCGTGGCCGCGGCCGGCGGCGGCGCGTTGTCGGCCGAGACAGCGGCGGCCACACGCTGCGCGAGCTGAAGGAGCAACTCGCAATCTGGCAGCAAAAGCTCTACGAGTTGCCCTGCCGCAAATGCCCCTTCCTCGCCGAGCATCGGGCCCACCATGCCGAGGTGAAGGATCTGCAGGCGCGCATCCGGATATCGGAGCAGGACGCCCAGCGCAGCCAGGGCGAGTACCGCCGGCGAATGCACGCGCTGCGCGGCGTCCTCAGCGAGCTCGGATTCCTTGAGGCCGAGGTCCCAACCGAGAAAGGCCTCCTGGCCTCGCGCATCTATGGCGAGAACAGCTTGATCATCACTCAGGCGATCGCCGACGGCTGGCTGGAAGAGCTCACGCCCGCGGAGCTGGCGGCCTCGCTGGTCATGGTCACCGCCGAGGATCGCAACCGGGACCGGCCTCGGCCACGACGGCGCTTCCCGACCAGCTCCATCGCCCTGGCCCAGAAACGCCTACGCATCATCTATTACCGCTTCTCGGCGCGCGAGAAAGACCGCGGCGAGGAGAACTTCCGCCCGCTCTCAGGTGACTACGTCAACTTCACCTACGACTGGTGCAGTGGCCGTCCGTTGACCGAGATCCAGGCCCCGGCCGACATCGAGCTGGGCGATGCGATCAAAGCCCTCAAGGGTCTCTACAGTGCGCTCCGCCAGATCGAGTGGGCGGTCGTCGAGCGGCCCTCGCTGCGCCAGCTGGTGCTTCGGACGCGCAAGAGCCTGGAGCGCGACTTGATCACGCGCATTTAGTTTCCCTCCCCCGTTCACCGGGCCCGTCGGCCCACGCGAGCGGCGCTTTAGTGCCATGCAAGCGTTTGAGACGTTCGGGCAGAGTGGGGGCTTAGTCCCGCCCTTCTTCCTGGGCCAACTTCTCTGAGATGCGGTAGACCTGCTCCGGCAGGTCGGCGATGTCGTAAAAGCGCAATGGTTTCTTTAGCCGCTTGGCGATCCCGAGCTGCACCTTGACGCCGAGGCTCATAGTGCCGAAGACCCAGACCTCGTCACAGCGGGCGAGCAGGTTGTTGATCGCCTCGCGCACCAGCTGTTTCGGCACGGTGTGGAGCAAGTAGTAGTCGAAGAGCATGAAGGGATTGATGGGCACATAGCCTTCGTCGAGCACCAGCTTCGAGACGTGCATCCGCCAGTAGAAGTTGCGGTTGGACATGGCGACGTAGATCAGCTTCTTGGGATGCCGGATGGTCTGCTCCAACTGTTCGAGCGGGCTTGCCTCGGGAACCGGGGAGAAGATCGCCGCCAGAATGCTTTCGGCCGACTTGCCGGTATCCGGCGCCTCCTCCGGACGGGTCAGCGGCGCGGTCGGCGCCTCTTCAGGCTCGACGGCGTCGCGTTTGCGATCTTCCGGCATGTTGTCGGAAGTTTATGCGCCCGCTATTTGACCGTCAAGCAAGTGGCGGACGATCGGCCGCAGCCGTCGCAGCGCCCGGTCGAGCAGTGCCCGATTCTCGGGAGCATTCAGCCAGCGGCTGGCCCCCGAGGGATGCGGCAGCGGTGCGAGTAGAGGTCGGGCCTGGGTCCCGGCCGACACCTCCGCCCCGGAGAGGTTGAAAAGGCGGCCGACAAGGTGATCGAGCGGGCGACCGGGCAGGAAGCGTTCGTGGGCCAGGCCGCCGACGGCGATGACGAGCTGCGGCTTGATCAGCGCCAGCTGCCGATCCAGATGCGACCGGCAAAGCTCGACTTCGGCGCGACTCGGGCGGCGGTCTCCGCCACCTACGCCCTTTCCCGGAAAGCACTTGGTGATCGAGGTCATGTAGACGCGCCGCCGGACCTGATCCTCCGAAGCGAAGCCGGCTCGTTCCATCCAGGCCATCAGCACATTCCGTGAACGCCCCTGGAAGGGCAGCCGAACAACGGCCTCGACCGCACCGGGGGCCTGCCCGACCAGCATGATGCGATTGTCGGCGTATCCGCTGAGCACCGGTGCGGCGGTGGCGAGGTATCCGGCCGCCACGCAGCGGGTGCACCCTCGGATGTCGACGTGGAGGCGGGCGAGGGTCGCCGGGTTGGCCATAAAAGAAAGTGTCCCCAACCGTAGCCGTTGGCGCTCGCGTCTGCAAGGCCTCCCGGCAGCGTGGCGTTGCACCTGGGTGAGGAAGGCGGTCCTGCTCCTACTGCTGGGCGCTGCGCTTTCCGCCTGCGGGGTTACCCCAGCCGCAGCGCCGGGAGGACCGGGAGCGCCGGCCGCGCCCACTGCGCGGCCGAGCTACAGCGCTGCCGTCCTTGCCGATGCTCCCGCGGGCTACTGGCGCATGGGCGAAACATCAGGGACGACCATGACCGACGCTAGCACCAACGCAAACGATGGCACCTACACGGGTACCGTCAAGCTCGGGCAGCCGGGCGCGTTGGCAGGTGACAAATCCACGTCGGTCGAATTCGACGGCCATACCGCCGGGGCTAACGTTCCTAGCTCGCCCGCCCTGAAGGTCACCCGGATCACGATCGAGCTCTGGATCAAGAAGATCAGCGAATCCGGCTACGGCATCTATGTCGCCAAGGACTATTTCGAGCTGCTGAACAATAGCTACACCGGCCGGCTCGAGTTTCGGCTCACGGCAAGTTCAGATCCCGCCCTGGTCTCCACGACGACCCTCGCCTTGAACACCTGGTATTACGTGGTCGCCACCTACGACGGCAGCGTCGCCTCCCTGTATGTCAACGGCCAGCTCGACGGTTCGAACCCGGCGGTTGCGACCCCCGCGCAGACGGACGGTCCGCTGTCCATTGGACGCCGTTTCGATGGGTTCTTCAACAACGCGGTGCTCCAGGAGGTCGCCATCTACCCGACCGCGCTGGCTGCCGACCGCGTGGCCGCGCACTGGCGCGTCGCCACCGCAAACCGCTAATCGTAATCGTCTAGGTCGCGGCAGGCGCGGTGGCGAGCGTTCTCGGCGGCGGGAAGGTGGCAGGAAGATCGTCAGCCTCCACCTGGAAGATCGCCTCCGGCTCCGGCAAGCCATGGAACCGATGCAGGCCCAGGTCCTTGAAACGGACCCCGAGGGGTTTGGCGCCCGCCACGGCTTCGACAACCGCGCGTGACAGCAGGATCTGGCCGCCGTGGCTGGCGAAGCAGATCCGGGATGCGGTGTGAACGGCAAGTCCCAGGTATCCCGTATCGGTCAGGGTCGGTTGGCCCGCATGCAGGCCGATCCGAATTCTTACTCGCAGGCCGTCGGGCCAGCTGCGAGTGAGAAAGCTGCGCTGGATGGCGACGGCGGCTTCCACGCCGGCCTGGGCCTGCTCGAACACCGCAAACATCTCATCAGCGCGGACTTCCACCTCGCGACCGCCGGCCGCCGCGATCGCGGCACGCAGCACGCGTCGAACCTCGCCCAGGAATCGCTCGTATCGGTCGCCAAGGTGGCGCACGAGTCCCGTCGAGTCTTCGAGGTCGCTGAACAAGAACGTCACGAAGCCAGTCGGCAGCGTGCGCACCTCGCTGGCGCGGGCCTGGATCTCGCTGTGCATCCACTGGTTTTCGATGGCGAGC
>DATNMH010000038.1:0-96746 GCA_035602395.1 Candidatus Acidiferrum sp.
ATCGGCGCCCTGATCGTCATGGGGCCGGCGGGACCGGAGTTCGCCGCGGCCCGGGGTCTGCCTCTTGAACGCCTCACCGATCTACCGCTGCGCACCTGGCTACCGTCGGAGTGCCAGTTGTGCGCCTCCGGGAGACCGCTCGCCGACCCTTAGCTGCGAATCTGGTTGTAGAACTCGACCTGCCAGCGCCATTCCTTTCGGTCGTCGGCGTTCCACCAGCTCTTAAGGATGCCCGCCTCGCCCCCCGGGAGGAGCACCACCCGACCGATGTCGGACGGCATCGGCCAACCATCCTCCAGGGTGATGGTTGCTCCATGCCGTATCAGGAAGCTCATCGGGCCCGGTTGGTGGCGTTCCAAGCGGTCGCTCCTGGCGACCACCTGGCCGGCCGCATCAGTCACAACGACCTGCAGTCGCTGCGGCGCGGCATGGACCAGGACGCGATCCCCGGCCTCATCCGCGTTGATCCTGGAGCGGGCGAAAGGGAGGCCCGTGGCGCCCGGGCCAGGAAGCCAGAGGTCCCAGGTCTCGAGCCGACCAGCCATGAGCAGGTTGTAGCGCTTTTTGTGCCCAGACGCAATGACACCCGGGATGACTCCCGGGCGTCACTGCAGGAGGCGAGGCGTTCGAGGTTAAAAGTGTCTAGGTGCGGACCTGCTTGATGAGGCGGTCCTGCGCCTCGAAGATGATGTCCTGAATGTCGAGGGCACTCGGGCCTGATTGGTCCATGCGGTAGGCGAGCTGGGAGTCGACCGCCTCAACGATTTGGCGGAGGCGCGCTTGCATTTCGATGGGGACTTCCATCATGTCGCTCTCGAGCAAGCGTTCCACCTGCTCGAGCGCCTGGTACAGCGAATAGCGAAGGGTTCGCCGCGCGGATTCCTCGCGCCGCAACTGGTTGAACCACTGGTCCTGCTGGTTGATCATCCTGAGCGTGTTCCTGAGCATGGTCTCCCCCTAGCTCACAAACGAGCGCCGGCACACTGCGCGCCGTCCGGCGTCTGCCGCCGCCGGTACTTCCCCTTTCCGCGTGAGCCTTGGTTCGCCTACCTCCCCCTAAATATGGGGCTTGACGATCCGATCCAACACAATATATGGGTTTGGCGCATCATACCGCCGCCCTCCGGCGGTGTCAAGAACGGTTTTCAACAAACGATTGCAATTGGGATGTCTTTTCCCCACGACATCCGGCTTGAAGTCGAGAGGGACATAACTTACGACCCCGGGCTGAACTCGTCCAGACGGAACATTTGTTGCGGGTCTTTATCCACCAGGTGCTAACAGGCGGTGCATAAGTCCTGTGGATAAGAGGTGCACCACCTAGGCATTCGGCCGCTGCTCGTACTTTTCGAGCGTGCCGCGCAGCGCAGTAACCAGGTCGATACCTAGGTAATTGGCCAGCAGGACCACGATAAAGAGGACATCACCGAGCTCATCAGCAACCGAGCCGCCCGCGTCCTTGTCCGCGCGGGGCTTGTCGCCGAATTGGAAGTTCAGCTCGCGTCCAAGCTCGCCGACTTCCTCAGCGAGGCGGGCGTACTGCGACAGCGGCGACCAGTAGCGGCCTCGCTGCTTGATCCACGCGTCGAGAAATTGTTGCAGGGCAGGAAGGTCTGCCGGTAGCGGCGGACGTTCAGCCATCGATCAGAGCTCGGGCAGGCGTTGGCGCACCGTCAGGGCGTCGTGGAAGAGGTCGCCGACCTCGAGCAGGCGATCGCCGAGGGTTTGGATCGTCCACTTGTCGGGACGGAGCCGTGGGTCATCGAGCTCTTTCCAGCCGATGGGGGTGGAGACTGGCGCCCGCTGGGCGGGACGGACCGAGTAGGGGCCGGCCAGCGTCTTGTTGATCACGTTCTGCGTGTAGTCGATTCGGATCTTGCCGGTCCGGCGCTTGACCTCCCAGACTTCCGTCACCTTGTCGGGCATCAGCTCGGCGATCATGTGCGACAGCTTGGCGACGAAGCCACGGCTATCGTCCAGGGTGTAGCGCCGCTCGATCGGGATATAGATGTGCAGGCCACTCTGGCCTGTCGTCTTCAGCAGAGCGGTCAACTTCAGGTGGTCGAGCGCGGTTTTCACCACCTTTGCCACGGCCACGACGTCTTTGAAGGTCGCGCCCTCGGCGGGATCGAGGTCGACCACGGACCAATCGGGGTAGTCCGGTTTGTCCACCCTCGAATACCAGGGGTGCATATCGATCACCGCGTGGTTCGCGAGCCAGGCCAGCGTCGCCACCTCCTCGATGAGGATCCAATCCTTCAGGCTTTTCTGGTCCTGGTAGCGGAAGGTCGGGATCCACTCGGGCGCGTAACCCGGCTTGTCCTTCACCCAGTAGCTCTTGCCGTGGATGCCGTCGGGATGGGGATTCATCGAGAGCGGCCGGTCCTTGTAGTGAGGGATCATGACCGGCGCGACCTGCACGTAATAGCGGATCAGGTCGCGCTTGGAGTAGCGGTCCTCCGGGAAGAGCAGTTTGTCAAGGTTGGTGAGATGGACGATCCGGCCGCCGATTTCCCAATTGCCTTCCTTCGCAATCGCATCGAGTGCCTCGAGCTCTGCGGCGGTGGCACCTCGGATGTCGGTCTTGAATTGTTTGCCGATTCGAGCCGCGGCGCGGCTGAGCGGCGTGTCCGGGATGTCGGCCGCCGCGGATGCGCGCCTCGTTCTCGTCGTCGCGACCGTCGTCTTCGCGGAGGGCCTCACCGGCGCACGAACGGCTTTCAGGGCGACCGTGGACTGGGCCTTTTTCCGCGTCGTGGTGGGGGCCTTTGCGGGAGGTCGGGCTGCCGGAGTTGTGGGCTTCGCTTGCGGGACTTCCCGGCGGACCTCGCGAGCGTCGACATCGTCGCGCAGTCCGAGGAAGACCGGCTGGCGCATGACGCCGTCGCGCGTCCATTCGGCGAACTTGACTTCGGCGAGCAGCACCGGTTTCACCCAGGTCGGTTTCTCGTTGGCATGAGGTGGCGGTCCGCTGAACGGCGGAGTCTTGACGATGAGCGGCTTCATCAGCTTGTAGAGCTTGGCGAGGGTCTTTTCGTCGAAGCCGCCCCCGACGTGGCCGGTGTAGACGAACTTGCCGTCCTCGTAGACGCCGACGATGAGCGCGCCGAAATATTTCCGGCTGGCGCGGGGCGCGGTAAAGCCGCCGATGACCACCTCTTGCTGAAGGACCGCTTTGATCTTCAGCCAGGCGCTGCTCCGCACACCCGGTTGATAGGGACTATCGCGGAGCTTGGCGACGATCCCTTCGAGGCGCTTCTGCTGCGCCGCTTTGAAGAAGGCCGTGCCCTGGCCGAGGACGTGGTCGGAGTACTTGAGCACGCCCGAGTCGCGCACGATGTCGCGGAGCAGACGTTTGCGGTCCTCGAGCGGGACTTTAAACAAGCGCTGGCCGTCGAAGTAGACGATGTCGAAGACCACGTATTGCATCGGGTGCTCTTCTTTGCCGCGGTTCTGGAGTAGCTGGAAGGACGGCCGGCCTTCGTCATCGAGGGCTACGATCTCGCCGTCGAGGATCGCCTGGCGAGCATTGACCAGCCGGCTGATGGCCTGCAGTTGCGGGTACTCGTCGTCGACGGTTCGTCCGGCTCGGGTTTGGAGCCGCACTTTGCCGTCGTCGATGAAGCTGATCAGACGGATCCCATCCCATTTGACCTCGAAAAGCCAGCGCTCGTCGTCGAATGGTTTCTCGACCAGCTGCGCCTTCATCGGCTCGAGGCTCTTCGGCATTGGACCCTTTTCGCCGTTGGCCAGGTTGATCAACCCGCCCTGTCCCTCTTCCCGGCGGCTGGACCAGACCGCGTCCTTGCCCTGCTCGATCTCTTCCTTGGTGCGCCCGGTCTTCACGGAGGTATCGAACTTCTCGATATCGAAGCTGGCATCGGCGGCCTCGTCCTTCTTCTTGATCAGGAGCCAGTCCTTCTCCGACCGCGTACGCACCAGCGCATACCGGCCGCGCAGTCGGACCCCGTTCAGACGGAATTTCACCTCGCCTCGCTTGAGCGATTCGGCCGGCGTTGATTCCTCGAGCTCGAAGGTGCCCCAGTCCCAGATCATCACCGTGCCACCCCCGTACTCGCCCTTCGGGATGGTGCCCTCGAAGTCGTAGTAGCTGACCGGGTGGTCCTCGACGTGCGCGGCGAGCCGCTTTTCCGCCGGGTTGAGGGTCGGGCCTTTCGGGATCGCCCAGCTGACGAGGACGCCGTCCATCTCCAGCCGGAAGTCGTAATGCAGTCGCGTCGCCCAGTGTTTCTGGACGACGAACCGGTTCTGACCCGCAGGCTCGGGTGATCCCTTCGGCTCCGGCGTCTTGCTGAAGTCGCGTTTCCGTTGATACTCGGCAAGCGATCGCGGCATCAAAGCCAGTTTGCCAGACTTGGTTCCATTCGCTCTGGAGGTGTCCCAACGAGTCCCGGCAATGCACAACCGGCCTATCGAGACCCTGCTGTGGCCACGACTCTCCTGGGCCAGCTTGGGCATCTTTGCTCGTTTAGACTCAGGTGCGTCTAGTCCCATGCCAGCGCCGTCCGTTCCTCAGGTGAGGGCTGTCGCTCTCGCGGTGGCGAGCGTCGTCGTGCCCCTCATGGCCGGCTGCGGCGGGGAGCACTGTAGCGCCGCGGGCGCCGCCTGCGTTGGGCCGGCCACCTATGACCTCGTCGTAACGGAGGCCGAGTCAGGGAAGGTCGGCATCTCGACCGGCTCGCGGATCGCCTTCCTGCTCGACGGAAGCCGCGATCACCTGACCACTTCGCCTCCGCTGGCGGTTTCCAAGCTCTCCGACCCGTACGGGCAATTCCCAGGCCAGCATGCATTCGCGATCCAGACGAGCAATCAGGGCATTCTTGACGTGACCGCCACCAGCAAACAGCGCGCGCCATTCAAATTCCATCTCATTGTCGGCACGAGGCTGGATACCCTTTCGGTCGTGCGTCCTGGCGATCTCGTCATACAGGAACACGACGCCCGAGGCCCTGCGCCCGCGCCCCTCTCGATGCCGACCTTCGAACTCGTTCAGGATTCGGTGGCGACCGGCACCAGTGGTCGGCTTCTCAGGGGGCAGCCTTCGCCGATCCGTCGAGCTTACCGAGCCAAAGCCCTGGGCGCCCTGACGGTCCAGGGAGGCATTTATGCCGAGCGAGTGGTCGTTGCCGACCCGCCGCCGTCGCTGTTCTTCCGGTTCGTGGAGGGGGAGAAACAATATCCATCTCCTCGCTCGCCGTTCGTTGCCGGGGCAGGGGACACCGTCACGTTCGGTGTGGGCAGTCGAGTCGCGATTGTTTTCATGAGTGACCGGCTACAGGTCTCCTCGACGGCCAACCCGTCAGACGCCGTGATTCGGCTTCCGGACGCCGATGTCGGCCCCCAACCTCCCGGCGCAACGCTGGTTCCCTTCAGAATCATGACCGAGGGGAAGGCGACTCTCGAGCTCCGGACTCCGTCGACAACGATTACCGTGGCCATTGACTCCGGTGGCGCGATCTGTTTGGGCGACGACTTTCCTCGCTATCCGCTGGCGCAAACGGTCTCCGAGAACCGCCAACCGTGTCAGGTCGACATGGTGTCAAAGGACTCCCAGGGCCAGATCGTCGCCTTCTACCGGGCCCGTCTCAGTGCGGGCGACTGGCGGGTGGTGTCGGTCAAGGGCTGGTCCATCACGTTTTCACGCCGCGCCTACCCGGCCAGCGGCGGTACCCTCGACGCTCAACCTGGCGGCGGCATCCACGTCCAAATGCACTGAGCGTCGACAGGCAGAGGCAGTAAATAAGTTTGCCAGAATGATGGGATGGCCCCCGAGCTGCGCGATCGCCTGCTCGAGGTCGATGCCCCGATTAGCCAGCACCTGCAGACGCATCGCCGCGAGCTGCACGCAATGCCCGAGCTGGGCTTCAAGGAAAACGAAACCGCCGAGTACCTGCGAGACCGACTCGACGCGCTGTCGGTCGACCGCCTACAAACCGGCGTCGCTGGCACCGGCATCGTCGCCGACATCAGGGGTAACCGGCCCGGGCGCGCGGTGATGGTCCGTGCCGATATGGACGGTCTGCCGATCACCGAGGCCGGCGAGCTGCCGTTCCGTTCGACCCGGCGCGGTGTGATGCACGCCTGCGGGCACGATGTTCACATGGCGATCGCGCTGGAGGTGGCGCGTGCGCTGGCCGGCCATCGCGACAAACTTCCCGGCATGGTGCGCTTCGTCTTTCAGCCGGCTGAGGAGATCGCCGGCGGTGCGAAGCCGATGATCGAGGCCGGCGTCCTCGACGGGATCGATCGCGTGGTCGGTCTCCATGTCTGGGCCGGGCTTCCGACCGGCCAGGTCTCGGTTCGCGCCGGGGCAATGATGGCCAGCGCCGACGGGTTCACGCTCACCGTGCGAGGCAAGGGCGGACACGGCGCGATGCCTGACCTGACGGTCGACGCGGTGGTGATCGCGGCGCAGATCGTCACGGCGTTGCAGACGCTGGTGAGCCGGGAGACGTCGCCGCGAGCGCCCGTGGTTGTCACGCTCGGCAGCATCCATGGCGGGAGCGCCTTCAACATCATCGCCGGCGAGGTGCTGATCCAGGGGACGCTGCGAACCTTCGATAGCGCGCTACGCGAGCGGCTGCTGCAACGAATAGCTGAGCTTGCGGGTGGGACCGCCACGGCGATGCGAGGCTCGTGTGAGTTTCGTCTCGATTCGGCGGCTCCGCCAGTGGTGAACGATGCGGGCATCGCCGCCCTGGTGGCCGAGGCGGCGAGCGAGGTGCTTGGAGCCGAAGCCGTAGTGCCATTCGAGCCGCTGATGGTGGGGGAGGATGTGGCGTACTTTCTCGACGCACGACCCGGGTGCTTCTTCCTCTTGGGCGGCGCGCCGGACAGCGGGCCGGTCCTGCATCACACCGCGGAGTTTCGGGTTGACGAGCGATGCCTCTTGATCGGCTACCGGGTTATGAGCGGGGCAGTGCTGCGGCTGCTCGAGGCGAGTTAGAATTTCGGCCGGCGCTGGCTGGGGCGGACGCTAAAACCGATCAGGACCAGGCTCACCAGGAGGCCGATCAACATGCTCAGCCAGTTGAGCGGGAAGCCGGCGACGGCGGCCAGCAGTCCGAGGGACGAGGCGAGCAAGGTCAGCATGCCCAGGATGCGAATGAAGCGGTTGAATCCGCTGCGGGATGGAATGTGAATCCGTGCGCGAAAGCCACCCAGGTTGCGGGGCAGGTCCAGGTCAGGCGACGACGTGTGTGCGAGGTTCTTGGCCAACTCCGACTGGTATAACGAGCGACCGCCTCGGTCCCCGTCACGCCATCGTTACAGTCGGCTGTCATGCGAGTGACACCTATAATTTCGAGCAATGCCCACGGTAATTCGGGACGGGCGGACCGTCGAGCAGGCGATGTCGAGCCAGTTTGCGTTCTGCTTCCCGAATACCAGCCTCGCCCAGGCGGCCAGGATGATGGCGCAGAACCGGGTGACGGAGCTCCCGGTCATCGTCGATCAGCGCTGCCTCGGCTACGTCTCGTATCTCGACATCCTCCAGCGCTACGTCAAGGGGCTGCTCGGCGCCCGCGCCGCTGACATCGTGCGTACCCCACTCCCAGAGGTCCGTCCGGACGTGCCGGTGTCGGAGGCCGTGCGTCTGCTCAGAGAGAGCGGCCGGCAGCTCGTCCTCGTCACCACGTCGGCCGGCATGCCGGTCGGCGCCCTCACGGCGCGCGACGTCAGCCGTGCCCGGGCCGCAGCCTGATGCCGACGCTCAGCAAAGTCCTGCAGCCGATCGGTCAGACCTTTCCTGCTGACCGGACCGCGGCCGAGGCGCTGACCCAGCTGACGGCGTCGGGTGTGGACGCGCTGCTGATCGAAAAAGACGGCAGCATCGTGGGCCTCTTCGGCTACCGCGAGGCGCTGGGTGCCTACGCCGATGGGAGCGGACCCGTGGAACAGTACATGCGCCGGCCGTTGCCCGGGCGCAACGTCGCGGATTCCCTCGAGTCGGGCGCCGACATCATGTACCGGGAGGACACGCCGGTCGTTCTGATGACCGAGGACGAGGGCCCGCTGTTCAGGAAGACCTCGAGGACGGTGGGCATCGTCAGCGCCTACGAAGTGCTGGCGGAAATTGGAAAGACCACCACCGACACGGCGTCCAACAAAGTCTTCGCGGGGCGAAAGGACCTGGGGCTCAACGTCCCCGTATCGCCTTGCCAGCGGGCCTGCCCGATTCACCAGGACATCGCCGCCTATGTCGATTACGTGTCGCAGGGTCGCTACCTCGATTCCTGGCTCGTCATCCACGAGACCAACCCCTTCCCCTCGATGCTGGGACGGCTCTGCAACCATCCCTGCGAGACCGACTGCAAGCGCGGTTGGGTGCAGGGGCCGGAGAACGCGGTCTCGATCAAGTCGCTCAAGCGCTTCGCCACCGACTACGCGTGGGCCCGCCGAGTCAAGATCGATTGGCAGCGCGCGCCCGAGAACGGCAAGCGGGTAGCGGTGGTGGGCTCCGGTCCGGCCGGCATGACGGCGGCCCAGGACCTCCGGTTGATGGGGTATGGCGTCGACCTCTATGAGCGCGAGGCCAAACTCGGCGGCCTGCTCTCGGCAAGCATCCCGCACTTCCGCTTCGACCACGACCAGCTGCTCTGGGAGATCCAGATGATCGTCGACATGGGGGTCAACGTCTTCCTCAACAAGAACGTGGGCAAGGACATCAAAGTCGAGCAGCTGCTCAATGACTACGATGCCGTCTTCATCTCGGTCGGCATGATGACTGGGCGGATCCTGCCGGTGCCAGGCTCCGACCTGCCGGAGGTCATCTCGGCGATGGAATTCCTGCGGGTGCGTTCCTACGACATTGTCCCGGACAATTTCCCGCGCGGCGGGGACGTCGTCGTCATCGGCGGTGGCGCGGTGGCCACCGATGCCGCGCAGACCTCGATCAAGAGCGGTGCCCGCAAGGTGTGGATGGTGTCGATCGAGCCGGCCGATCGGCTGCCCGCCTTCGGCAACGAGCTAGTGGAGGCACGCGAAATCGGGCTGACGCTACACACCGGCGTGATCGTCAACGCCATCAAGGCCGACGCCAGCGGCCACGTGAGTGGCGTCGAGTTCATCCGGGTCGACGAGACCAAGCTCGAGTTCGATCCCGAAAGCGGCAAGCTGCTGATCAACACGGTGCAGAAACTGCCCGGCACCGAGCACGTGATCCCCTGCCGCTACGCGATCTTCGCCTCCGGCCAGATCATGGACTTCCCGCAGGACCAGGGGGTTCCACTGACGCCGCGCAAGCTGCTCGAAGCCGACACCGGCGGGCACACGAAGGTCGCGAAGCTGTACGCCGGCGGCGACTGCGTCCAGGGTCCGTCGTTCATCGTCGATGCGATCGCCTGGGGTCACCGCACGGCGCGCTCGATCAACGAGCTCCTTGGTGCGGCGGTCCCGCGCGACGCGAAGCCGCTGACCGTGATCGAAACCACCGACGACCATCGCGAAGCCGACTACTACCTCCGCGAGGAGCCGCCCATTCTTCCGGCCGAGAAGCGCATGGACATGACCCCGGTCGAGCTGCCCTGGAACGACGAGCAGGCGATCACGGCCGCGCTGCGCTGCTTTCAATGCGACACCGTGCACCACGTCGACGAGTCGACCTGCATCCTTTGCGGCGCCTGCGACGACGTCTGCCCGGAGAAGGCGCTCGACGTCGTGGTCGACGGCGAGAGTCGCGATACCTCGAGCGGCGGCTTCGTCGAGATCTGCAACACCGTGCTCGGTGAAGAGTTCGGCGGGAAGTCCGGCAAGATCCTGGTCAACTACGACCGCTGCACCAACTGCCGGATTTGCGAAGATCATTGCCCGGTGAACTGCATCACCTTCCAGCGCGTTCGGTTCCGCGACGATGCCATGCAGATGATCCCGCTGACCCCGGTCGCCAAGGTCGCGGCCAGAGCCGGCGTCTGAGATGGCGCGGGTTACCCTCAACGAGCCGGTCGGTACGGTGACGGCCACCGCCCCGCGGCGCCTTCCGGCGTTCTGGCGGATCATCCCGTTGGCCTTTTACCTTCTCGCCTTCAGCCTGGTGCGCGGCGACCTGGCCCGGCTGCCGGGCAGCGTCGCCGATTTTTCTCTGCACCTCTATTTCGCCGCGATGGCGCTCTACGTCGGCGGGATGTTCGCGTACTTCGCGTTCTTTGCCTACCGCAGCGAAGCGTTCCGCTGGCTCGGGGTCGCGCTGGTCGCCCCCGGGGCCGCGATCCACCTGACGGCCATCATTTCGCGCGGCTTTGCCGATGGGCACTACCCGCTGGCCAACATGTACGAGTACAGCTCGATGCTCGCCCTGGTGGCGGTTACCGTCTTCCTCCTGATGACCCTCCGCTGGCCGGTCGCATCACTGGGCGGCGGCGTCGCGCTCTTTGTGGTCGTCATGTTGATGGGGATCGGATATGGCCTCTATCAATCGCCCGAGCCGCTGGTGCCGGCGCTACAGAGCTACTGGCTGAAGATCCACGTCTCCAGCATGATGGCGTCCTCCGGCATCCTGGTTTCGAGCTTTGTCTTCGCCGCGCTCTACCTCGTCAAAGACCGGAGTGCGAGCGTCAAATCGTGGCTGAACGGCTCGGGCATCGCGGCCCGTCTGCCTTCGCTGGAAACCCTCGACCGGCTGACCTTCCGCGCCATCCTGCTCGGCTTCCCGATCTGGACCTTCGGCACCATGGCGGGGGCCGTCTGGGGCGAGCACGCCTGGGGCCGCTGGTGGGGATGGGATCCAAAGGAAACCTGGGCCGCGATCACCTGGATTATTTACGCCATCTACCTGCACGCCCACAGCCTGCGGGCCTGGCGCGGACGCCGCACCGCCTTGATCGCGACCGCCGGCTTCATCTCGATCATGATCACGCTCTATGCCGTCAACCTGTGGATTGTGGGGTTGCACTCTTACGCTAAAGGCGCGGGCTGAGATTTAGGCCGCGGCCTGCGCCGCCGAGTCACGTCTCCGCGGACGTGAGCCCGAGCTGGAGGACCAGCCTCCACGTTGTCTGCATCGCGCAGGCGACCGCGATGCTCGCTTTCGGGTTCGTGCTGCCCTTCCTACCGCTCTATTTGAAAGAGATCGGAGTGCATCCCGACAGCGCCGTTGTCTTCTGGTCGGGGGCGCTCGTCACCAGCACCGGGATCTCGCTCGCCATCTTCAGTCCGATCTGGGGCGCGCTCGCCGACCGGCACGGCCGGAAAGTGATGGTGCTGCGGTCGATGCTGGTAGGCGGTCTCATCATCGCGCTGATGGGGTTGGTGCAGAACGTGGAGCAGTTCCTCGCGCTGCGCATCCTGCAGGGCGTTTTCACCGGCACGATCGCGGCGGCCACCGCGCTGGTGGCGACCATCGTCCCACGTGACCGGCTCGCCGCCAGCATGGGGCAACTACAAACGAGCGTTTATGTCGGCATCGCCGCCGGGCCGGTGCTCGGTGGCCTGATTGCGCAAGCGGTCGGGATCCGCGGCACGTTCTTCATCGCCGGCGCCATGCTGGCCGTCGCCGGCCTCCTGGTGTGGCAATTTGTCCACGAGCACTACACGCCCCCTTCGACGGCTCGACGCCCGGGATTCTTCGAGACGCTGGGACGCGGACTCCGCTCACGCACGTTGATGCCGTTGATGGTGACGCTGTTTCTCGTACAGCTCAGCACCGCCATCGTGTTCCCGGTCCTTCCTCTCTATGTCGAGCGCATCTCGTCAGCCACCGACCCGGTGAAGCTTTACGCGGGCCTGGCCTTCGGCGCGACCGCGGTCTTCAGCGCCCTGGCCGCCGTCAACTACAGCCGCCTGGTCGATCGGAGCGGCTACCGGAGGATCCTGATCTTCGCCTGCTTCGGTGCCGCGGTCTTCTTCCTGCCGCAGGCGTTCGTGCAGAACATCGGCCAGTTCCTGCTGCTGCGGTCAGGCGTTGGCATCTTCTTCGGAGTGCTGATTCCGGCGACCAACGCCATCGTCGGGCTCTCGACGCCGTCCGAATTGCGCGGCTCGGCCTATGGCCTGACCAGCAGTGCCACCGCCGTCGGCAATGCGATCGGGCCGCTGCTCGGATCGACGCTGGCCGCGAGCTTCGGCTATGCCTCGGTTTTCGTCGCCACCGCGGGTGTGCTCACGGTGCTGGGCGTGTGGGTCATCGGGCTCGTGCGCGAACCAGCGTCGTGAGGGAGTCGGGGGCTACTTGGCCCCCGACTTCGCTGCGGCGATTGCGGTGAGTTCGGCGCGGGCGGCCGCCGTGAGGTCGGCACCGGTGTTGGCGTGCCCGCCGACTCCCCAGCCACCCTCGGGTGACTCGGTGAGCAACACCCAGGTTCGAGCCGTCAGCGTGGGATCACCAGCGGCGGCAGCGACAATGTCGGTCAATTCCTTGACCACACCGAGCTGCTTGTTGCGATCGAGAACGCCGACTGGAGTCAAGACCTGAACGCGAACGTAGTTGCTGTCACCCACGACGTTCGATAACGAGTCGGGCGGCAGCTCGTGGATGAACGCGGCGGTGTTGTTGCGGAACAGGGCGAGGTTGGGTACCTGCTCCCACTTCATCACCGCAGCCGCGAGGTCCCTCGCGAGAGCATGCTTGTCGCCAAACGTTCCTTTGACGGCGTAGACGTCAATCATTGGCACGGGGTGTCTCCTTCACGGGTTATGATGGTCGTCATAGAGGCTAAAGTATGCGCTATGAGGACCGTCATAGTCAAGAGGGCGCTTGATGGCGAGCGATAGTCGCGCCAGCATGGTACGTAGCGCCGCCTCGCTGATTCGTTCCCGGGGTGTGAACGCGACCTCCTTATCGGACGTGCTGACCGACAGTGGCGCCCCGCGCGGCTCGATCTATCATCACTTTCCGAACGGGAAGGCGCAGCTGACTAGGGACGCCATCACCTGGACGTCCGAGCGGGTGCTGGCACACCTTCGAGCCGGTAACCCGCAGAGCCCGTCGGATGTCCTGGAACGCTTCATTGCCATGTGGCGCCAGGTGGTCGTGACCTCGGGTGCCACCGCTGGCTGCGTTGTGGCAGGCGTGGCGATCGACACTGGTCCGGACGAGACGCGCGTAATGGAGGTTGTGCGCGCAACCTTTCGGTCGTGGGCGAACGCGCTCGCCGCGCAGCTCGAGGCCGTCGGTGTTCCCGCGCAGCGCGCCATGCCGATCGCCCTCGCGACGCTGGCCGGCATGGAAGGCGCGCTCATCCTCTGTCGCGCCGAAGGCAACGTCAAGCCACTCGACGCCGTCGCCAAGGAGTTGATGCGACTCCTGCCATCTGAAAAACGAGCGCGACGGAAAAGGTCGGTACACTCAACCTGATGCCACTGCTCGACCAATCCCTGGTGGACAGCGTCATCAAGCGCGCGCTGCGCTCGGGCGCCGATTTCGTCGAGCTCTTCGTCGAGCGAAAGCGAAACCAATCGATCAGCGTCGAGGAGAGCAAAGTGCAGCGGGTCAGCTCCGGGAACGACCTCGGTGCTGGCTTGCGCATCATCCACCAGGGGACGGTGAGCTACGTGTACACCGAGGACTTATCCGAGGACGGCCTGTTGAAGACCGCCGACCTCGCCGCGCAGGTGGGGCGCCGCGGTGGCGGGCGCTTTGCATTTGGCGAGCTCGTGGGTGCGCCGCGTCAGCCGCAGCGCATCGAGGTTCCGCCAGACACGATCGGACCGGCGGCGAAGATCGAGCTGCTGCTGGAGGCCGACCAGGCTGCCCGCGCCGTGAGCGGCGCCATCAAGCAGGTCGCGGTCGGCTATGGGCAGAGCGCCCAGGAGGTCCTGGTCGCGACCTCCGAGGGGACGCGTCATACCGATTCGCGGACTCGTGTGCGGCTGATGGTGCACGCCGTCGCCGAACGCAACGGCGAGATCCAGACCGCGATGGAAGCGCCGGGCATGCAGCGCGGCTTCGAATTCTTCGACGACACCTCGGCGGCCGAGTACGCTCGCGCCGCCGCCGAGCGAGCGGTCGCGTTGCTCGACGCCGCGCCGTCGCCCGCGGGCCCGATGGCGGTCGTGGTCGGCAATGAATTCGGCGGCGTTCTGTTCCACGAAGCCTGCGGCCACGGGCTGGAGGCGGATTTCGTCGGCAAGGGATCGACGGTCTTCGTCGGCAAGATCGGCCAGGCGGTCGCCAGCCCGATCGTCACCGCGATCGACGATGGCACGATGCCCAGCCGCTGGGGCACGCTCGCCGTCGACGACGAGGGCGTGCCGACGCGCCGCAACGTGTTGATCCAGGACGGCATCCTGGTCAGTTACATGTATGACCGGCTTCGAGCCGGTCAGCAGGACCACCCGGTTACCGGCAATGGTCGCCGCCAGTCGTACCAGCATCTGCCGATCCCTCGAATGACCAACACGTTCATCGCCGCAGGGGCGCACTCGGTCGAGGACATCATCGCCGCCACGCCCCACGGGCTCTATGCCAAGAAGCTGGGCGCCGGCCAGGTCGATGTCACCAGCGGCGACTTCGTCTTCGCCGTCACCGAGGGATACCTGATAGAGGGTGGCCGCGTCGGCCGGCCGGTGCGGGGCGCCACCATCGTCGGCAACGGTCCGCGGGCCCTGCACAAGATCGACATGGTCGGTAATGACCTCAAGCTTGCCCCGGGCACCTGCGGCAAGGAAGGGCAGGGGGTCCCGGTGTCGGTCGGTCAGCCGACCATCCGGATCTCCGAGCTGACGGTCGGTGGCACCGGCGTGGTGCCCGGCGGCGCGATGCGGCAGTGAACCCGATCGGCGAGCGCGTGCTCGCGCGCTGCAAGGCGCGGGGCGCCGAGGATGCCGAGGTCTATATCTCCGGCGGGACCGAGTTCACGGTCCGCGTCTACAAGGGTGAGATCGAGTCGCTGGTCTCGGCCGAGAGCCGCGGGATCGGTGTGCGGACCTTCTTGGAGCATCGCGTCGGCTTCTCCTACACCTCGGACACCGAGCCCGGCGCGCTCGACGCCCTGGTCGATGAGGCCCTCGAGAACGGCCGCTTCAACCATGACGACGAGGCCAACGTGCTGCCCGAGACGCTGGCCGCGCAGCCGCTCCCGGGCCTTGCCTCGCCGGCACTCGGCCGCGTCGAACCGCAACGGAAGATCGACTTCGCGCTCGAGATGGAGCGGCGCGCGACATCGCTCGATCCGCGCGTGCGACGCGTGAGCGACGCCGTCTACAGCGACGGCACGGGCCACGTCGAGATCTACAACACACGTGGACTTAAGGCATCCTTCGAGCGCACCGTCGCCTACGGCGTCCTGGAGACGATCGCGGAACAGGATTCCGAGATGCAGTCGGGCTTCGCCTTCACGCATGGTCGCGACATGGAGGAGCTGGACCTGGCCGGTGTCGTGAAAGAGGCGGTGGAGAACGCCGCCGGGCTGCTGGGGGCTCGCCCGGTGCCCACGGCGGTCGTCCCGGTCGTGCTGCATCCCCATGCGGCGGCGATGATCCTCGGGGTGTTGGCCAGCTCTTTCAGCGCCGACGCCGTGATCAAGCGGCGCTCGTTGCTGGCGGGGAAGGTCGGCGAAAGAGTCGCCGCCTCGATCGTGACCATCACCGACGACGCGCGTCTACCGGAAGGCCTGGCGAGCCGGCCCTTCGACGGCGAGGGTGTGCCGGCGCGCCGCACCGAACTGATCGCCGACGGCGTCCTCAAGGGTTACCTGCACAACACCTACACGGCGACACGAACCAGGAGCCAGTCGACCGGGAGCGCGGTTCGCTCCTACAAGAGCGTGCCCGAGGTCGGGGTCTCGAACCTGGTGCTGACGCCTGGCGAGCTTTCCCGCGACGCCCTGCTGGCGCGCGTCGACAACGGCGTGCACGTCTCCCAGCTCTCCGGGCTCAACACCGTCAATCCCGTTTCCGGCGAGTTTTCGCTGGGATTGACCGGGCACTGGATCGAGCATGGGCAGTTGACCAGGCCCGTGAAGGAGCTGACGGTCGCGGGGAACGTGATCGCCTTGATGCAGAAGATCGTCGCGGTGGCGGACGACCTGCGCTTCATGTTCGCGGGCGGCTTCTGCGGTAGCCCGACCGTCCTGATCGAGGAGCTACCTGTCGGCGGTCTCTAGGAACGTCTCAAACGCTCGTATGGCACTAACGCGCCACTCGCGTCGGGCGACGCCCGGGCCCGTCATTCTGATCCTGCTCTGGCTGGTCGGCATCAACCTGCGCACCGTGGTCCTGAGTGTCCCGCCGACCCTGCCCGCGCTCCACCATGCGCTGGCGCTTTCCTACAGTGCCGGCGGGTTGCTGACATCCCTGCCGGTCTTGGTCATGGCGGTCGGCGCGATCCCGGGCGCCTACCTGGTGAGCCGGGTTGGAGCGCGCCAGGCGGTGACCTATGGACTTGCACTCCTTGCCGTGGGTGCCGCGCTTCGTGGCGCACTTCCGAACGCTGCGGCGCTATTCATCTTCACGGTGGTGCTGTCGCTTGGGATCGCGGTCAGCCAGCCTGCCGTTCCGAGCCTGGTGCAGGCCTGGTTGCCCGAGCGGATCGGTCGGGGCATCGCCATCTACACGAACGGCATTTTCGTGGGCGAGGTCATCGCGGCGACGGTCACCCTGCCGCTCTTGATCAATCCGCTTGGTTGGCAGGGTGCGCTCGCCGTGTGGGCTCTGCCGGCTGCCCTTGTGCTGGTGCTCTGGCTGGCGTTCACGCCAGCGATGAAAACGAGTCCTCAAATCGGCGCGGCCTGGTTTCCTGACTGGCGCAGCGGCCCCATGCTGCGCATCGGGCTCTTGATGGGTACCGCCAGCATCGTCTACTTCGGCATGAATACCTGGGTCCCTGACACGCTCGATGCGCGTCACGCCCATAACCTGATTCCCCTCACGCTCGGCGTGCTCAACTTCATGCAACTGCCGATCAGCCTGCTGCTGACGATCGCCGCGGATGCGATGGTCGGACGGCGATGGCCGTTCGTTCTCGCTGGACTGGGATCCGTCGTCGGCGTCACCGGCTACATCCTGGCGCCGGTGGAGACCGCGCCCATCTGGGCCGGGATCGCGGGAGCCGGCAGCAGCATGGCGTTCATCCTCAACCTGGGTCTGCCCGCGCTGATGATGCCCTCGGAGGTCGCCCGCACCACCGGTCTGATGTTGACGATTGGTTACGGGGCGGCCTTTTTCGGCCCCGCTCTTGGCGGCTTTGCCTGGGACTGGAGCGGCCATTTCAGGTTCGCGCTGCTCCCAATGGCCCTAGGGGCGCTGGCCATGATCGGCCTCGGGGCAACACTGCCCCGGCTCTCGGTCAGCCGGCCAGTGCAGCCGGCGGCGTCGCCAGCAGGGTCGTGATCGCGCGCAGCCCACTCAGGACATCCGTTCGGTCGATTGAATGACGCTCGGCGCGCAGCGCGCGGGCCATCGCGATCACCTGGGCGCTGAAGGTCACGTAGCTGGTCAGCATGCTGCCCCGCACCGCGTGCAGCCGCTCTTGCGTGACCTCCGCCTCCACCGCGCCCAGCAGCCGGCCGGCCCGCCGCAGCATTGGATAGGCATTGTCGCGCGTGAGCCGCACCCGTCTCAGCCGGTGGAAATATTCGACGTCAGGCTCGACCTTCGCTGGGGCGGTCGTGAGAAACGCATCGGCGCCGGCCAGCAACCGCTGCAGCGCATCGTAGGTGGCATCGAGCCGGGCGGTGCCGGTGCGCTCCTGGGTGTGGCCGTAATGCCAGAGGATGACGGCGTCCGCGAAAGAAAAAAAGACATTGCGATATAAGGTGTCGCCGGTCAGTGTCGACATCAGGGCATTACGCAGGCCGGCCTTCGCATTCTTCAACAGGGGTCGCTCGAAGAGGTCGTCGACCAGCCCGGCCCATTGCGGCCGTGCCGCCAGCGATGCCGTCGCCATCACCTGGAAGGGCGGCTCCGAGGCCAATGCCTCGATGGCGGCGGCGACCCCGGTCGCCTCGCGGCCGCCCAGCTCGAGCAGCGCCGCCCGGGCGTCGGCCACCGGTGCCGCGACCAGCGTGGGGCTCAGCTGGCTTGCTCCACCGCCGGCCACTCAACCCGTGAGCCCAACTTTTCCAGGTAGCGGATGTCGATCACCTTTTTTGGAGCCACGTAGTCGTCGCCGTTGAAGCCGTGGTAGTCGGTCCCCACCGTCATCAGCAGGCCGTGCTGCCGGGCGAGCTCCTCGTACACGGGGATCTGCTCTGGTTTGTGCCGGCGCGTGTAAACCTCCAGACCGTCGAGCATCGGCAGCACCTCCTTCATCAGGGCCTGGTCCGGGACGGAGCCGGGATGGGCGTGCACGGCCAGGCCGCCGGCGGCGTGGATGGCATCGATCGCCTCGCGCGGGGAGGGGAGCGGGGCGTAGAACTCGGCCGGCATGAAATCGACCGCCTTGCGGACGCTGGCCCAGGCATCGGACTCGGTCATCAACCCGTGCTGCAGGACGAGCTTGAGCACGGCACCCGGCATCACGGTGGGCTTGAAGGCAAAGGCGCTCAGCCCCAGCTCCCGGCCGATTCCCTTCTCCTCCAGGACCTTGATCCAGGCCTCCGTCTGCTTGCGGAAGACACCCTGGGTCCGGTTGAGGATCGCGAGGAGCTGCGGATGGTTGGGGTCGACGCCGTGACCGAGGATGTGCCGCATCTGGTTGTGGGGATAGGTCGTGACCTCGAGGGCAGTCACGTAGCCGAGGCCGCGACGGTGGGCCACGGCACGCGCCCGGTTCACACCGTAGAACGTGTCGTGGTCGGTGAGCGCCATCACCCGGACGCCGTGGTCGGCGGCCAGGTGGGCCACCTCATCGGGATCGCGCCAGCCGTCACTGACCGTGGAATGCATGTGAAGATCGGTCAGCACTGGGCTAAGTTTACCGGGCGTCTTTAAGCATCCGGCGACGGCCTGATTTCAAACAGTGACGGTTTTCCGCGGAATCCCCGTTGGGTACGAATAAGAGCCGTCGGAACCGTGTTTTCGTCGAGGTGGATGGAAATGCTTGGAGAGCTTGAGCTAGTTCGGTTGATCGAAGAGAACGATTACCCCGCGCGCCTGGTTTCGTCCGGAGTCGTCTGGGTGGAACTGGAGATCACGGACCCGAAGACCAACACCGTTCGACGTGAGCGGCTCTCGAAGTCGGCCTTTGCCGATCTCATCCTCGACTGGCGGGAACGCCACAAGCGCGACCTACGCGAACTCGGTCCCGCCCTCCGCAAGATAGGCATCGCCGCCTAGGCAAGTCAGCGGGCCGCCGGTTTATCGCCGGTTAGTTTCGGCGGCCGCCGAAGATGCGGAGAAGGATGAGGAAGAGGTTGATGAAGTCCAGGTAGAGGCTGAGCGCCAGCAGCAGCGAATTGTTGTCGCCCGCTCGCTGGGCCTTGACCCGCCAGAAGTCGAAGAAGGTCAGGCCGACGAAGACGACGCCGAGGAACGCACTGATCGCCAGCTGGCTTATCGGCAGGTGGAAGATCAGCGTGCCGAGGCTGACGAGGATGCCGAGCAGGAGGGCCCCGAGAAGATAGCGGCCCCAGGCCGCCATGTTGATGCTGGTCAGGTAGACGACGGAGGCTGCTACCAGGAAGATGCCAACCGTGCCGAGCAGGGCATTGACAACCGCATCGCTTGGATAGAAGGAAAGCACTGGCGCGATGAAGAGGCCTTCCACCACTGAGAAGAGGGCGAACAGCCCGACAGCCAGGCTTGTGTTCTTGCTGTTCGCGGTCGCCTGGATTCCGAAGATCAAGCCAATCGCCACGATGAAGTAGAGGAACCAGGGAAGCGTCGGCACCAAGCCGGAGTAGTAGGCGATCACGCCGCCCGCGGTAAGCGCCAGCGATAGCCCCAGCCAGCCCATCGTCCGGCTGAGCAGGGAGCGCTCGACCTGCGTCTGACTCTGGAGCATCTCGTGCGGCAGCATCCCTTGGAACGTACCACACGATGACGCGGGCTACACTATCGCCTTTTCTTATACTGAGGCTGCCAATGAAGAACGTAAACGGACGTCTTTCCGTGCTCGCTTGCGGCCTGGCGTTGAGCCTGCTGGCCGGGTGCACCGCGAGCGCTAGTCCGGTCGCGACCCCGACGCCAACGCCGAGCCGTCTCGGCCCCGCGATGGTGCAGGTCGAGAACTCGATCCTGGCACGGCCCCAATCGGGGCTGCAGCAGGCGGACCTCGTCTACGAGTACCTCGCCGAAGGCGGGATCACCCGGATGACCGTGATTTACTTCAAGCCGTCGGGCAGCCAGCGCATCGAGCCCGTGCGCAGCGCCCGCCCGGTAACGATTCACCTCTGGCACGCCTACCATGGCGTGATCTTCCTTTCGGGCGCCAACCAGAAGGTCTTGGACATGATCGCGGCGGAGCACATCCCGAGCCTCACGGAGGGCAGCGATGGCGGCGTTTACTTCGCCCGCGACCCGAGCCGCCGCGCGCCACACAACCTCTATACAGACGGGGACCGCCTGGCTCAGGGCGTGCAGAAGTACGCGCCGCGCGTCACCTACCAGCTGCCGACGCCAGGAACACCGGTTGCGAGCCCTGCTCCCGCGGTCGCCAACCATATCGTGTTCGACCAAACGAACTTCCATCGCGTCACGTACACCTACTCCTCGGCGGACACAGCCTATTCATATGGAACCGAGCTGGGCCCGCTGATCGACAGGAACACCGGTCAGCCGATCAAGCCGGTCAACGTGATCCTGATCCAGGTGGCGCATCACGACGCAGGTTTCACTGACGTGCTGGGCGCGCCCGCCGTCGACTTCGACCTGCAGGGGACCGGCCCGGCCGACGTCTTCACCCAGGGGCATCGCTACCCGGCAAAGTGGGACCTCACCGATACCGAGCAACCGTTGAAGATCCTCGGGGCCGACGGCAAGCCGATGCACCTTCCGGCCGGCCTCACCTGGATCCACCTGGTGGACCCCGGCACGCCGATCACCGTGTCCTGACGTAAACTCGCCTCAACAGGCGCTCGAAGGCCGGCAACCGCGAGGTGCCGGCCGCTTTTATTCTCGGAGAGACATGACGAGCCGCGGCAACACCAATTGAGTCTCGCAGGCTGGCGCGGAAATCAGTACGCTAAAGCCATGGTCATCACCACGAAGTTCGAACTGGCAGTCCCGGTAGAGGCCGCTTGGGCCTACCTCCTCGATGTGCCGAAAATCGCGCACTGCGTCCCGGGCGCGTCCCTCACCCAGGTAATCGATGACAAGACCTATGAGGGCAAAGTCGAGGTCAAGCTAGGGCCGATCGGTGTTTCGTACAAAGGCCAGATCACGATCGAGAGCAAGGACGAGGCGACACACACGGTGGCCGTTAAGGCGGCGGGCAACGAAACCCGTGGACGAGGGGGCGCCTCGGCGACAATGACGGCGCAACTCGAGCCGAGCGACAAGGGGACCAGTGTCGTCATGACCACCGACCTGGCGGTGAGCGGCGTGGTGGCCCAGTTCGGACGCACCGGCATCGTGCAAGAGGTCGCACAGCGGATGGCCCAGCGGTTTGCAAGTTGCGTCGACCAGGAGCTGAAGGCCGCGGCCCTCGCCTGATTGCCGGGATCCTGCTCTCTGCGGGATTATCGACTCGATTTGGTCGCCAAAAGCTGCTCCAACCGTACCGGGGTGAGCTCCTCGTCCGAAAAACCGCCCGCTGTTTCCTGGAGGCCGGCCTTCAACCGGTCGTGGTCGTAGTCTCGGACGACCCTGCGTTCGGTGACGCGCTCGCAGGGCTGCCGCTGACGATGGTCGAGAACGCCCATCCCGAAGATGGAATCAGCAGCTCAATTGCGATTGGCATACGCGCCCTACCGGAAACGGCGACCGCCGCCTTGATCGGCGTGGCCGATCAGCCCTATCTGACTTCGGAGGCTATCCAGGAGCTGCTTCGTGCGTTTCTACCCGGGCGGATCGTCGTTCCGCGTTTTGGCGACCACCGCGGCAATCCGCCGGTGTTCGATCGTCGATTTTTCCATGACCTGATGCAGTTACAAGGCGATCGGGGAGGTCAGATCGTCGTGAACGCCCATCCGGACGCCATCATCGAGGTGAGTCTCGCGGAGGAGATCGGTGCCGATGTCGACCGGCCGGAAGAATGGCCGGACTAGCGGTTGATCGCCAGCCGGAGCTGTGCGGAGCCGGCGGTCAGGGCCCACAGCATGCTGCCGAGCAGGATGGCATCAATCCGCCAGCCATACAGGCTGCCTGCGGTCGCCGCGTTGTCGAGGAGCGAATGTAGGGTGCTCATGTCAGCGTCCGGTTCTTGCTGGATTCAGGATCGCGCCCCAGGATGAGCGCCGACGCTGAGCGCGATTAGAGGATTCTGAGAAAGTGGCGACCAGCCTGAAAGCCCGCCTGGCAGAGCTCCGCGATGCCCCTGCTATTGCGGAGATCTACAACCAGGGCATCGAGGACCGCGCGGCCACCTTTGAAACCGAGCCTCGAACGGCCGAGGCAATTAGGGAGCTGTTGCGGACTCGAGCCGGCCGCTGTGCGGCGGTGGTGGTCGAGGAGGGCCCCCGGGTCCTTGGTTTTGCGTGGACGTCGGAGTACCGGCCCCGGTCCGCCTATGCCGGCGTGGCGGAGTTCGCCATCTACGTCGCTCGCGGCGCGCGCGGTCACGGCGCGGGCCGGCTAGCCATGGGCGCATTAATCACGGAGGCCGAGCGGCGCGGCTTCTGGAAGCTGGTGTCGCGCATCTTTCAGGAAAACCTGGCGAGCCGCCGGCTCTGTGCCGCGCTGGGCTTTCGCGAGGTCGGAACCTATCGCCGACATGGGCAACTCGATGGCAAGTGGATGGACTGCGTGATCGTCGAGCGCCTCCTGGGGGCTGCCGCCCGGGACGAGCCGAGATTATCGGGATAGATATTTTCGCCGCCCCACAAATTGCGACATACAGCTGTCGGAACCGTACGTCACCATGGCAGTATGGCCTCGTCAGGCGATCGCCACGGGAGTCCGGTGGGCCAGTTGAAAGCCCTGATTGGAAGGCTCCCCGCCTGGCTCCGCGACGTCGATCAGACCGACCTCGGGGAAGAACTGGTCGAGATCCGCGAGTCGGTCGTGCAGCTGGAGGCGGTCTTCGCCGGCGGGCTGCGACGCTTCGACAGGTCGGGTGAGTACAAGGCGGACGGCGCCGTGTCACTCATCGATTGGTTGCGCTGGAAGGCGAAGCTCTCCGGCGGCGCCGCGATGGAGCGGGTCACGATCGCGCGCCAGCTGGAGCAACTGCCGCAGACCCGTCAGGCCTTCGCCAGCGGGGACGTCGGCTACCAGCACGTGGCCCTGCTGGCCCGCACGGCCGAGAAAGTGGGCGCGGCGGCGGTCCAAGGCGAAGAGACCAGTCTCTTGAAGGCCGCGGAAACCATGGACCCGGGTCAATTTGCCGGCGTGGCCAAGGCGTTCGAGTATCGCGTCGATCACGCGGCGGCGCTTGCCGAAGCCAACCGCGCGTACACGCGCCGCTACCTCCATATCAGCGACGTGAAGGACGGGCTGGTCCACCTCGAAGGCCTGCTCGATGCGGAGGGTGGCGCGACGCTCAAGACGGCGCTCGCTGCCCTGATGCCACCGCCCCGAAAGGATGACGACCGGACGCCCGCGCAGCGCCGCGTCGACGCCCTGGTCGAGCTGGCGCGTCGACCGCTCGATGGCAGCAAGCTGGGCTCCGCCGGCGGCCAGCGGCCGCATTTGGTCATCACAGCCAGCGCTGAGACCCTGGCCGGGATTCCCGGCGCGCCGCCCGCGCACCTCGAAGGCGTCGGACCGATTCCGATCGAAACCGCGCAGCGGCACGCGTGCGATCCCTCCGTCAGCTGGTTGCTCGGACGGGCCGAGCTTGAAAGCGAAACGAGCCACGCGCACCAGCGGATCCCGGCGCCGACGCGCCGAGCACTCGTCGCTCGCGACCGCGGTTGCGTGGTCAACCACTGCAATCGACCGGCCGCGTGGTGCGACGGACACCATGTGGTCTGGTGGACGCGAGGGGGGAAGACGGCGCTCGGCAACCTCGCATTGGTGTGTGGCCGACATCACAGGATGCTTCACGAAGAGGGCTGGACGCTGGAGCGAAAAGACGGACGTTGGCTGGCAAAACCGCCGATGCAACGGGTTCCGGCAAATGCCAGGTCGGCCTGATTGGCTAGCCCGCGGTCTGCGCCTCCGGTAGCGAGGTCGCGTCGGTCTGGTCCACCAGCTGCAGGAAGCGTTCGACGAGCGTGGCGTCCCACTGCTTGCCCTCACCCTGTCGCAGGGTGCGAATCACCTCGTCGCGCGGTCGCCGCGGACGGTAGGGGCGATCGTTGCTCATCGCCACGAAGGCATCGGCAATCGCGATGATGCGAGCAAACAACGGAATGTCTTCACCGCCGAGTCCGTCCGGATAGCCGGCGCCGTCGACCCGTTCGTGATGGTGCCGAACCGCCGGCAGCACCTGTTCGGCACTCGGCAGCGCGGCGAGAATTTCCTCGCCGACGATCGGATGACGTTTCACCTGGCTGAATTCTCCGGGGTCGAGCCGCCCCTGCTTCGAGAGAACGTCGACCGGGACGCTCACGGTGCCGACGTCGTGCAGCAGCGCGGCTCGGTAGAGCAGCGTCAGCTGATCGTCCGGCAGCTCGAGGGCACTGCCCAGCTGCATGGCCCAATGGGCGACTTTTTCCGACAGGCCTGCGCTGGTGTGGTCCCGATCCTCGACGGCGCGGGCGAGGGTGACGACCACACTCTCGAGCTTGTGCAACTGCCCGTTCAGCCCAGCAATGCGCAACTGCACGCGCACCAGCGTCAGCAACCGGGCGCGGTCGACGGGCTTGACCGCGACGTCATCGGCGCCCGCCTGGATGGCGCGCTCGCGCTGCACCTCGTCATCCCCGGACATCAGCAGCACCACCGGGATCTCGCGCGTCGCGGGTGCCTGCTTGATCGCCCGACAGACCTCGAAGCCATCCATATCGGGGAGCACCGCTTCGCAGAGGACGAGGTCGCATTCGTGGGCGGCCAGGGTGCGCAATGCCGCCGCCCCATCGCCGGCCGTGATCACGCGATACCCTCCGCGCTCGAGCAAGGTGCGAAGCTCTCGCTGGCTGGCGTCCTCGTCGTCCGCCACCAGCACCGTCGCCGTGAGACCTTGCCCCTCGGTCTCCCTCACGTCCCCGCCCTGAGGAGCGCGGGGAGATTGCTGAAGTCACGCTCCGCCGCCATCCGCATGACGGCGAAGGCTCGGTCTTGCTCACCACGGTGGCGAAGCACGTCCGCGTACATGGCGCACACCTCGCCGAGCTTTCCGCTGGCCTCGCGGTCGACGAGCATCCTGATTGCGGCCCTAAAGCGCCGATCGGCGACCACCGGGTGACCGAGGCGTTCAGCGGCGGCTCCCTCGATGGCCGCCGCGAGGGCCTGGTGCAGATGGTCCTGTGACCGTTCGGCGGCGCGCTGGCTTTTGCGAGCGAGTTCCAACGCGTCCGCGTCCTTTCCCGCGTCGAGCGCGTAGCGGGCTAGCGCCCCGGCGGTGCTGCCGACCGCCAAATCGTCAGAGAGTTGGCGGGCGCGCTGAAGGCAGCGAGACTGCGCATCCCAGGCTTCCGCCTTTCGTCCCGCGGCGTAGTGGATGTCACCGATGTTGTTGAGGATCCGATTGGCAGCGCGCTCCTGCCCGATGCGGGCGTGGATCTCGAGCGCGCGATTGCAATGCTCGATCGCCTCATCGAAGAGGCCTTTGGCCCGGGCGGTGACACCCAGCGACATGTGGGCATTCGCGATTCGGAACAGGCTTTCGGCGTCGGTTGCCGCCTCCAACGACTGGACGAAGAAGCGGTGAGCCTCCTCCAGCTGTCCCAGGCCCCAGCAGGAGCGGCCGAGGTTGGTGAGTACCCGGGATCGCAACGCGGGATCGGCATGCTTGGCGCGCTCCAGCCAGAGCAGGGCCCGCCGGCCGGCCTCGACGCCGAAATTGAACTGCTCTTGCTCATTGAGCACCGTGGCGATTTCCGTGTAGATCGCGCCGTTCAACTCGGGGTCGTCGGGGGGCGCATCGGCGGCGGCCGTCTGGAGCGCGATCAGCGCCTCGGGCAGCCGGCCGAGCGCGTCGAGCGCCTTGCCACGGACCCGCTGCAGATCGGCCCGTTCGTTGGCGGTGCTGGCGAGCGGGGCCGCTTCGTCGACGAGGGCGAGGGCGTGCGCGGGTTCCTTGGCCTTGACCGCGAGCTCCGCGCTCTTGCGCAGGTAAGTGAGCTCCATTGGTGAGGGATCGCCGGTAAAGTGGCCGAGCGGCATGCCCAGGCGCTCTGCCATCAAGCGCAGCTTGGAAAGCGAGGGCGTGGCGCGATTGCACTCGACCTGGCTGATGAATCCCTTGGTCGCCACCCCGCGGGCGAGCTGTTCCTGCGTCAGTCCCCGAGCCAGCCGCGCTTGTCGAAGACGCTCACCGACCGAGTTCATAAAGCTCACAGAAGTATAGCTCCACTACACCACTTTTAGAAAGTATATTGACACCGCCTGCACCGGGTGTTAAGTTCCGGCCAATCGGTCGGAGCATCCGCTGCCGCGAAGGAGCCTGCTCATGAACCGGTTTGTCGCTCTTCTCGTCGCCGTCGCCGCCGTCGTCCTCACCGTCGCCGATATCGTGGCAGGCGGTCACTAACCAACCAGGTTCCGGGGGCTCGGACGGGCGCTTGCCGAGGGCAAGCGCCCTTTTTCATGCGCGCGCGGACCGGCGGGTGCGCTTAGGGCGAGGCTTTAGGGGAGGCGCTTGGCGACGGCGCCGTCGATTGCAGGGCCGCCAGCTGGTTCAGGATGCTCCCGACGGTCTGAATTTCTTTCGCGTACGTGGTGAAATCGCCGCTCTTCAAGGCAGCCTGCGCCAGGTCATAGTGGGACTTCGCCTGGGCGATCAGCTGGGCGACGGTGCCACTTGCGGGCGGGCCGGTGCCGGCGGGGGCGGTGGGCGTGGCGGTGCCGAGGAGCGATGCCAGGGCCTTGTCGAGCGTGTCTTCCATTGCCACGTTCTGGCCGGTCGCGACGATCACTTTCTTCAACTGCGGCTTGGCGACGTTGGTCGCTTCGAGATAGACCGGCTCGATGTAGAGCAGCGAGGTCTCGATCGGGAGGACGAGGAGGTTGCCGCGGATCACGCTCGAGCCCGCGGCATTCAAAAGCGTGAACTGCGACTTGATCAACGGCGCCTGGTCGATGTTGGCCTCGACCTGTTGTGGGCCGACGACCAGGCTGTCTTTGGGGAACCGGAAATCGAAGAGCGTGCCGTAATCAGGTTGATCGGAACGGGCCGCGAGGTAGGCGATCATGTTCGTCTTGCCGTTGGGCGTGTAGGGCAGGATCGTGAGGAACTCTTCCTTGGGCTCGCCGGGGAGCCGGCTGATGACATAGAAGGGTCGAATTGGCGAGGCAGCAGCGCCCTGCGCCAGGTTTTCCTTTGCGATGTTCCAGAGATCTGACCGCAGATAGAAGACCGTTGGATCAGTCATATGAAAGTACGTGAAGCGTTCGGCCTGCCGGTTGAACAGATCGCGGGGATAGCGGATGTGGGCCTGCAGCCCCGCAGGCATTTGGCTGAACGGTTTGAAGAGTCCAGGGAAGATCGAGGCGTACGTGTTCGCGATCGCATCCTTGGTGTCGATCTGATAGAAGGTCGTATTGCCGGTGTAGGCGTCGACCACCGCCTTGACGGAGTTACGCGCGTAGTTGACCCCCGTCAACGGACCCCCATCATCGGGCGGCATCTCGCTATAGGGGAAGTGGTCGGTCGTGGTGAAGCCGTCGAGGATCCAGTAGATGTGGCCATCGACGACGACGACGTATGGATCCTGGTCAAACTGCAGGAACGGTGCCAGGGTGCTGACGCGATCCAGGACGGCGCGATTGAACAGCACTTGCGTCTGGGAGGTGAGTTGGGGGCTGATCAACATGTTGATGTCGCCAAAACGAACGGCGAAGGCCAGGCTCCGCAGCGCCGACGATAACGGCACCCCCGTCGTGCCCTTCCACTCCGTGTACTGGTCGGTGGTGAACGGGTAATCGAATTCGGGTTGCTTCGAGTCAGTCAATACGTAGTTGGACGTGTGGCGGCCAAAGTAGATGGCGGGCTGCGTGACGGCGGGAACACCGGCCGGTGGGATGTCCTGCAGCGTCAGGACAGGGTCGCCCTGGGCGGTTGCCTCGTTGGCGCGGGCGGCGACTACGCCGTAGCCGTGCGTGTACTGCAACTTGAGGGCGACCCAGGTGCTGGCCGGCACCTTGTCCGGGTTCAACTCACGCGCGGCGAGGAGCAGCTGCAGGTACTGGTCACCGAGCTGGTAGCGGTCGACCGCCACCTCGTCCGGGTAGAACTGATAGTAGGTGCGCAAGCTCTGCAGGTTCTCCAGCGTGGCGGGAAGCGCCTGCTGCGGATCCCAGAGGCGCGCGTTCTGGACCGTTTGCGGATTGTTCGCCACCTTGTCGGCGGTCAGCGTGTCCTGCGGCGTGAATGGCCGATCGGCGATCGCGCTGAGGCCCCACGCCTGCCGTGTGAAGTCGATCTGGTTCTTGATGTAGGGCGTTTCCCTTGACAGTTCGCTCGGCGCGACCTGGAACCGCTGAACGACGCCCGGAAAGATGACTAACAGGATGAACGCCGCGCCCAGCCAGGCGACGAGCGCCGCCGATAACGCGATGAGGCGGGCCCCAAACGAATTAATAATTAGGCCGATGGCGATCAACGCCATTAGCACCGTCATGATCCAGTAGGCTGGAATGCGGGCGGCCGCGTCCGCATAGCCGATGCCATAGACGAAACCGCGCTTACTGAGCAGCAACTCGTAGATGTCGAGCCGGTAATGGACCGCGAGTAGAAGGGCAAAGGCGGCCGCCAGCACGGACAGATGCCGGATGGCGCGCACCGGCAACGCGAAGTTCTGCAGGTTGGCCCGGGAGGCGTAGAGGCCGCCGGCGACCAGCATCATCAGGATCACGACCCACAACAGCCAGCCCCACACGAACCGGTAGAACGGCAGCGTAAACACGTAGAACGAAACGTCCTTGTGCCAGACCGGATCCTGGAGGTTGAAGGGCTTCTGATTGAGGAAGGCCAGGATCGTTTGCCACGACCCGGCCGCAATCCGGCCGAAGAGCAGGCCGAGCAGGAACACGGCGAGCAGGGCGAGGATCGTCGAGGGCGCCGTCAGCGGCCGCTGTCGAATGCCGATCGACGATAGCCGCCGGCCGGGGTTGGAATTGAGTGCCAGCAGGACGTTCGCGCCGCCGATGATCCAGAAGACGATGGCGAAGATGAAAAAAGACCAGATTTGGGCGGCAAAACGCGTCCCAAACACGCCGCCGTAGCCCAGCGCGCGGAACCACAGGTAGTCGGTGTAGAGCGTCGCAAACGGCTTGAGTAGGAACAGAATCAGCAGCGCCACCGAGATGGCGACGATCCAGAAGACACCCCGTCGCGAGACGCGGATGGTGGGGAAGCTGGGCTCGGTCGGCAGGCGGCCGAAGGGCGACTCTGGGCCCCCGAAGAATCCGCCCGGGGGGACTCGTCTAGACATGCGGGAAATCCCGCAACCCTGACGTCGGGACGACCCGCGATCCAGGCATGCCGACGAACGCGGCGCGTCCTGGATACTGTGCGGTGATACCCACCTCTTCCTCGATCTGTAGGAGCCGATTGTACTTGGCGACTCGCTCCGACCGCGACGGCGCACCTGTTTTGATCTGGCCGGCGCCGGTGGCAACCGCCAGGTCAGCGATGAACGTGTCTTCGGTTTCTCCGGATCGGTGCGAGACCACGGTCGAGTATCCGGCGCGAGCCGCGCTCGCCATGGTTTCCAGCGTCTCGGTCAGCGTGCCGATCTGGTTGACCTTGATCAAAATGCTGTTGGCGATCCCTTCCTCGATGCCATGTCGAAGACGCACGACGTTGGTGACGAAAATATCGTCGCCCACCAGCTGCAGGCGTTTGCCGAGGCGCTGGGTGAGCTGGCGCCATCCGTCCCAGTCGTCTTCGGCCAGCCCATCCTCGATGGAGATCACCGGGTAGCGATCGACCCAGTCACCCCAGCGATCGATCATCTGGCCCGCATCCAGGGTTTTCCCTTCGCCTTGTAATTGATACTGTCCCTTCTGGTAAAGCTCCGAGGCGGCGGGATCGAGCGCAATGAAGACGTCTTGACCCGGGCGGTGGCCGCTCCGTTCGATGGCATCGACCAGCAATGACATCGCTTTCTCGTTCGTGTCGAGCTCGGGCGCGAACCCGCCCTCGTCGCCCTGCCCGGTGCTCAGCCCGGCCTGGTGCAGGCTCTCTTTGAGCGCGTGAAATACTTCTGCGCCCCAGCGCAGCCCCTCGTGATAGCTGGGAGCGCCGGCCGGCACCACCATGAACTCCTGGAAGTCGACTTTGGTCTGCGCGTGCTTGCCGCCGTTCAGGATGTTCATCATCGGCACCGGCATCAGCGGCTGGCGATCGCCCGCCAGGTAACGATAGAGCGGCAGGCGGGCCGCCAACGCCGCCGCTCGTGCCACGGCGAGTGAGGCACCCAGAATCGCGTTGGCGCCCAGCCGCGATTTGTTGGCAGTGCCGTCGAGATTGATCAGGCGCTCATCGATGCCGCGCTGGTCACTCGGGTCGACGCCCCGCAACGCGCCGGCGATCTCGTCGTTCACGTGGCCAACGGCCTTGAGCACGCCCTTGCCGGCATAGCGGCCCTTGTCGCCGTCCCGGAGCTCGACCGCCTCGTGGGCCCCAGTCGAGGCGCCCGATGGGACGGCGGCCCGGCCCAGCTCGCCGGAAACGAGCAGCACGTCGACTTCGATCGTTGGATTGCCTCGCGAGTCAAGGATCTCGCGGGCATGGATGCGGTCGATGCGGGGCCGGGTCACAGCTCGTCGTCCTCCAGGCCGCCCGAGCCGTTGGACTCGCCGTCTCCCATTTCGTCGACCACCTGGTCGAAGTCCTCGCCAAGCTCGTCGCCGCCCATCTCCTGGCCCATCTTTTTTGCCCAGCGCGCCATGCTCTTGGGGTCGTTCTCATCGACGTCGGACAGGTCACTGTCGCTCAGGCGATCGAGCCGGCTGTCCTCGGACAGGACCTGGGCGGTGCGGGAGATGAGGCGCGTCAGGTGCCGCCCGCCGCAGAGCGGGCAGGCCGGCGAGGCTTCCACCGCGCCAAAGCTCCGAAAGAAAATCGACGGCCGCTTACCGCAGTCCGGGCAGCGATATTCGTAGATGGGCATGGCGTAGCCCTAAACTTAGCGCATGGCAGAGCATCACGATCCCAACGAGCATCAACACTCCGAAGCCAGCGACCGCGTTCGCGAGGTCGTCCGCGACAGCTTCACCATCGCGCTGGGCGCCGCGAGCTGGGCGTTCGAGCAGGGTGATCGCCTGATCGACACCTGGCTGCACCAGGGGCACGTCAGCCGGGAGGAGGGCCGCCGGCGATTCGAGGAGTTCGCATCCAACACCCGTCGTCGAGGCGAGGATCTCAGCCGCCGCATGCGCTCATCGATGCCGGTGGCAACGCGCGATGAAATCGCCAAGCTGGAACGGCAAGTCGCGGAACTCAAGAGCGAGATCGAATCGCTCAAGGCCGGCAACACCGTTACGCAGTGACGTAACCGGCGGCGCGGCGGACCGCGCTTATCTGCTAACCGTGCTTCTTGTGCTGACCCTGGTCGCCGCCGCCGCCGCCACCGCCGCCGCAACCCTCGTCGCATCCTGCCGGCGCCACCGGTTGCTGCGACTGTGCCACCTGGTCCGTCCCTGGCAGCAGGTACGCGGTGTAGCCGTTCACGTTGACGGCCTGCAGGCCATCCGGAACGGAAAACCAGCTATCGGGCTGCCCGCTTAGCGCCTGGGTCATGAAACCGTGAAAGATGGGGGCGGCGCCAACGATGCCGGACACGTGAAGCATCGGCGTGTGATCGGCGTTTCCGACCCAGACGGCGACGGCGAGGTTCGGCGTGAAGCCCACGGTCAGGTTGTCGCGAAAGTCGTTGGTGGTGCCGGTCTTGGCGGCGACGCGGTGGCCGGGGATGACCAGGTCGCTGTTGGACCCGAAGGCAAGCGTTCGGTTCCGGTCGTTGGAGAGCATGTCCGCCATGATGAAGCTCACCTGCGGGCTGAGCGCCGCCCGCTGGTTGACCCGCGGGTCGTATCGGTAGAGCGTCTGGCCCTGCGCGACGATGCTCAGGATCGCCTGCGGATGGCGGTAGGTCCCCTGGGCGGCCAGCGTGCTCGCACCCGAGGCCATGTCGATCAGCGGCACCTCGTAGCCGCCGAGCGTCAGGCTCGGCTGATAACTCGTGGCCGGCTGGGTCAGGGTCTCAACCCCCATGCGCCGCGCAACGTCGACGACGCGATCGATGCCCGTTCCCAGTTCGACCTTGACGGCTGGGATGTTGTACGAGTTGCCCAGCGCGGACGGAATCGGCTGCCAGCCGTGATACCCGCCGTCGTAGTTGTGGGGTGTGTAGGTGCTGCCGTCGCTCAGGCGGACGTTGATCGGCTCGTCGAGCACCCATGAGCCCATGGTGAATTTCTGCGACTCGATGGCGGCCGTGTAGGTGAACATCTTGAACGAGGATCCCGGTTGCCGGGGAATGATCGCCATGTTGTACTCACCCCCCGGCACATCGGCGCCGGCTGAGCCCACCATGGCGAGGACCGCCCCGGTCGCCGGGTCGAGCGCGACCAGGGCGCCGTCGGTGACGTGCTGGCCCTGGAGCGCCACGACTTTCTCACGGACCTGGCGTTCGGCGATCGACTGGAGGTTCCAGTCGAGCGATGTGATCACGGTCAGCCCTCCGTTCTTGAGCAGTTCGTCGCCGTAGGTCTTCTCGAGCTGCGCCGCCACCCAGTGCACGAAGCTGGGGGCCTTGACGTCGTCGGCCGTCGACGGTTTCTGAAACGCGAGCGCCTGGGCGAACGCGGTTCGAGCCTGGGCCGCCATGATGTCGTGGGCCCGAACCATGGCGTCGAGCACCACGCGCTGGCGGGCTTTAGCGCCATTCGGATTGGTGTAGGGATCCAGCTCGGTCGGGGCTTGGGGCAAGCCGGCGAGAAACGAGGCTTCGGCGAGCGAGAGCTGGCTGGCCGGTTTGCCGAAGTAGGTTTGCGCCGCCGCCTCCACGCCATAAGACCGGTTGCCGTAATAGACGCGATTGAGGTAGGCCTCGAGGATCTGCGCCTTCGAGTACTGGTGCTCGATCTCGACGGCGAGGATGGCTTCGTCCACCTTACGCAGGATCGAGCGATCGCCCGAAAGATAAATATTCTTGACGAGCTGCTGGGTGATGGTGCTGCCACCCTGATTGAAGCGGAGATGCAACAGGTCATCGAGACCTGCTTGCCCGGTGCGCAGCAGGTTGAGGCCGCCGTGCTGGTAGAAAGTACGGTCTTCGACGGCGATGGTCGCCTTTTGCATCGCGGCTGCGACCTGGCTCAGCGGCACGATGTGGCGCCGCTCTGATCCCTGATGGATCTCGGCCAGCAGGATGGTGCCCGTCCGGTCGTAGATGCGGGTCGAAAGGGGGAGTCGCGCGGTGCTCAGGTTGGCGGTCGACGGCAGGCCGGCCCATACATAGAGGACGCCCGGGAGCACCACCAGCAGCAAGGCCAGCAAAACGGCCGGCACCACCATCCAGGGGCGGACCCGGAACCGTCGAGGCGATCGAGCGACGGTCCGTCCGCAGTTCGAGCAGAAGCGGCCGTCGGGCTTGACCGGGGCGCCACATGCGGGGCAGAACGAAGCCGTCCCCCGGGGGGATGTCCTATTCACATTGATGGGTAATATTATATCAGCGGGCTCAGCTAGCCAACTGAGGCGGCGAGGGAGACTAGGCCTGGATCACGCGGGCGCCGAGGACGCTCTTGAGGTGCGCCAGCGCCCAGTGCTGGACCTCGTCGCCGGGATGCCCGGGGCCGTCGAAGGTCTCGACCGCGGCGGCCGGCACCACCACCCGGTAATCGCGGTTGCGCAGGTCGGCGACCGTGTGAAGGACGCAGATGTCGGTGCACACGCCGACGACGGTCACCTGTTCGGGCTGCGCCGCCTTGAGCCGTTCGTCAAGGTCGGTCTCGAAGAAACCCGAGTAGCGCCGCTTGCGGATCAGTGTGGCGTCGTGGAGCAAGGGCTGCAGCTCGGGAACCACCTCTGACTCGATCGTTCCGCGGACGCAGTGCACGGGAAAGACTTCGAACTCGCGGTCGTTCGGGTCGTGCGTATCCGCCAGGAAGATCAGGTGGTCGCCGGACTTCAGGCGCTCCTCGATGACCTCGCGGATCTTCGGGATGGCGGCATCGCAGCGCGGCGATGCGAGGTTGCCATGTTTGCAAAAGCCGTTGAGCACATCGACCACGATCGTAACGTTGGGCACGGCTAGGTCACCAGCTCGAGTCGCGGGTTTGGCCGGTAGCGGCGACCCACTTTGGCGCACGGCCGTCCCTCGACCATCACCACGTCGGCGGTGAAGTCGAAGTTGCCCTGGAAGAAGGCGCTGCCGATGCCGTAGGCATCGACCGGTACGTGGTCGCGTTCGAAGCGCTCGATTTTCCCCACGTTGAAGCCGCCGCTCGCCACGATCTTGACACGCTGAAAACCCTCGCGGTCGAGCGCCCGCCGGACCAGCTGACAGAGTTGCGGGTTGACGCCGCGGGGGTCGAAGTCGCCCATCAGCTTCTGGACGCTGACGTCGACCATCGTTTCGGAGGTATCCAGTCGCACCCCCCAGAGCCGATCTTTTAGCGCGCGCGCCACCTCGAGTGAGGTCCGAACACAATCGTTCTCGAAATCGACAAGGACCACCAGGTTCACGGACGGGTCGACATATTCGGCGTACTTGCGTGCGGCGAGCACCGTGTCGCCGTTGTAGGCCGCGATCAACGAATGGGGGACGGTGCCGGTGCCCTTGCCGCCCCACCAGGCGGCTTGCGCATCGGTCGAAACCCCGATCGCGCCCGACACGTAGGCCGCGTACCCGTCTCCGGTCTGCACCAGGTGGTGATCGTGCCGAGCGGGAAAGAAGATGATCTGCTTGCCCTTGGCAGCATCGACCACGCGGCGCACATTGGTGGCGACCTTGGTGCGGCGAGTGAGCACGCCCAAATAAACCGTCTCGAGCCGGGCAAACAGAGAATAATCGCCCTCGATCGTCATCACGGTTTCCCAGGGCGACACCTCGTCACCGTCGTAGAGGGCGTGCACGCGCAGCTGCGAGAAATCCTCGGAGCAGAGTTTGACGATGGCGATCGCCTCATCCATGCCGCCGATCACCGCCTGCTGCTTCTGGAAGACCTGCATCAGCGTGTGGGGGTGGCGCTGGTCCGCGCGCAGCACGTCGACGGTACGGTTGAAATAGACGTCGCTGTAATAGCCTTCGCGGATTCGCTCGACCGGGAGTCGAAAGACGGAAGGTTCCAGCCGCTCGCGGCGCCGGACAGGCGTATCGGTTGGGGCTTTGGTTGCCACCTGATGTAAATGTTAAGAGCTTGCGCCGATCTTCCGGTAGCGCTGGTAGCGTTCTTCCACCAGCCGGTCGGTGTCGATGGCTTCGAGGCTTTTGAGGTGGCGGCGCAGCGCCGCTCCTGCTGCGTCGGCCGCCAGCCCGTAGTCGTTCTGCGCGCCCCCCGGCGGTTCCGGAATGATCTCATCCGCGAGTCCGAGACGCTTCAGATCAACAGCCGTCAGCTTGAGGGCGTTCGCCGCCTCAACTTTCTTCGCGATATCACGCCAGAGGATCGAGGCGCAGGCCTCAGGCATGGCGACGCTGTAGATCGAGTGTTCCATCATCAGGAGCCGATCTCCGACACCGATGCCGAGCGCGCCGCCGCTGCCGCCCTCGCCGATGACGAGCGTCAGGATGGGAATGCGAGCCGCCGAGAGCGCCACCAGGTTTTCCGCGATCGCCCAGGCGATGCCGCGCTCCTCGGCGCCGGCGCCGGGAAATGCGCCCGAGGTATCGACGAAGGCCACGATCGGAAACTTGAAGCGTTCCGCTTGACGGACCAGCCGCAGCGCTTTCCGATAGCCCTCCGGGTTGGCCATCCCAAAGTTGCGCATCGCCCGCTCGGACGTGCTGCGGCCCTTCTGTTGCGCGATCACCATGATGGTGCGCGAGTCGAAGCTGGCCGGCCCTCCGATGATGGCGTGGTCGTCCCCGAACACGCGGTCGCCGTGGAGCTCTAGAAAGTTGCTGAAGATCGCATGGATGTAGTCGAGCGCGTAGGGACGGTCAGGATGGCGGGCGAGCTCGACCTGTTCCCAGGTGGCGGCGGCGACGCTCCCGTTGTCGCTCACCGGGTGACGGCGGGCGCTGGGGCGACGGTCTTCTTGGCCGGCCGCGGCAGCTGGAGGTCGGGGGCGGCGGCCTTCGGACCGTAAAGTTCCAGCAACTGCCGTAGGACGGCGGGCAGCTCCGGCCGCGGCACCACCAGGTCGATCATCCCGTGCGCCAGCAGGAACTCAGCGGTCTGAAAGCCGTCCGGAAGCGTCTCGTAGGTCGCTTGCTGGATCACGCGGGCCCCGGCAAAGCCGATCATCGCGCCCGGCTCCGCAATGATGACGTCGCCCAGCGAGGCAAAGCTGGCGGTCACACCACCCATCGTCGGATCGGTCAGCAATGAGATGTAGGGGACGCCGGCAGCCCCCAGCCGACCGAGCGCAGCGGAGGTCTTGGCGAGCTGCATCAGGGCGAGCATGCCCTCCTGCATCCGCGCCCCGCCCGAGGCCGAGATGATGAGCAGTGGCAGCTTGCTGTGCGCGGCACGCTCGATGCCGTTGGTGATCTTCTCGCCGGTCGCGGCTCCCATGCTGCCACCCATGAAGGCGAAGTCGAGGACGACCAGCACCAGCCGGTGTCCGGCGAGCATAGCCTCACCCCAGGTGACCGCCTCGTTCGCGCCGGTGGTGGCGCGGCTTTGCTCGATGCGCTTTACGTAAGGCTGCGAATCGGTAAACCCCAGGACGTCGGTCGCCGTGATCCCCTGGTCCTCTTCGTGGAAAGAGCCCGGCTCCACCAGCATCGCGATGCGCTCCGGCGCACGAAGCCGAAAGTGATAGCCGCATCGATAACAGACGCCGAGTGCTGCAGTCAGCCGCGCCGGCTCGAGCGAGGTGTCGCATTTCGGACAGATGAGCCGGTCGATTTCTTCGCCGACGCCGGCCCGTGGCGACGGCAGAGCGACGTACCGCGTCTTGGGGCGAAACATGGGTTAGGCCGCGACCCTGACGGGCGCGCCCTCCCATTCGATCACGCAGGCACCCCAGGTCAACCCGGCGCCGAACCCTACCAGGACCAGCTGGTCGCCGCGCTTCAGGCGGCCGGCCGCCAGCGCATCCTTGAGCGCGAGCGGGATGGAGGCGGTCGAGGTGTTGCCGTAATTCGCGATCGCGTTGACCATGATGTCCGCGCCGACCCCGAGCCGCTTGCCGGCGGCTTCGATGATGCGGGCGTTGGCCTGGTGAGGGACGATCAACTTGACGTCCTCCAGGCGGACATTCGCTTTCTCGAGCGCCTCGAGCGTCGCCTGCGCCAGGATTTCGGTGGCAAAGCGAAAAACCTTGCGCCCGTCCATGCGGATCTCGGGACGGCCGTGTCCTTCCGGACCGTCAGCACCGGGTGCGACATAGATCAGGTCGCCTCCCGCGCCGTCTGAACCGAGCACGCAGGATTTGATGCCCGCACCATTGACGCCCGGTCCGAGGACGACCGCGCCGGCACCGTCACCAAAGACGACGCAGGTCCCGCGATCTTTGAAGTTGAGGATCTTGGTCAGCGTCTCGCTGCCGATGACGATCGCCTGCTTCGATTCGCCGCTGCTGACGAAGCGATCGGCGACGCTCATCCCCACGAGAAAGCCCGTACAGGCCGCCTGCACGTCGAACGCCGGGCCGTGGGCGCCGAGGCGCTCCTGTACGCGCGAGGCGACGGACGGGTACATCGAGTCCGGCGTGGACGTGCTGCAGACGATCAGGTCGGTGTCCTCCGGACGTAAGCCGGCCGCCCTCAGGGCATCCTTCGCCGCCTCGGCAGCCAGGTCGGTCGCCGTTTCGTTGACGGCCGCGATCCGCCGCTCGACGATACCGGTCCGCTCGCGGATCCAGGTATCAGAGGTCTCGACCATTTTTTCGAGATCGGCGTTGGTCAGGATGCCGGACGGAACATAGCTGCCGACCGACTTGATGCTGGTAAGCATGCGTCTCCCCGGCTAAAGAATCTAGCCAGTATATACCGGCATCTTCGGCCTGGTTACGGCTTTTCACCGACCGTCAACAAGACCGTTTCTAGGCCAGTATCGTCACCTGGAACTGCCGTTCGCGTGGGCCGTCGAAGTCGGCAAAGTAAATGCCTTGCCAGCGTCCCAGTGCCAGGCGGCCGCTGCGGACGGGCACCGTCTGCGAGGTCCCCACGAGCGACGCCTTGATGTGCGCCGCCGCGTTGCCCTCGGCATGCCGGTAGCCGTTCTCCCAGGGAATCAGGGCCTCGAGCGTGTTGAGGATGTCTCGCAGGGCGTCGGGGTCGGCATTCTCATTGATGAAGACGCCCGCGGTCGTATGCGGCACGTAGATCTGGCAAAGGCCGGTTTCCACGCCGCTTTCGCGGACCACGCGTTGCACCAGCTCGGTGATCTCGATCGCGTCAGACCGCGTTCCCGATCGGATGGTCAGGGTGTCGGTTTTTGCCGGGCTCGCCATGCACGAAATCGTAACAATGGATCCCGCCCGCTCCCAAGTTGCAGACCGGCACCCGATAATGGGCCGACGTGTCACGCGACCTGCCGATCGGCAACGGATCCCTGCTGGTCACCTTCGATCGCAATTACCAGCTGCGCGACATCTATTATCCGCGCGTCGGCCAGGAGAACCACACCAGCGGCGAACCGTGCCGCTTCGGGATCTGGGTGGATGGACGCTTTACCTGGCTGGACGACCCGGCGTGGTCGCGCAACCTCGTCTACATGGCGGACACCCTGGTTACGAACGTCACGCTGCGACATCCCGACCTCGAGGTCAGCCTGACCTTCAACGACGCGGTCGACCTCGGTCGCGACCTGTTGCTTCGGCGAGTACGAGTCCTCAACGAGGGGCCGGAGCGGGAGGTCCGACTCTTTTTTCATTTCGACTGGCATATCTACGGCACCGAAGTCGGCGACACGGTCATGTACTACCCCGCGGTCAAGGGTCTCGTTGCTTACAAGGGTCAGCGTTGCTTCGCCGCGTGCGGCCAGGTTGGCGATCGGATCGGACTCGATGGCTATGCCTGCGGCAAGAAGGACGTTGGTGGCGCGCAGGGAACCTGGCGCGACGCGGAGGACGGCGAGCTCGGCAACAATCCGATCGAGCAAGGCTCGGTCGACATGACGGTGGCGCTCAAGTTGGGGCGCATTGCGCAGGGACAGGCGGCGACCGCCTACCAGTGGCTGATCGCCGCGCGGAACCTCGCGGAGCTGCAGACGGTCGCCGACGTCGTCACCCTGCGCGGACCGGAAGCCTTTCTCGAACGGACGCGCTCCTACTGGATCGCCTGGGTCAATAAAGAGGAGCGAGGGTTCGCGGATCTCTCGCCACAGATCGCCGACCTCTATCGACGCTGCCTGCTGGTGGTCCGGACGCAGATCGACAGCGGCGGCGCCGTGCTCGCCGCCAACGATACGGACATCATCAAGTTCGCCCGCGATACCTATAGCTATATGTGGCCGCGGGATGCCGCGCTGGCGGTCTACGCCATGGACCAGGCCGGTTACGTCGACGTGCCCCGGCGGTTCTTCGAGCTCTGCGCCAAGATCGTCACCAAGGAGGGCTACTTCCGCCACAAGTACACCCCGGCGGGGGACCCAGGGAGCAGCTGGCACCCCTGGGTCGATGCCACGGGCAAGCCGCAGTACCCGATCCAGGAGGACGAGACCGGGCTGGTGCTCTTTGCGCTCTGGCAGCACTATGACCACCATCGTGACTTCGAATTCTTCAAGGCCTACTACCGGCCGCTGATCATCCTCGTGGGCGATTTCCTCGCCAGCTACATCGACCCGCTCACCGGCCTGCCGCAGCCCAGCTACGACCTCTGGGAAGAGCGTCGCGGAGTGATGAGCTTCACGGTCGCGACCGTCTGGGCCGGGCTGCAGGCCGCCGCCAACTTTGCCGCGCTCTACGGCGAGAACGCGCTGGCCGATCGCTACCGCGGCGTCGCTGACGGGATCAAGCAGGGGACGCGGCGCTTTCTCTTCGACGAGGAGGCGAACCGCTTCCTTCGCCGGATCTACGTCCGGCCGGACGGGACCACCGCACGTGACCTCACGATCGATTCGAGCGTCTACGGGCTCTGGTATTTCGGCATGTTCCCGGCCGACGATCCGCAGATCGTCAGCACTATGAAAGGGGTGTATGACCGGCTGTGGTGCAAGACCGAAGCGGGCGGCATCGCCCGCTATGAAAACGATTGGTACTATCAGGTCAGCCAGGACATCGCCAACGTCCCGGGGAACCCGTGGTTCATCTGCACCATGTGGTACGGGCAATGGCTGGTGAGGCAGGCGCGCACCCTGGACGACCTGGCGCCGGCTAAAGACATCCTGGACTGGGTGTCCGGGGCCGCGCTCCCCAGCGGCGTGCTCTCGGAGCAACTCGACCCCTATAGCAAGGCGCAGCTTTCGGTCTCGCCCCTCACCTGGAGCCACGCGACCGTGGTCTCCCTCGTGCACGAGTACGTGCGCAAGCGGGCCGCGCTGACCGGGACCGGAAACCCGGCGCGCGCCCGGCTCGCCTGATCGAGAGCTGCTCGACTAGGGCCACGACCCGATGTTTCGCCCCGCATCGCCCTGTTATCCTCGACTGCGTGCGCGGCGTGATAGCGGCGATCAAGGCAGACTTCGGGTGCCTGCTCGTGGCCGCGCTTTTCATCATCATCATGGCGTCGACGGTCATCTTTGCAACCATCCTGACGCCACCAGCCCATAACCCCTTCGTGTAATGGCTGCTGACTTTCGACGCCTGATCGAGGACAGCCGCGAGATGACGCGGCGCAGCTTCCTGGCGATCGCCGGCTGGGCCGGCTTCACGGTCGCCAGCCTGATCGCGCTCTACCAGAGCGTCAAGTGGCTCTACCCCAATGCAACCTACGAGGACCCGCCCGCCTTCAAGGCGGATCCGCCGAGCACCTACGCCGTCGGCTCGACCACGGTGATCATCGACAAGCGGGTCGTCATCAATCACGATCCCAACGGCTTCTACGCGATCAGCCTGATCTGCACCCATCTGGGGTGTACCCCTCGGTATTTCCCGGATGCCACCAGCGACCTGGTGCTGGCGGGAACGCAGATCGCCAAAGACCCGGACACCGGCCAGCAGGCGACCAAGGCGAATCCCGTCCTGCCGGGGTTCAAGTGCCCCTGTCATGGCAGCCGCTATTTTCGTGACGCCGTCAACTTCTTCGGGCCGGCGCCCCGGCCGATGGACCGGGTCCACATGGAAGTCGCCCCGGATGGGAAACTCTTGATCGACCGTTCCGTCATCGTCGATCGCGCGTTCCGTCTCAAGGTCTAATCAGCTAACCGGGAGGGTTCATGAGCGTCATTCGCGCAGCGATCGACGAAATGTTCTCCATCGTCGGACAGATGGTCGGTTCCGTGTTCCGTCACGGGCTGCCGCTGACCGACAAGATCGCGGCCCGCACGGCGCTGACGAACTTCGTCCTGCATATCCACCCGGTTCGCGTGCGCCGCTCGTGGATCCGGATGTCGTACACGCTCTGTCTCGGCGGCCTGTCGTTCTTTCTGTTTATCGTGCTGACCGTGACCGGGCTCTACCTGATGTTCTATTACGTGCCCTCGACCAACCACGCCTACCAGGACATGCGAGACCTCCAGTTCGTCGTGACCTTCGGCGGACTGATCCGCAACATGCACCGCTGGGCGGCGCACGCGATGGTGATCACGGTCTGGCTGCACATGGCGCGCGTCTTCTTGACCGGCGCCTACAAGAAGCCGCGCGAGTTCAACTGGGGCGTCGGTACCCTCCTCCTGTTGATCACGCTGCTGCTCAGCTTCACCGGTTACCTGTTGCCCTGGGACCAGCTCTCCATCTGGGCGGTCACGGTCGGCTCCAACATGGCGAAGTACGCGCCGATCGCCGGGCCCTACACGCGGTACTTGCTGCTCGGCGGGCGCGTGGTCGGTGACAACGCGCTGCTGCGCTTCTACGTGTTACATGTCGTCGGTCTGCCGCTCGCGGCGTTCCTGCTGATGGTGGTCCATTTCTGGCGAGTTCGAAAAGATGGCTTCAGCGGGGGGCTCTAACTAGGCATGGCTACCGAAGCGCGCGACCGGATCGCCGCCCGCGAACGGGTCGAAGCGCGCCGCCGTCCGGTCGAGGCACCCTCGACAGTCCGCGACGACAGCGACGACGAGATGATCGTCTCCTTCCCGGAGTTCATCTTCAAGGAATTCATCGCCGCCGTCGCTATGACGGTCTTCCTGATCCTCGTGTCCATCTGGTTGCAGGCGCCCTTGCTCGGCAAGGCCAACCCCGGGATGACCCCGAACCCGTCGAAGGCGCCCTGGTACTTCCTCGGCCTGCAAGAACTGCTGTCGCGGTTCCCGCCGCTGATGGCGGGTGTCGCCTTCCCGACCTTCGTGATCGTCCTCATGATTCTGGTCCCATTCCTCGACCGCAATCCGAGTCGGCGGCCGTCGGAGCGCAAGGTCGCCATCATCCTCTTCGCTCTCTACACCACGATCGTCGTCGCCCTGGTGATCATCGGCACCTTCTTCCGCGGCCATGAGTTCGTCTGGGACTGGGGCTGGGTGCTGGGCAACCCGCAGACGTGCGGAGGGAAGCCGTGCTAGGGCGCGCTTTCCTGGTGGTGAGCGTCGCCTTTCTGGTTCTGCTCGGCTACGCCTTCTACCAGGACCTGAGCCGGCCCTGGGCTCCGATCCAGGAAAAGTACGCGGCGCAGTACGGCCAGGATTTCCCCATCCAGGTGCAGCAGCTCTTCCCCAAGGTCCAGGTCAACGGGCAGTTCATGGTTGAGCGCTGCATCACCTGCCATGTGCCCGACATCCAGAAGATCGGTCCCCAGGAAGCGGCCAAGCGGCTTGGCCCCAACCACCCGTCGGTGATCAGTGACACGGTCTTCGCCAAGTACGGCCAGGACACGCTGATCTGCCGACCGGTGACCCCGGCGGCCAGTCCCTCGGCCAGTCCAGCCGCGAGCCCGTCGGCGTCGGTCTCTGCGTCACCATCGCCAAAAGCGTCGGTGTCGGCGAGCCCATCGCCGTCAGCTAGTGCGTCGCCGACCCCTGCAGCATCTGCCGCCGCCACAACAACCGCCGCCAGCTGCCTGGATCCAAACGCCAAGCCCTACTACGTGCTCGACGCCAACGGCAAGGTCGTCAACGATCCGACCACGAACAAGCCGGTGGTCGCGCAGCTCACCGGGTTCATTCCCAACGCGTACAAGGGCCTGGGCATCGACGAGAGCGGCTGCATCATCTGCCACAACGGCAACCGTCAGGCAACCGACCAGGCGGGCGCGCATCAGAACCTGGTGGCGAACCCCTTTGGTGTGTTCGCGACGGCGCCGCAGCTCTACGAGAACAACTGCGCGCAATGTCACGGGGCGACCGGTGAAGGCGGGAAGGGGCCGCCGCTCAATGACCAGAACCGCCTCGGCTTCTTCAACAATGATTACTACTACCGCTGCATCTACCTGGGCAACACCGGCGAGGAACACAAGGGCACGATCATGCCGGCGTGGGGCGCGAACAGGCTGCTGCCCGCGCCGGTCAGCGACAACGTCAACCTGCTCGTCCACTGGATCCGCATGTGGGAGCAGTACGCGACGTTGCCATGAGACGCCAGCAGCTCAAGAACATCATCGGCACTGTCTTCGCCTTCGTCGTCCTGTTTGGCTTCACCTTCCTGGTGATCGTCGCGGAAAACCTGCTGGACGTCACCAAGGCCCACAAGGCGGGCGGCTGATGTCGCCGGCCCTGGTCGAGCTGCTCAATCTCACGCGCGATCCGGGGGCCGGGGACTTTTTCTTCGTCCTGATCTGGGCCCTGGGAACGCTGGCTCTCGTTGCCTACTACTGCTATCGCATGTTCCAGCGTTAACCGGCGAAGCGCCAATGGTTGAGCCCGCTCCTATCCTGACGCCGCCCCCACCCTACCCTCCCCCAGAGGGGGAGGGAAATGCGAGCTACCCTCTCGCGACGGGTGAGGGAAAGCGCAGCACGCGCCGACGCGCGAGTGTGAAGCTGGCGACGTGGTTGTCCGCCGTTCCCGGGCTGGGTCAGCTCTACAACCGCCAGCCGAAGAAGGCGGCGATCTTCCTGTTCGGCGTGGTGGGCCTCTTCCTGGTCACGCTGAACATCCCGGGCGCCACCGCTGAGCTGTTGGCCTTCTGGAAACCGCGCGGCAGTGCCATGGTGTTGCTCTCGCTGCTGGTGGAGATTCTTTCGCTGCTCCTGTTCATGAGCGTCTTCTTCCTGGCGCTGACCTTCTGGTACGACGCCATGCACGATGCGCGCCACACCGCCCAGGAGCGCAACGGCGAGCGCGATCCGGGCGGCCGGTGGTGGTGGTTTCACCGGTGAGCGAGTCAGTGGTCGCTACACTGTCGTGAGCGTGAATCCACGTCGGCTGCTGCTCGGCATGCTTCCTGCGCTCGGCGTCGCCGCCGGATTGGCTCCCATCTCCGCGGCCGCGGTCAACGTCAGTCCGCTGAGCTGTGCGGGGCCCAATGCCTGCGAGATCGTGAGCATCTACACCGGCATCTTCTGGATCGCGATGGCGGTGCTGACCATCGTCGGCGGCCTGATCGTCTATGCCGCCCTGCGCTTCCGCCGGCGCGACGACCGGGAGCCGGCCCAGATTCATGGCAACCCCCGCCTGGAGATCGTATGGACGGCCATCCCGGTGGTGATCCTCGCGTTTCTTTTCATCCGCACCACGCTGCGGATGGACTACGTGCGCAATGGGCCGTCGCCGCAACAGACCATCCAGGTCACCGGGATTCAATGGGCCTGGTCATTCAAGTATCCCAACGGCAGGACGAGTAACACCAAATTGACGATCCCGGTGGGACAGGTGGTGCGGCTGCAGGTCACCAGCCGAGATGTCCTGCACTCGTTTTGGGTGCCGAGGCTGGGTGGGCAGATCTACGCGAAGCCCGGCTTTGCCAACAGCGGCTGGATCGAGGCCAGCCAGCCGGGCCAGTACTTCGGCCAATGCAACGAACTCTGCGGCCTCGGCCATTGGTTCATGATCCTCGAGGTGGACGCCGTGTCGGCGGCGGATTACCAGGCCTTTCTCAGCGGCGCGCCGCCGCCGGGTGCTGGGCCACCGCCGGCTGAGAAGGCGACCGGCGTCACGCCCGCCACGAACGTCGCTGAAACAGACGACCTGAAGTTCCAGCCGTCGAGCGCGACGGTAAAAGTGGGCGACGTCGTGCAGTGGACCAACGACGGCACGGCCATTCACAGTGTGACCTTCGACAATCAGCAGGTGCCGAGCCTGGACTCGCAGAACGGTGGCGAAAAATTCGAGGTCAAGTTCTTGAAGGCCGGCACTTACCATTACATCTGCACGTTCCACGTCGCAGCGGGAATGCAGGGGACGATCACGGTGACTGGAGGATGAGGTCAATGATGAAGACAGGCGCGCATGGCTAGCATCGCCCTACCCCGAAGCGAAGCGCGCGCCCCGAGCGGTGTCATGGGATGGCTGACCACGGTCGACCACAAGAAGATCGGCATCCTGTACCTGTACACGACGTTCTTTTTCTTTCTGGTGGGCGGCGTCATGGCGCTCCTGATGCGTACCCAGCTCGCGGTCGGGAACAACCACTTCCTGGCGGCGCAGACCTACAACGAGATCATGACGCTGCATGGGACGACCATGATCTTTTTGTGGATCATTCCGGTCTTCTCCGGCTTCGGCAACTACTTCGTTCCCTTGATGATCGGCGCCCGCGACATGGCGTTTCCCCGCATCAACGCCTTCTCCTTCTGGCTGATTCCACTCGGCGGCCTGACGATGTACGGCGGCCTCCTAACCAAAACCGGGGCCGCCGCCGCCGGCTGGACCGGTTACGTGCCGCTCACCGAGAAGGCCTACGCGATGGGGATCGGCCAGGATCTCTGGATCCTCGGCCTGCACATCCTGGGCATCTCGTCGATCATGGGCGCGATCAACTTCCTGGTGACCATCCAGAACATGCGGGCGCCAGGCATGACCTGGTTCCGACTGCCCCTGTTCGTGTGGGCCATGGAGATCACAGCCGCCTTGGTTTTGCTGGCGAGCCCGTTCCTGGCCGGCGCGCTGGCCATGGTCCTGATGGATAGGCAGCTCGGCACCCACTTCTTCAATCACGGCGCGGACCCGCTGCTGTACCAGTTCATCTTCTGGTTCTACTCGCATCCGGCCGTCTACATCATGATCCTGCCCGCCTTTGGCATCGTTTCCGAGGTGATCCCCGTCTTCAGTCGGAAGCCGATCTTCGGCTACCGCGCGATGGCGTTCTCGATGGCAGCCATCGGCGTCCTTGGGTTCATGGTCTTCGCCCACCACATGTTCACCACCGGCCTGCCGCTGGCGCTGCAGGAATTCTTCATGGCATCCACCGCCTTGATCGCGGTGCCCTCAGGGGTCAAGGTGTTGAACTGGTTGGCCACCCTGTGGGGCGGCTCGATCAAGTACACGGCGGCCATGTTATTTGCGGTCGCCTTCGTCCTGATGTTTCTGATGGGCGGGGTGGATGGCGTCTTTACGGCGTCGTTGGCCGTCGACTACCAGCTCCACGCCACCTACTGGATCGTGGCGCACATCCATTACGTGCTATTCGGCGGCAGCGTCTTCGGCGTGTTCGCTGCCTTCTTCTTCTGGTTTCCAAAGATCACCGGACGGTTTCTGAACGAAACGCTTGGCAAGGTCCAGTTTTGGATCCAGCTGGTCGGCTTCAACATCACGTTCATGCCGATGCACTTTCTGGGCCTGGAGGGGATGCCGCGCCGGATCGCGATCTGGAACGCGAATCGGACCGACTGGGTGCCCTGGAACCTGCTGGCCACCATCGGCGCCTTCATGATCGCCACCGCGGTGCTGATCTTCTTGATCAACTTCGCGATCAGCGTGCGTGGCGGCCGGCGGGCGCCGGCCGATCCGTGGGAAGGCAACACGTTGGAATGGGCGACCACGTCGCCGCCACCGGCCCACAACTTCGACACCGTCCCGCCGGTCCAGAGCGGGCGGCCGGTCCGTGACCTGCGTCGGGGTGTAAGCGCGGCCGCCGAGCACGCCTGACCGGGCGGATGGCATGAAGGCGTTCCGCGCGTTGAGTGTTGCCACGGCGGTCGTGACCTACGCACTCGTCGTGCTGGGCGGCGTGGTGCGGGTCTCGGGGTCCGGCCTGGGTTGCCCCGACTGGCCGCTGTGTCACGGCCGCCTGCTTCCGCCCCTCAACCTGCACGCCATCATCGAGTACTCGCATCGCACCACGGCATCGCTGACCAGCACCCTGGTCGTGCTGACTGCTGCCGTTGCCTGGCTCGCGTGGCGCAAGCGTCGCGACCTGGTGATCCCGGCGACGGTCGCGCTGGCGCTGCTGATCGTGCAAGTCGTGCTGGGCGCGATCACGGTCCGCCTCGAACTGCCGCCCATGATCGTGCTGGCGCACCTCGCGACCGCAATGGCGCTGCTGGGCGCGGTCTGCGTCACCGCGGTTGCGGCGCTGGTGCCGGCGCCGGCCGGCGCCGTGGATCGCGTCGCGATGCGGCGCATGTTGCTGGCCGCGGGCGGGACTTACGTGTTGATCATCAGCGGCTCGCTCGTCGTCGGTAGCGGCGCCAGCGGCGCCTGCAACGCCTGGCCCCTGTGCGGCGGCGGCCTTAGCTTCGCCTTCGACGGCTCGCCGGCGATCCAGCTGCTGCATCGCGGCATTGCTGGGCTGATCGGGTTGCTGATCGTCCTCAGCCTCGTATCGCTGCTCGCCCGCCACCGGAGTCACCCTGCCGTGCGGGCGACGGTCGCGGTGACGCTGGCGGCCCTCGCCTTCCAGGTGGCGGTGGGCGCCGCGGTCGTCACGTTGCGGCTGCCGGCTGCGCTGCGCGGCCTTCACCTCGCGCTCGCCAGCGCCGTCTGGGCGGGAATGGTGATCCTTGCGGTGATTGTCAGGCGGCTGAGCCCCCACTCTGCCCTCCCCCAGAGGGGGAGGGAAAAGGACGTCGTGCGCCGTCCCGCTCGGGACGTTGTGCTCGATTACGTCAGCCTGGCGAAACCGCGCATCATTCCGCTCCTGCTGATCACGGCGCTGGGGGGGATGATGATGGCCGAGCGCGGCTGGCCGTCCACCGGTCTTGTCATCCTGACGCTGGTTGGCGGCGCACTGGCCGCGGCCGGCGCCGGCGCCATCAATTGCTGGATCGATCGCGACATCGACGGCGAGATGCTGCGCACGCGTCGCCGCCCGCTGCCCGACGGGCGCATCGCACCGGCGCATGCCCTCCTCTTTGGCATCGTACTGGGGCTGATCGCGTTCGTCCTGCTGGCGTTCTGGGTCAACGTGCTGGCGGCGACGCTCGCCATCAGCGGCCTGCTTTTCTACGTCTTCGTCTACACCCTGTGGCTGAAGCGCTCGACGGTCCAGAACATCGTGATCGGGGGCGCGGCTGGGGCCATCCCGCCGGTCGTCGGCTGGGCCGCGGTCACCCATCGGGTCGACCTCACGGCGGTGTACCTGTTCGCGGTCATCTTCCTCTGGACGCCGCCGCACTTCTGGGCGCTGGCGCTCCGGTTGCGCGGCGATTACGCGCGGGCGAAGGTGCCGATGCTCCCGGTGGTGCAGGGCGAGGCGGCGGCGCGGCGCCAGATCCTCGCCTACACCCTGGTCCTGGTCGCCGTGACCCTGGCCGTCGTCCTCACCGGTGTGCTGGGTCCCGTCTACCTCGTAGGGGCCGCGCTGCTGGGCGCCGGCTTCATCGCGCTCGCCGTCGTGAACCTGCTCGCCCGGCGTCAGCGGTGGTCACGTGTGCTGTTCGATTACTCGATCGCGTACCTCGGATTACTGTTCGCCGTGATGGTGGCTGACCGCATGATCGGAAGGGTATAGTTCGGTAGACCATGGATAGAGACGAGGCACGCAAGAACGTTCGGCTGGGCGTGCTGCTCTTTGTTACGGCGCTGATCATGTTCGGGCTCTCCTTTGCCTGGGCCCTCATCTACAACAATTTCTGATGGCTGAGACGGAACCGCACGCCCAGGTGGAGCAGCACGAGGCCTTTCACCTGCCGCCGCCCAGCATCTGGCCGCCCGTGCTCGCCGTCGGGATCGCGGTGCTGCTCATTGGAATTGTCCTCAACCTGGTGGTCGCGATCATCGGCGCGGTGGTCTCAGTCGCCGCGGTCGCGTTGTGGGGACGCGACGCCCGCCACGAGTTCACGGAACTGCCCCACTAAGGTAGACACCTGATTCTCCGCCGGGGCAGGCTGAGCGCATTGCCGTAGCGCCACTGCCGCCCGTACACTCAGGGCGGGGTAATTTGGCTTTCAAGGAGGCTAGCGTGAACGTTTGGAAGATGGCGATCGTTGCAGCCGGGAGCGCGCTGGTGCTGGCCGCCTGCGGCAGCTCGAGCGCTGACAATGGCAGCGGGTCCAGCTGCACTCCCAAGGGTGGTAACACGAGTGGCACCGGAACCCAGGTCGTCAAAATCAACTCCGACCCGAACACGGTCGGCACGTATGTTCCGTCGACCGTGACCGTGACCAAAGGACAGATGGTGGAGTGGGATTGGGTCGACAACTCCGCCCAGCACAGCGTCACGTCTGACGACAACACCACCTTTGATTCCTGCCTGCAGGGCGCCGGCTCGAAGTTTGTGGTGACGTTCAGCCAATCCGGCGACTTTGCATACCACTGCCAGATCCATGCGCAGATGATCGGGCACATCAAAGTGAGCTAGCAGCACCAGGGAAGAAATCTTGCGATTCCTTTCCTAGACTCTTGGGATGAGGCGATTTGTCGCAATCCTGGCCGTGGGCTGGCTGGCGGCGTGCGGCGCGTCGACGCCGCCGGACGACGCGGCGATCGTCAACGACTTTCATAACCACCAGTCAAACGTCGAGGTGACGGCCGATGCCACCGTCGTCCGGTTACTGGCCGACCGCACCAGCAGCACGGGCACGCATGAGCAGTTCATCATCAAGCTCACGTCCGGCGATCTGACCATCGAGGTCGAGCACAACATCTCGATTGCGGCGCGGGCGCCGGTGAAAGAGGGCGACCACGTGATCGTCCACGGCGAGTACATCTGGAGTTCGCAGGGCGGGCTGATCCATTTCACGCATCACGACCCTCAGGGCACCCACCAGGGCGGCTATATCGAGGACGGCGGCACGACCTACGACTAGTCGGGCCGGAGTCGCTCGACCTCGCCGGCGATGACGCTAACGCGCGTGCCATCCTCCAGGCGGACCAGCAGCGCCCCATCGCTACCCAGGTCCTCGGCGACCCCCCGGATGGTTGCGCCGTCTCGCTGGAAGGAGACCGGCTTCCCCAGCATCGAGCTGCGGCTGCGCCAGCCGGGCACGATCCAGGCGACGCCTTCGCGGTCGGCGCGGTCGTAGGCGTTGGCCAGGTCGTTGAGGATGGCGGCCAGCAGCGGCTCGCGATCCAGCGGTCGACCCGTCCGGGCACGCAGTGAGGTCGCGCCCGGCGGTAAGTCCGCGGCCAGTTGGTTCACGTTCACGCCAATGCCCAGGATGACGGCGGCCCCGCCAGGATGCTCCAGCAGGATGCCGGCCAGCTTGAGGTCGTTGACGAGCATGTCGTTCGGCCATTTCAGCTCGGCGACCACGCCGGTCGCGACCTCGATGCCGCCGGCAACGGAGAGCGCAGCCAGCAGGGGGAGCAAGGGGAGCACGTCAACCGGCGGCTGCAGGACGGTGGAGAAGAGGAGGGCGGTTTCACTGGGCGCGATCCACGCTCGGCCGTGGCGCCCACGGCCTTCGAGCTGAAGGTCGGTGATCACCGTCCAGCCTTGATCCGCCCCGGCAATCGCGGCGCTGCGGGCCAGATCCTGGGTGCTCGAGCAGCTTGGCTCGTAGTGCAAGCTCCACCTGACTTCGCCCACGACCAGCAAGGCGCGGACGCGCTCGAGGTCGAGGCTCATTGAAGCGGTGCCGTGGCCATCACCGGCTCACTCGTCGCGGTCTGGACCGTGATGATCCCGGCGATGATGATGGCAGCGCCCACCAGCTGAAGGGGTTGCAGCTTGTCGCCGAAGGCAAGGTAGGCGATCACGCCGGCGAACACCGGCTCGGCGGTGGCGACGATCCCGGCCGACGATGGGCGGAGGGTCCGAAGCGCCATCACAAAGAGTCCATGGGGGAGCAGCGTCCCGATCAGGCCGAGGAGTCCCATCACTGCCCAGATCCGCCAGTCACCTGGCGGCGCCGTCCCGGTGACGATGTCGAAGCCTGCCCAGAGCAGGCTGCCGGCGCCGAACCCGTAGACGAGCATCGTCCAGGTGTCAAGTCTTTGCGCCAGGGTTGACGCCCGAAGTAAGTAGAAGGCAAAGAAGGCTGCCGACACCAACCCCAGCATGACACCGGGAAGGTTGACCGAAAAGAGCGACGGTTGGTAGGCGCCGACGGCGAAGAAGGCGCCGACGAGTACGGTGGCGAGGGCGCCCCAAACCCGCGTACCGACCACCTGCTGACGGTGATATCGCTCGAAGGCGGTGACCGCGACCAGGCCTAGGTACTCCACCAACAGGGCCACCGCGATGTTGATGCGGGCGATCGTCAGGTAGTAGCTGAGCTGGACGCCGGCCAGGCCGACCCCGCCAAAGATCGCCAACGCCGGGAGTTCCCGCCGGCTGACCCGTAACAGTGCCGGCCGGATCACCAGCAGGGACAGGAGCAGCCCGACAAACGCCCACCAGATCCGCATTTGCGCCAGCACCAGCGGTGAGTAGCCCAACCGGAACAGTGCCTTGACCACATTGCCACCCGCCGCAAAGAGGAACGCCCCAAGCAGGACCAGGACGAAGCCGGCCCCGCCGGCCGACGCGAGTGGCGCTTTAGTGCCAGACGAGCGTTTGAGGCGGAACCGTTCTAACCGAGCCAGTTCTTGACCAATTCGATCTTTGAAAGTAATGTAAGGCTTCGGGAAGCATGGCTCGGATCCTCGGAAGCGGACGCATGATCGAGGAGACCTCGGTCCAGATTTCGACGCTTCGCGAACGGTGGCACGCGGAGCGAGAGCTTCGGTACGCCCGGCGGAACCGAATTCGTCACATCGACCAACTGCTGGATGAGCTCGAGATGCTCAACATCGCCGAGGAGACGCAGCTCCCGGCCGACCTCGCGCTTCGCGTTCAGCGGCTCGCCGCCGAGATGGAGCATCCGCTGGGCAATCGGGCACCCGAGGACATCACTATCGCCGAGTCGATGGACGCGCTCTACGACCTGCAAGATGGGCTGATGTTGACCCTGGAAGGGGTCGAAGACGAGGAGGACGTCTAAGCCGCCGTTGCGGCGCTACTTCTTCTTTTCGGGCTGCGCCGCGCCTTTCGGATTTCCGCCCTGACCCTTGCCGTTGCTGTCCTTACTTGTGCCTTTGACTTTGCCCTGGGCCTTGCCGGCGACCGCGATCGTCGACTGGTCGGCCGCGTCGAGCAAGCCCGCAAGCCCGTCGGCCGGCGTGGCGATGGACTTGATCGTCAACAGGAAGGCGCTCTCTCGCTGCGCGTTGGTGGCGACTAATGCATCCGTACCCGCCTGCCCCGCCGGAAGGTCGCGCATCGCGGAGGCCTGCTTTGCCCGGTAGTCCTGCATGAGGCCGCGAATGATGTCATTGGTGGTGCCACGCCCCTCGAGCTTCAGCAGCCCCTGGTTGGCCCAATTGAACACCGAGCCGATCGGCGCTTTTACATCGGAACCCGTCACGGCGTTGTAGATAGTCGACAACAGCGGATCGATGATCGCCACGGGCTGCGGCCCCGGATCAGTCCGCTGCCGCTGAAGCAACGTGTAGGCGTTAAGGAGATCCGTGTTCGCTTGCGCAAGCTCGTCGAGGCCTCGCTGGGTCGGATCGCTTTGGGAGGCGCGCGTCAGGCCGTCCCACCAGGTCTGGACCACGTAGTACGCGCTGTCGACGCTGACGCCGTCATGTTGGTTCCAGAGCGCGTCGACCTCGGCGCCACCGGCGGCGGCCACCGGCACCGGCGCCAGGGCCAATGCACCTAGGATGCCCGCCGCGAGCAGGCGGCGTTGTATGACACGACTCAGTAGGAACATGACGGCCTCGGAACGATCATCCCGTAGGCGCGTTCGCGAGAGGGGAAGGGCGGGTCGCAGTCTGCTGACGGGGCTGCCGCGGGGCGTTGACGCCGCCGAGACGGCCGCGACGGTCTTAGCGGACCAGGTTCTCGACGACGGTCGCGATCCCCTGTCCGACGCCGATGCACATGGTGGCGAGCCCGTATCGTGCCTTGCGGCGAGCGAGCTCATGCACCAGCGTCGCGATGATGCGGACGCCACTGGCGCCCAGGGGATGACCCAGCGCGATCGCCCCTCCGTTCGGGTTGACACGCTGCGCATCGAGCTCGAGGTCGCGCATGCAGGCGATCACCTGCGACGCGAAGGCCTCATTCAGCTCGACGCAATCCAGATCTCCGGCTCGTAGTCCGGCGCGGGCGAGCGCCTTTCGCGACGCGGGAATCGGCCCGAGGCCCATGACGGATGGGTCGACGCCGGCGCTGGCTGCGGCAACGATGCGCGCCAGCGGCCGCGCGTTGATCCGCTGCGCGTGCGACTCGGACATCATCAACAGGCACGCGGCGCCGTCGTTGAGCGGCGAGGAATTTCCTGCCGTCACCGTCCCGTCCTTCTCGAAGGCCGGCTTCAGCGCCGCCAGCTTCTCGAGGCTGGTATCCGCGCGCGGTCCCTCGTCGGCCTCGAACGTACCGCCGCCCGGCAGCGTGACGGGCACGAGCTCATTGCGAAAATGACAGGCCTGTTGCGCGGCGATCGCCCTTTGATGGCTCTCGAGCGCCCACCGATCCTGGGCCTCGCGGCTGATGTCATACCGGCGCGCGACCACCTCGGCCGTCTGCCCGAGGCTGATGGTCCAGTCTTTTTTGAACTTCGGGTTGACCATCCGCCAGCCGAGGGTGGTGTCGTACAGGGTCTGGGCGCCGCGCGCGAACTCTCGCTGCGGCTTCTCCAGGATGTAAGGGGCGCGGGTCATGCTCTCCACGCCACCGGCGAGAAAGCAGGCGCCATTCCCGGTCTCGATCTCCCGGGTCGCCGCCACCACCGCCTGCATGCCGGAGCCGCACAGTCGGTTCATGGTGGCCGCGGGGATCTCCACCGGCAGCCCGGCCAGCAGCACCGCCATGCGCGCCACGTTGCGGTTGTCCTCGCCCGCCTGGTTGGCATCGCCGAAGTAAACGTCCTCGATGGTGGCGGGGTCCAGCTGGTTTCGCTGCACCGCCTGGCTGACGACCAGTGCCGCCAGGTCGTCGGGTCGGATCTCCTTCAGGCCGCCGGCATAACGGCCGATCGGGGTGCGCAGGGCATCCACGATCACGGCCGTTTCCATCGGGGTCATGCTACACGCGGGAATCCCGCGACCCTAATCCTCATTAAAATGTGCGCGAGCCATGAGCGATCTTGCGCGACAGTACGACGCCGTCAACCTGGTGGCCGACCCGCTGCACGGCTACATCAAGATCACCAAGCGCATCCATGGCGACAGCGTCGCCGCGGAACAGGACCTGCTCGATCATCCCTGGCTGCAGCGATTGCGCCGGATTCACCAGCTCCAGTCGGCCTGGTGGGTCTTCCCCGGCGGGGAGCATTCTCGCTTTCAGCACGCGTTGGGCGCGATGCACCTGAGCGGGGAATGGGCCCGGCGACTTTATCCGAACCTGGGCGCCTTGACCAACGACGTGCCCTCGCTGGCGTGCGTCGAAGAGACGCTGCGTGTCGCCGGCCTGCTGCACGACATCGGACACGGGCCCTTTGGCCATTTCTTCGACCAGAACTACCTCGACCGCTTTGGCATCGATCACGAGGTGATCGGCCGGGCCCTGATCGGCGGTGAGTTGGCGTCGACCGTCGCCGCGCTGGGCGCCAGTCCGTCGGGCCCGCTCGCCGCGGGAGAACGGATCGATCCCCGGTGGATCGCCGACCTGATCGCCGAAACCGACCTGCCCGGGGTGCCGGCGCCCGCCTGGGTGAAGGCTCTCAAGCCGGTGTTGAACGGCATGTACACCGCCGACAACCTCGATTACGTGCCGCGCGATGCCTACATGTGCGGCGTGAAGGTCGGCCCGGTCGACATCGAGCGCTTGTTGCACTACTCGTTCCTCGACCGTGAAGGGATGCTGCTCCACCAGCATGGCGCCCAGGCGTTGCTCCTCTTCTTGAACGCCCGCCTCTACCTCTACAACAACATCTATTACCACCGGACGGTGCGCCGGATCGACCTCCACATGCGGGAAATCTTTCGGGAGACGATCGACCGGATCCTGCCCGGTAACCCGCTCGACCATCTGGACGGCTATCGGGAGCTGACCGACTGGTCGCTTATCGACACCGTCGACCGCTGGCGCCACGAGGGCGGCCGCGCCGCCGAGCTGTCGCATGAGTGGGGCCGAATCGTGAGGCGCGAGCTTAAGTGGCGGCTGATCTTCGAGGATTATTACGAGTTCTCCACGGCGCCGGAGGCGTTCCTCTATCCGACGCCGGCCGACTACGTTCGCCGCATCCGCGAGGCGCTGCCGGCATCGCTGGCGCATGCCTCCTTCGAGGTCGACATGGCCTCGGTCGATCCGCGGCCGCAAAACCCGTTCAACGATCCCTTTCCGGTCCTGATCTATAACCCGGTCAGCCGGGCGGTCGAGCGCAGCGCCGTGGCAGACCTTTTTCGCCGCCTGCCCATCCGCACGACGCTGGTGCGCGTCTTCACCGATGAGACGGCGCAGGCCGATGCCCTGCGCCGAGCCGTGGAACGCGCCCTCTATCGGCCCGACGCGAACCTGGCCGAGGCGGTGCCCTGATGGCGGTGCAACCGCAGGAGGCGATCAAGCCGCTCTCGGTCCTCGAGCTCAACACCCGCATTCACGACCTGCTGGCGGCTCGCTTCCAGAGCGTGGTCGTCAAGGGCGAGGTCAGCGGCGTCACGCTGCGGGGCGGCCACGTGTGGTTCACGCTGAAAGACGCGGCGGCGGCCGTTGGCGCGGTGGTCTTCAGCAGCACGGCTCGCCGGCTCCCGTTCCTGCCGGAAAACGGCCAGGAGCTGGTAGTGACCTGCCAGGTCGACTATCACGCCCAGTACGGGCGGATCAACCTGGTCGTCAGCAAGCTCGACTACGATGGCGCCGGCAAGCTCCGGGCGGCGATCGAGCAGCTCAAGCGGCGGCTGGAGGCCGAGGGCGCCTTCCAGTCCGAGCGCAAGCGAGCGCTGCCGTTTCTGCCAGGCTGTATCGCGCTCATCACCTCGCCCAGCGGCGCCGTGATCCACGACTTGCAGCAAACGATCTGGGAGCGTTTTCCGAATATGCGGCTGGTGGTCTACCCGGCGCTGGTCCAGGGCACCGCCTCGCAGCGGAGCCTGGTCGCCGCGCTCCGGCAGTGTAACGAGGACCTGGTGGCCGACGTCGTGATCGTGGCGCGCGGCGGCGGTAGCTTCGAGGAGCTGATGGCCTTCAACCAGGAGGCGGTGGTGCGGGCCATCCAGGCGATGCGCATCCCGGTGATCACGGCGCTCGGGCACACCTCGGATCGGACGCTAGCCGATTTGGTCGCGGACCGCGAGGCGCGGACGCCGACCGCGGCCGCGGAGCTCGTGGTGCCGAAGAAGTCGGACCTGCTCCGGCAGCTGGGCGAGCGGGGCCAGCGGCTGCAGCGCGCTGGGCTGGCGGCCCTGATCACACCCGCGCACCAGCTGCAGGCGCGCGACCAAACGCTGCTGCGGCTGGCTCGGGACCTCTATCTGCGGCGGCGCGAGCGCCTCGACCACCTCGAAGGGATGCTCCGCCAGCGGGAGCCGCGCGAGGTCTGGCGCCAGCGCGAACGGGCGCTGCAGGAAAGCCGGCGTCGGCTCCAGCGGTCTGAGGAGGCGACCCACGGGCGGATCGGCCTGGGGCTCCAGCAGACACAGTCGCTGCGCGAGCGAGTCCTTGGACTGGCCGGGCGGGGGGTCCGGGAGCGGGCCGGCGCCCTCGAGAGCCTGGCCGCACGGCTGAGCTCGCTGGCACCGGAGCAGACACTCAAGCGTGGCTACAGCATTACCACCGAGGGCCGCGGCGGCGCCATCATTCGCGATGCGGATCAGGCTCGCAAGGGCCAGCCGGTGCGGGTGCTGCTCGCGGCCGGCCGACTCGAGGCCACCGTCGACGAGGCGATTCCATGACGCTCGATCCGACGCTGACCTATGAGCAGGCGCTCACACAACTCGATGCGACGCTGCGCTCGCTCGAGGAAGGCAAGCTGAGCCTGGAAGAGGCGATCGCTGCGGTCGCCCGCGGCCGTGATTACCTGCAACTCTGCGAGCGAAAGCTCGAGGAGGCGCGCCAGCGGATCGAGAGCCTCCCCGTGAAGGAGGAACCGCTGCCCGAGGCTGAGGCGCCCCACCCGGCGACGGTCGCCGACTTACGCGCCGAGCGCGGTCGTGCCCCTGGGGAACCCCAGGGCGAAATCCCCTTTTAGCGCTCTTCGGTCGGTTCGGGCGGCGCGTCGCGTTCGATTTCGGGGCGCTCGCCACCGGCCTCACCGGGGCGGAAGACACCCCATTCCTGCAACGACCGGCGCAGCATTTCAGGCGAGGTCTTGTACGCCGCCGCCAGCTGCTCGAGGTCGTCGGCGCGGAACGTGACCACCGGGGTGTTGAAGTCCTGGCGCTGCTGTTGCAGGCGTGCCACGTGGCGGGCGAGGATCGATCCCTGGCGCTCCGGCAGTCCATGAAGCTGGGTCAGGTCGATCGCGAGCTTCGGCGGAAGGGCCGGCTCGCCCACGCCTTCCAGCTCTTCCGGCAAAAGCTGATTGACGGGCACGCTGTAGAGGGTGGCGATCTGGTGCAAGCGGGTGACCGAGATATTGCGATCGCCGCGCTCGTAGGCAGCGAGGAGTGAACCCTTCAGGCGCTTGTTCGACAGAACTTCCACCTGCTGCAGGGTCAAGCCACGTTGCTTGCGCAGGCTCCGTAGCCTGGCTCCAACCTTTCGCGAATACCCGTCCATGAATCCCCCTTGACTGTGTGTGATCAGTCTATCGCAGAATGCGACGTAGACAAAACTTTTGACGTGTTCGACACGGACGGTCGCGGGGGGATCGTTCTCGATGAACGACGCAACCTTCCGTGGCCGTCATTATCGGACGTCTCTTCACCGCCTGTCAAGTGCTGCTTACTCATGCGTCCAGCTTGCTTACTGCGCCCGACCGCGCCTGGTCGGCGCGACCGGCTTCGTATGCCTGGCGAAAACGGAGCGCGGCCTGCGCCGCATCCCCTTCGGCTTCAAGCACGCGTGCGAAGTCATAGGTAACTCGAGCGCGGAGGTCGGGGTTTTCGATGGTGTTCGCCACCTCGAGGGCGCGCGTGAAATGCCGGTGGGAAGCGTCCCGCCGGCCGCCCGCGTGCGCGATCCGTCCCGCCACCCGGTGTACGGCGACCGTCGCCAGCGGGTCAGTCGAATGGGTAGCCAGGTCGACCGCCTCATCGATGAGCTCGCTGGCGCGCTGCACCTCTTTCCGTTCCAGAGCGGACTCAGCCATACCGGCGACCAGGTGTGGCAAGAGCTCGCGATCACCGATACGTCGGAGATGCTCGGCCCCTTCGCTGAACAACCGCTCCGACTCGACCACTCGTCCCTGCTGCAGCATCATGTCCCCCATGTTCAGTCGGAGCTGTCCGGCCATCCGGACGTCGCGAAGCGTCTCGAAGATCCGGAGTCCCTTCTGGGCGTAGGCGAGGGCCCGGGCATACTGGCCGGTTCGCTGGAACGAGAGTGCCAGGCCTTCGTAGATCCCGGCCAGCGCCGGCATATCGAGAACCTGCTGGGCTGCGGCGATCGCCAATTCGTAGGCGGCGATGGCTTCGACCGGACGGCCGGCCACGTAATGGAGGTTGGCCCGGTGTCCGAGGATCCGGGCTTTCAGCACCGGGTCCTCGAGGCCGCTGGCCTCATACCGTTCCAGCGCCTGGTCGAACCATTGGCTGGCGGCATGCGGGTGTCGAAGCAAGTAATGAACACTGCCCATGCGGTCGTAAAGCTCGACCAGGATCTGAGGCCACTGCGCCCGTTCGGCGACGGCGATGGCCTCCTCGAGCACCGGTCGGGCGTCTTCTGGGCGTCCCTGCTTGATCCGGGCAGCCGCCAAGGTCAGCTGCGCGCGGGTACGCAGATCGTTGGGGAGGGGGCGCGCGAGCAGATCCATCATGAGTGTCTCGGAGCGGACCGCCTCGCCCCGGTGCAGCCCCATCTCTGCTTCGGCCAGCCCCAGCTCAAGAGCCGCGGTGGAGTCGCCCGGGTCCTCGAGAAAATATTCGATGGGGCGTTGCAGGCGGCGAGCAATGATGCGGAGGTTCTGGGTCGAGGGCCGTGCCTGACCCAGCTCGATCTGGTTTAGGAACGCCCGGCTGAAGTCGTCGCCCGCCACCTCGCGGAGGCTGAGCCCGAGCTCTTGCCGGGCCTGGCGAATTCGACGTCCGAGCGGACTCGGCGCAGCGGGGCCGTCCGTTGACGGACGCCCCGCCCGCCGCTTAGTAAGCACAACCTACAGTCTAGCAAGCCAAACTTGACAATGAAAATCGGTTAAGCGTTCGGCCAGACTTCGGCACAGGCAAGGACGGCCGAAGCGATGACTAGCAAAATCCAGGGAAAGAAACGCCGCAAGGTCCCCACCTCCTGAACAGGCGGCTCGCTCGATCTGGCCTGTCTTGATGCCAGCTTATGGACGTGCGTCAATCAAGGGGGTCACGCCTGTAACGGATTCCGAAAGGCAGGTCGCGAACCGCTGACTGCCCGATCACCAGCCTCCCTATAATCGGGTTCCGCTAGTGTCCCCGTAGCTCAGCCTGGATAGAGCACTGGCCTCCGGAGCCAGGAGCACAGGTTCAAATCCTGTCGGGGACACCACCAATTCAGGGTGTCATAACTTATTATTATATTTGTATAAACTAGGTCAGCAGGGTCGCTGGGTCACTCCACGGGGATTGGGATGGACGTCCCATCAGCCCGGACGATAACCTCGGTCGCTGGCGCACCATTGTTCCCGGCAAGATACAGAAGAAGATCGTCGCTCCCAGGTCGGCTTGCGAGTACCCCGACTGACGCCCCAGGCGTTACCCGCCAGACCACTCGACCACTGGTCACGTCGATGGTGCCTTTCGAGATCAGCGCAATGTGACCTCGCCAGGAAAGACCAAGTACCTCACCCGGTCCGCCCGAGGTTGGGCGCCACCGACCCGTCGTTCCGGTCGAGAGACTTCGTATCTGGACGCCGCCTCCGACAATGTTCTCGATGGCAACATGCGCATCTGGGCTGACATACATGTTTGCCACCGAGCATCCGCAGATTGCTCCCGGAGCCAGATCGTCGCGCGCATAGAGCGTCCGACCAGTGGATAACTCGAGGACACGAACGTCATGCAGAGCCTGCTGCTCGCTGAATCCAACCACCGCACGATCAGAGGTGAAGCTGCAGGCGACTAGCTCCCAAAAAGCAGGCGCGGACGGGCTTTTTATCCCGGCAACGCTAGCCACCACCCGAGCCTGGCCGCCCCCTGGATCGATGAGGTCAAGCTCGGCGCGGCTGATGATCGCTGGAGGACTCGCCACAGAATCGGTCGGTCGCAGCAGACAGAGGTGCCGGCTGTCATCGGCCCAAATGGCTGCCGGGTCGGCTATTGTGCCAACCTGTCTGCCGTGCGCGTCATACACCACCCCGGGGGTGGCGGGCTCACCCTGGGCCGGCCGCTCCGAGACGAGCAGTCGCTGGCCGTCCGGTGACGCTTCGAATGAGCACGGTCCCCGGCACGGAAGCACGAGTCTGCCGACTTGGCGCCCGCCCCAGTCGAGCGCTTGGAGGTGAACCGTCAAGGGATCTTGCTCCGGCAAAACGGCGAACCAGAGCAGTTGCCGATCTGCGGGAGGTGGTCCCACCGGAATGCTAATTGCCGTGGTTGAACCAGGCCGTACTGATGGGCTTCCGATCGCGACGACAACGATCACGAAAGCGAGCAACAAGGCGTTCACTAAGAGCGGGCGGTGTTTCTGAAATCGCCTCCAGGGTGACAGCCCGGCCTGGTCAGGAGCCAGCCACTCGGCGTCGTTCAGACGCTCCTCGGCTGAACCCGGACGGTCACCTTCATCCATCTAAGGCATCGGTCCCCAGCCCATCCGTCCGGGAAAGTTAGTCGTCAGCGGGATTGTCGATGCGCAGAGGAAGAATGATGCCGAAGCGTTCTTCGAGCCAGCCAGAAATGGCGACTACCAACGGCGGAGGCTCACCGGTCCCAGTTCCCGGTGCCTGGCCGAGAGCAGCTGATAGAAACGCCCCCATCTCGTCCATGCGCTTAATTTACGCCCGCGGCAAGGTCGCGACCGTCCGCACGCGTCCTAGCGGTCCGTTAAGCGTCCGTTAAGCGTCCGTTAAGCGTCCGCCGACCGTCCGCTGAGCGTCCGCTGGAGCTCGACCGCCGAATACCAAGCGCTCATCTCGGCGGGCAGATGGAGTTCAAAACTTGTACGGTTGGGGACACTACCAATTCAAACTCGCGGGGTCGGGATCCAGCTGAGCTTACAGACACCCAGCGTCGCGGCGGATAAGTCAACCGATAACGCCCAGCTGTCGGAGCATGCTGAGGTCGTCACGAACTGCCCAATGCTCTCGGATCTTGGCGTCACGAATCCTGTAAATGTGCACGTGCGTGACTGAGTAGGACTGCCCGTGCGCAGGAACGACAAACCCGAAAGCACGCAGCTCTTCGTGCAATGTCCGCGAGATCGTCATGAGCGCGACGACCAGGTCGCTCTCCGCGATGAGGAGATCGATCACATTTGCCTTCCCCGGGGCTCCTCGGAGGCTTGCTGCAAGACGCTTGAAATCCTCGGCACCGGACCGCCCAGTGACGTGATTGAAGAAGTCCGGCGCCAAATACTCGTCGACGGCATCGACGTCGCCTTCGTCGAACACCGCATGCGTGTAACGCCGGATTAGATCTTTGTTCTCTTCCAAACCCAGCATCAGGAGTTAATGATGGATGAAGACCTCTTCCAGTCGCGCAACATCTGGAATGAGACGACACCGCCGCAAGGTTGCCTAGAGCCTCCCTTCAGCGACCGTCCGCTCATCGTGAGAGCGCCACTCAGCCCAACCGTCGAAAAACGATGCCGTAAGTTCTACGGGGAGGTGGAGTTCATAACTCGTACGGTTGGGGACACTTCCAAAACGGCGCGGAGTCGGACCCACCCTGCATCCGGAAGGGCCAGGGTCTGTAGCGTTGGCTTCGTGGATTAGTGGGCGGCCGCAGGTACCGGCGCGTGCCCGAGCTGCTGCAGTAGGCCCAGCATGTCGACGACGCCCCAGTGCTCGGCCAGCCTGCTATCGACGAAGCGCACACAGTCGATCGCCTCGAAGCTGGCCCGTTTCCCGGTCGCCGCCGCGCCCATCAACTCGCCCGTGTTGGTGCCGCTGAAGCGAATCCGAGCCCAGAGCTTGTCGCCGACCTCGCTGAGGTCCTCGATGGTCGCTCGCAGATCGGGGAAGGCGCCGCGCAGCACCCGGATGATTTGTTTGACGCCCTCGCGCCCTGTCTGCGGGCCGGGGACGGGCTCATGCTCGTGAAAGTCCTCTCGGAAATATCGGTCGACGGCCGCCAGGTCGCCTCGGCCGAAACACTCGTCCATCACACGCCGAAATACCTGGGCGTTGCTCTCTCCCATCATGGTCCTCCCTCCTCAGCAATCCCCCCGTTAGGTACTACGCTGAATCGGCGGGGCGTGTCAAGCTCGGCAGTCGAGCGGTTGCCCACGCGTTCGAAGATGCACGGGCAATGTCCGTTTCGTCGGCTTGCTGTCCTGCGGGCGTCAAAGCTGCTAGTGGTTTTGCGCTTCTGATCCTTAGCAATTGGCATGCGGTCATCGAGTTATATGAGCAATGTCGACTCCGAGGAGGCTGCCGAGTCTCTATATTGCGCTCGCCCTTGCTGCCGTTGTGAGCCTGACCCTTTCCCTCCTCGTGCTTTCTGGAGCATTCGAGCCGCGGACGACAGTCGCCGGTTCAATCTTTTTCGATGCCTGCAATAGCGGTCAACCGGACTCCAACTGTATCCGACTATCACACTTGGCCTCCGGCATGGCGATCGAGTACCAAGCAGTCGGCCTATTACCGATTTCCTTCACGACGCACACCGGCAGGGATGGCCAGTACCGGCTGAACCTTCCTCCAGGAAAGTATCGAGTGCTCATCGCCGGCTGCAAGAGCTGGATCCGTGCGAACAACGGCCCGCCGCAAACCGTCGTGCCCCGTGTGCCAGTCGATCCAGACCGCCTGTGGGTCATTGACGCAAACGGCACGTGTCAGATCGGCGGAATTGCCCTATGACGTCGTGATTGCAGGAACGGCCTCCATGTACGTTGCTCCGCTGTGGCTGGCCTCAAGCCGGCGGGCGCGCGGCCTGAGGCGCCGGCCGGGATCTTCTGCTGCAGTAGCGTAAACGAGCCTTTGCGCCGGTCTCCCGCGCTCGCCGTACGAAACCGAGTGGTCCAATCGTCCTAGCCTTTCGTGGAAGGGTCATAGCCCGTGGCGGACACTAATCGAACAATTGAATACGGGCGCCCTCCGGTAAAGCAGGTCGAGGTTCCGCCTGGGATAGAAGGCTGGCCTGGCTTCCCTTAGCCGCCCGGCTTATGCAACAGAAAGTCGATGGTGAGCGCTTGACCAGAGCTGACGGTAACGCTGGTGCGGCCTTTGACCATTTCGGCAGGAACGATTATTGCGTAGGTGCCGGGCGGGAGCGATATCGCGTATGCGCCATCATCGGCGCTGATCGCGACGAAGTCTTTTGAGGTCTCGGACCGGAACCGGACGGGCGTTTTGGTCCACGGCGTTGAGTCGCAGATGCCGATTTCGCAGTTGTTCCATAGGACGTGACCCTCAACGCGGCCGGGTTGCGTCATGGGATTTCCACAAGCAGATGTGATAACGACAACTGCCAGAAAGAGCCATCGGCTCCAAGGCGCCCTCACAACGCATATAAGGGCAAGTTCAATCGGTAACCTGACTGCAGCCAGTCAGGTTACCGGGGGTCCGGTGGTAACCCGTGGCGGACACTAATCGAACATGGTCTTTGCGACTAGGCGCCCCAGGGTTGTAACTTCAGATCAGAAAGCGATGTTACGTCCCTCAATGATCAAGCGCGTCCAACCCTTTGGGTCGATCCACAATCCGCCGATGGCATCAACCTCAGCCTGAGAGACCCCACGGGCCTCAGCGCAACCCTTTCAGACATGAATTGGGATCTTATTTTCGCGTGCGAAGTCCAGGACTTCGGTGAGGACCGGCACGCCCTTGCCTCGTACGGTCTCCGCAACCCCCGATCGGATCAGGTCCGTCGCGTCGCCCGCGAGAACAATACGGACGTCAACGCCGGTCTGCTTGGCCCCCCGGGCCAGATGGAACGGGATCGTTGCTTTCGTTGGGTCGTTCGTTCCCCAGGTTGTGGAGATCGTTAACACCTGCTCCATACCTCACCTCCGTTTGTCCTGTCGGCGCCCTCATGGTAAGCCGCTTGCTCGGACGACGCGCTCGAGATCCGCAAGAAAGTGCAGACTCGACGGAAACGGAGATCGATAGTAGCCCGTGGCGGACACTAATCGAACAATCGACAGGGCCCTATTGTGTGGCGGCCGCCTTGCGTCGTCGATATTTCTCGACCATGTAGGCGCCTGCGGCCATCGCGCCGCCGTCAACAGACAGGGTAACTCCGGTAATAAAGCCGGACTCGGGCGACGCCAGAAAGAGGGCTGTATGCGCGATCTCATCGACCGTGCCGAATCGGGCGATCGCCCCGTGCTGAGGCCGCTCGCGGAGCGCTTCGGCGCTCCACGCGCCAAGCATCAGCTCCGTCTCTACGGGCCCGGGCGCGATGGCATTGACCGTGATCCCGAAGTCAGCGAGATCCAAGGCCGCCGCCCTGGTGAGCCCGATGATGCCGGCCTTGGCCGCGCCGTAGGCGGCGAGGTCAATGGGACCGATGAGGCCGGCTACGGACGACAAGTTCACGATTCTGCCGTATCTCCGTTTGGCCATCTCGCGTGCCGCCACCTGGCTGCCATAGAACGTTCCCGACAGATTCACGTCCAGTTGTCGTTGCCAATCGTTGGGCGTGATCTCGAGGAAGGGAGCGCGCTTTTCGATCCCCGCGTTGTTTACCAAGACATCTAAGCGTCCCAGTTCGTGAACGATCTCGTTCATGGCCGCCTCAACGGCGTCGAAGTTCGCCACGTCGGCTGCTATCGATAACGCTCGGCGATTCAGGTCTCGAATCTCTTTACCGGTGGCTTCTCCGTTTTTGCGGTTGACATCGATGATGCCGATGTCGGCTCCCTCGGCGGCAAAACGTAGGGCGATGGCCTTACCGATTCCCTGCCCGCCCCCAGTCACGATGGCGACCTGTCCTTCAAGGACCATTTCGTTACCTCCTTATGCGCGTGCGATCCTATCCTGCACGATCCGCCTTGGGATGTTTCGGGATGGGAGGTTAGTGGGAGACGTCTAGCGGTAGGTTGTTGTTGTTCCTCTACCCACATGTGAGGTGTCCCATGACCAGATTCGTCCTGGACGCCAGCGCTGTCATCCACCTGGCGAGCGCGGGGGTCAAGGTCCGAGGCACGCACAAGCTTCTCGCACCCACGCTCCTTCGTTCCCAAATGCTGCCGGCCCTGCACGAGGCCGTCCAGCGTGGCGAGATCCCAGATGACGTCGCCCGTGACCGCCCCACGCGCATCGGGCGGATGCCGATCAGGCTTCTCGGCGACGCCGTGATGCGGCGTCGGGCCTGGGAGCTGGCGGATCAGTTGGGATGGCCTCGACCTACAACGCCGAGTACCTCGCGCTCACGCAGCTGCAGGCAGACGCGTTCGTAACCCTGGACACGAAACTGGCGCGCAACGTCAAAGGGATCGTCCCGACCGGGTCGATTGACGCGCTGCGCTAGAAAGGCAGCAGAGGGGCCGTGGATACTGGTAGCCCGTGGCGGACACTAATCGAACAATTAAGTGATCCACTCCTCCGTTCCAGCAGGTGAGCGCAGAGTCCGCAAGCGCCGGCGGACGTCCGGGAACGACAAAGCGACGGCCGCGAGCAGAACGACCCCGGCGAGCAGAAGCCCAGCGACCACCAATGGGTTGGCAGGCGCTCGTCGCACCGGGGCTGTGGCGCTCGGGTCATACAGGAGGGCGCTGTCGAGGGACTCGATCCCATATCCGCCGGCGACCAAGACCCTTCCGTCGGGCAACCGCGTCGCCGTGTGCAAATAGCGGTTCATCGTTCCGCTAGTGGTCGACCAGACGTTGCGATTCGGGTCATAAACCTCAGCCCGCGATTGGCCGGTGCCGCCCACGACGAGCAGTCTTCCATTGCTCAATAGGGTCGCCGTGTATTCGTCCCGCGCCCCAGCCATGCTGGCAATGGTCGACCATCGATTGGCGTGCGGATCGTAGACCTCCGCACTAGACGAGGCGACAGTCACAACGGTTTGAGCGTCCGGGGCCACGCCGCCGGTGACGAGCACGTTCCCGCTTGCGAGCAGAGTCGCGGTGTGTCCTTCGCCGTTGGTCGTCATCGATGCAGCGGCAGACCAGCGATCTTTGTTGGGGTCGTAGATCTCTGCCGAGGAGCTAGTTGCAGATCCGTCGTCGCCCCCGGCAACTAGGACCCGGCCATCGCGGAGCAGGGTAGCCGACTGGCCGACGCGGTTCTGGAGCATTGCTGCAGTGGCCGACCAGTGATTCGTTGCTGGATCGTAGACTTCCGCGCCGAGCAACTGATTGGGGAACAACCCGCCGTCGCGCAGGGTGAGACTTTGTCCCCCGGCTACCAAGACCCGGCCGTCCAGCAATCCGGTGGCGGTGTGACGCACACGACCGGTGCTCATCGATGCTGCAGCCGACCAACTATTCGTGTTTGGGTCATAGAGTTCGGTGCTGGCTAGCGTGCTCGATGGGAACGATGCGTCCAACCCCCCTACCACGAGCACTTTGCCATTCGGCAGCAGAGTCGCCGTGTGGTCAAGCCGGGTGGTCGCCATGGTTCTCGCCGACATCCAGCGGTTGGTCTTCGGGTTATAGAGCTCAGCGTTCGCGAGAGCGTTGCCCCTGCCGTCCGTCCCACCGACGACCAGGACTGTACCGTTTTGCAGCAGCGTTGCCGTATGCTCCTCGCGGCCGGTAATTAAGTTAGCTGCGGCCGACCACATCCCGCTCGTGCCGGCCTCGGCGGTGGATATCCGAACGCCGAGCCCGCTGGCAATGGACACGAGAATCAGGCAGTAGGTCGCGATCAGTACGCGCCGCATGGCACCGCGATTATCTCGCTCCGGGCGCAAGGACAACGCCTCGGATTAGATCTCGAATTCGAAATGCGCGTTTGAGTACGGTTCGGTTAAGTAGCCCCTGGCGGACACTAATCGAACAATTGAATTGGGGCTGGTCTCAAGAAACCGGTCCTAAGCGGTCCGCCCGCGGTGGGCTCGGTCCTTCGCTCGCCGGCAATCGTCCCAGCAAAACATAGAGTACGACTGCCGCCACGATAGAAACAATTCCACCTATGAGCCATGGGCCCCCGAGTGCGCCACCGCACTCCTGACTGCCTAATTGACCAGGACCGAAGCCAAATGGGCTGGACGGACACGGCCTATTCCCGAGAATGATGATTCCGATGCCGACGCAAGCCAGCCCGACGCCCGCAATCAAGCCGATGGTGCCGGCGCCCACTCCATATCGGCGCACCGCGAAGATGAGAACGCCCAACAGTAGGGGCAGGATGAACAAACGGATTGAGGTAAGTACCCCTAATCCGAGAAACCCGGCCAGGCCCCAGGTCATGAAGCTCGCCAAAGAACGCCGAAGCGGGGTTGGACTCGGTCTGATTGCAGTGCTCACACTAGTACAACGGGCGGCGAGCGTTCCTCCCAGCAGCCCCGAGCGGCCCGGTCGCGACAAGCTTTTAGTAAGCCGCCAAAACTGAGGGCCATAGCCCGTGTACGGAGCCGGATTTGCCTCGCGTGAGGTCGCCCTTCGGGAAAGGTCAATAGCCCTTGGCGGACACTATTCGAACAGTCGAATTTGACCAGGCGCATGCAGACGGGTGTAGTGGCCCGCAGGCTGAGAGCATGGAACCGGAGACGTACTATGGCCAGCGGTTCGGGATGGGCTGCGGGGGTGTCGTTGAAGGAGCCCACCGCTTCGACTGCCCGCAGCGCAGGCAGCGCTTATGATGCCCGTCGTCGTACACCGGTAGCCGGCTCATCGGACGGCCTTCCAAACTGACGCAACGACCCACGTTGCCACTGCCAGCAGGGCGAGCACCCCGACCAGCCCGACCAGGTTGAAGAGCACGGAGACCGCGCTGATATGCGAGGCGAAGGCGGGCATCACGACGAAAACGAGGATCACCAACCCGACCGACGCCAAGAGCAGAACCCGGCGGCTCACGGGCCCAACGCTACGCTGAACATCGCGGCGGGTCAAGGGCAAAACGGCGCGCCCGGACACCGTGTGAACGACGATACCGTGTAAATCTGTGGGCTCAGGGCCTCGGTGCGCTTTCTTTTTACTAGCTCATTCGCGACTGCCAAGACCGAGCGACCGAGGAGAAGCAACAGAAGGAAAAGGAACCGGCGAGGGGACTCAACCGGCTCTCAGAGGTCGGTCGGCTTAGCGCGGTAGCTGACGCATCCTCGAGCGCCGGCCGATCTCGCGAGCGATCCAGCGCCGGCCGACTTCGTAGGCGGCGATCCCCAGTGCGATGGGGATCAGCGGCAAGAACGGATCAGCGCCGGGCGTGATCCACGAGGCGACAAAGATGATGAGCGCCCACACAATGATGTGCGGCCACCACCACTTTCTTACCAACAGCACCTCCTTCTGTGTGCCACACATTGTGCCACGGGCCGATCTGCGAGCGGCCATAGCCGTGCCTGCGCGGACCGGGTCATGAGCTCGCGCTGACAAGGGGGTCAGTGCGCCTCACCGAGCTGCCTGGGCGACGGGAACGAGTCGGTGCGAGGAGGTCACTAGCCCGTGGCGGACACTAATCGAACAATCGAATTGGAATGCGGGGAGGATGGCGTCCAAAGCGCCGGGTATGCGTGCATGATGTAAGGAAGCGGGCGTAGTGCCGCCCAGGACTTAAAAGGTAATGGGTTATCCGGATCCGAAGAAGGCGATCATCGACCGTCTAGCAGCGCCACCTGGTCATCTGATCTCGCAGAGCCCACCTTCTCCCGGTGGCTTGCAGTCGTCAATCCGTGGACCCGGCGGGGAAGATGCTGATCCGGACACTGTGCAATTCGTCAAGGAGCGCGGCGGTCCAGGCCGCCAATTGCACTACGTCCGCTTCAGTACTCGAGCCGGGGATCGGCGTCGGTTCGTCGTAGGAGTCGTCCAGCAACAGAATGGTCAATGGGAGGTGCGCGGCTGCGCAGGCGGTGGTGACGGTGATCCGCACCGGGACCAACCATGGATCAATTTCGGAGCTTGGGGCTGGCCGCGCTTCTTCTGCGGTGGCGGCACGGTGATCGGCACGAACTCAGAGCGGGCCGCACGTGCTCGGCTACTGTTCGCGAACGGGACGACGCTTGAAGACGCGGTCGACGCCGGCATTGTCCTATTCATGACCGAGGCCCCCGTCCGGCTGCCCGCCACCGTCGAAATCCTCGACGGGACCGGCTCCGTGCTGACGACATACGAGGCATTCGGGCGTGGCTGACACCAGGTACAGGAAGCAGGTTTTAGCCCGTGGCGGACACTAATCGAACAATTGAATTGGGCTTTTGTGACGGTGATGGCGCCAAAGCCGGACGCGTCATCGACGGAGCGACGTCCTAGCGGCCTATGTGCCAAAACTGCGCATTAGCGTTTCCCGGACTAGCTGGAAACGGCCTGGCTCTATGTCCTCGCCGACGCCTAAACGACTGCTTAGCTCACCATTGAAGCAACCCAATGCCAGACGATGATGTTCCGAAGGTGCCACTGTTGCTGGTTTATATCGGCCTCGCTCTCCTTGTCATGGTGGGGGTCGTGGCGGGTCTTGCGGCGATTCTGATGCGACGCTAGATCCACCTTGGTGGGCACCACCGAACCACCACCGACTCGCCATCGCGTTACGGGGCCCGCCGCGGCGCGGATCGGAGACAGGAAGGGTAGTTTAGGCGACGAGTCCTGGGCAACTTTGGGTTGCGAGGATGATCAATTAGCCCCTGGCGGACACTAATCGAACAAATCGAATTGGCGCGCCTTCTAGACTGCCCTCATGAGGACGATCGACGCCCCGTTCGCGGGCCAGGGCCCGCCTCTTCGGAGTCTCACGACCGATGATTTCCGGTGACGGGGGTCGTCAGTAAAAGCGTGCAAGTCCACAACACGCTGGTTTGAGGAGACGAGGATGACGACGCTCAAGTCAAATGACGGGACCACGATCGCGTTCGACACGCAGGGCGAAGGCCCAGCTCTCATCTTGGTGGACGGAGCGATGGGTACCCGGTCGTCCGGCTCCAAGCCGGAGCTCGCCAAGCTTCTCGCGCAGCACTTCACGGTCTACAGCTATGACCGTCGGGGCCGCGGAGACAGTGGGGACACCAAGCCGTATGCGGTCGAGCGGGAGATCGAAGATATCGACGCCTTGATCGACGACGCCGGAGGATCCGCTTTTGTCTATGGGCACTCGTCCGGGGGGTGTCTCGCCTTGGACGCAACCGTCAAACTGGGAGAAAAGGTCAAGAAACTCGCCATCTACGAAGTGCCCTACAACGACGCTGCTGAGGCTCAGAAGGCCTGGGGCGAGTACATCACGAACCTAACCGAAGCCTTGGCGTCCGATCGCCGAGGTGATGCGGTTGCGCTATTCATGGCGTACGTCGGGATCCCCGCCGCCCAGATTGCAGGGATGCGGCATGCGCCCTTCTGGCGTGGGATGGAGGCCATCGCCCCGACCCTCGCGTATGACCATACAGCCATCATGGGCAAGGATGGCTCGATTCCTGTTGAACAGGCTGCCCGTATCCACGTTCCCGCACTGGTGATGAATGGCGGAAACGGTGCTCCGTTCATGCTCGAAACGGCCAAGACGCTCAGTAAGGTGATCCCAGTCGGCAAACTGAGCACGCTGGATGGTCAGACTCACGACGTTCACCCGGAGGCGCTCGCGCCGGTCCTGGTGGAGTTCTTCGCCCCTTGACTACCCTTCGATGAGATCCTTGAATTCGAGACGGGGCGTTCGAATAGTGTTCGGTTAAGTAGCCCGTAGCGGATTCGAACGTACGGCGGCCTCATGGCCGCTGAGTGCGGCTGCTTTGGTAGGCGTCCGCCGACGGTCCGCTGAGCGTCCGATGGAGCTCGCCCGCCGAATACCAGGCACTCAGCTCGCTGGCAGGCGGAGTTTATACCTTATTGAGAACCGAATGTCATTTGACCAGCAGGTAGGCGAGCGGCAGTATGGTCATCAGTAGGCAGGCGAAACCGACGAGGGCGTTCGACACCCAACCACTGCGATAGCGGTGGACGGCCCCCTGCGTGTTGCCCAGAATGAGCATGAGGAGGATGAGTGGGGGCGCTGCGAGCCCATTCAGTAGGGCCGAGTAGACCAACGCCTTAATAGGGTTGAGTCCAACCACGTTCATCGCGAGTCCGACGAACATCGAGCCGATGATGACAAGGTAGAAGCCGCGCGCTTCCAGAAAGCTCTTCGAGAGTCCCTCGTGCCAGGCGAACGCCTCCGCCAGAGCGTAGCCAGTCGATCCCGCAAGCACCGGCACGGCGAGGGCCCCGGTGCCCACGATGCCCAGAGCGAAGAGTAGCCCCGCGAACTCGCCGGCGAGCGGCTTCAGCGCCCGGGCTGCCTGATCGGCCGTCTCGATGTTGGTAACGCCGTGCGCGCCGAGCGTCGATGCGGCGACAACAAGGATCGCAAACATGATTACCACCGCGGCCGTCATCCCAGCAACAATGTCGACCCGCATCCCGACTATTTGCCGACGACTGACGCGCTTGGGGCGCCCCTTGCGGTCGACGGTTTCCTCGGTCTCGGCGCTGCATTGCCAGAACATGAGATAAGGCGAGATCGTGGTTCCAAAGATGGCTACCAAGCCGGCTAGATATTCCTTCTTTGCGGCGACATGGGGAATGACCAGGTTGGTGGCGACGGCAGACCAATCCACGTGGACGACGGCGAGGACGCCGATGTAGGCAAATAGTGACAGGGTCAGGAATCTGAGAAATCGCGCGTATTGGTGATAGTGAACGAACACCTCGAGAACGATCATGACCGACGTGATGGTGATCAGGACCGGCACGAAAGGAATTCGGATGACCAAGCGGAGGGACGCGACCATGGAACCCAGGTCGGCCCCGACGTTGAACGTGTTCGCGCCGGTGACAAGTAATGCCGCCGCGTAAAGGACCGGTCGCGGGAAATTCTTCTTGATTAGGGAAGCAAGCCCCTCTCCTCCGGCGAGCCCGAGACGGCCCGCAAGTTCTTCGACCGCCGCAGCCAGTGGGAGCGATAAAGGGACCGCCCACAACATCCCCAGGCCGAACTGAGCGCCGAGCTGCGAATACGTGCCGATACCCGAGGGATCATCGTCGGCCGCTCCTGTAATGAGACCTGGGCCGAGGTGTCGAAGAATTCCGAGCCGCCCGCGCCGACGGCTCCGCGGATGCACCAGGGAATGTCTTTCCAGTTCGTCTGGGCGGGCAGCACGCCTGCTCATAGCTCGCTCGCCAGTATTACACCGGGCAAGCCGGGGAGGGCGGCCGGCCCTAGGCGACGTCAGGCGCCCCGTACCGGTCGTAGGCAACTGCTCTCATTGTCCACTTCCCTTTCTCGGTTGGCTGCGGGTACCGGGTCGGTCCGCCGTGCTTCCTTTTAGAGACGAGGGTCGACCGGTTCGCTCTCCAGGGCTAGGACAGCAAACGCGCACTCGTGGACCCGGTGGAGTGGCTCATGCCGCACGAAGCGCTCGAGGGCCTCAATGCCGAGAGCGAACTCACGCATAGCGAGCGATCGCTTCAGTCCGAGGCCACGCGCTCGAAGGCGCTCGAGATTATCTGGAAGGGTGTATTCGGGCCCATAAATGATTCGAAGGTACTCCCGGCCCCGGCACTTCACCGCGGGCTGAACCATCCCCTTCGTGGCATGGGCGACAAACTCGAGAGGCTTGACCACCATGCCTTCGCCTCCGCGACCAGTCAGCTCCTCCCACCAGCGCGTCCCTTCTTGCTCGCTCGCCGGATCGGTAACATCGACCACCTTAAACCCGGTGCGGATGAGCACGTCGTCATCTGGCCCGCAGAGCTCGGCGAGCTTTTCCATGTGCCAGGCGTGATCCTTGTCGACGTGGACGGCGCCCTCCGTCGCTAGTAGATGAAACGGCGCCAGCCGCAGATCACCAACGGACTCCACGGGCCAGCAGTAGCGCCGATAGGCTTCCACATACCCGGAGACCGCTTCTGCCCGGAGGCGATTTTTGGCCAACAGGTCGCCGACATCCACGATTGAGTTAGTGCGCTCGAGGGCGTCCTGAACCTCTGCGAGTGCGGCCGTGGCTGCCGAGCCAACCGCGGCGTACTGATTGCGGAGGAGATCCTGGGCCTTGGCTGACCAGGGCATGAGTTCGCAGTCCAGGCAGATCCAGTCTGTGTGTAGTTCCTCCCACCAACCGGCCCGATCGACGGCTGCGTGCACTCGCTGCAACAGGTCGTCCTCCACGGCGTGATCCGAGAAGAAGGGCCGTCCGGTTCGGGTGTAAATGCTGCCGATCCCGCCAGTGACCCGAAACCGCTTCTGCGCCGCCTGTTCATCCTTGCAAATGATCAGCACCGCGCGTGAGCCCATGTGCTTCTCTTCGCACATCACCCTTGGAATGCCCTGCTTGCGGTAATACGCGAAGGCTTGTGCTGGGTGCTCGAGGAGACCAGGTTCTGCGCTCGTCTCGGACGGGGACATCGTCGGCGGAAGGTAAATCAGCCAATGAGGGTCGATAGCAAACCGGCTCATCACCTCAAGCGCAGCCGTCGCGTTCTCCTCCGGAACCGTGACGTTTCGGAACAAGCGCGTCTGTACGATGCGCTTGCCGATCACGTCGGTGAGTTCGAGCAGGTCTTCGTAGTCGCCGGGTCCAGAGGTGGTGGGCGCTTGGTCCCCTTCAGGCAGGAAGGGCTTCGCCGGCTCGTAATACGTGCGCGCGGCCGGCACGGATACCAACTCGCGCTCTGGGTAGCGCAGTGCCGTCAAGCGTCCACCAAAAACGCAGCCGGTGTCGACGTTGATGGTGTTGTTGACCCAGGCCGGCTCCGGAACCGGCGTGTGCCCGTAGACAACGGTGGCACGTCCGCGGTATTCGGCCGCCCAGTTGTAGCGAACTGGCAGACCAAACTCGTCCGTCTCGCCCGTTGTCTCGCCATAGAGGGCAAAGTCCCGCACCCGGCCGGAAGCGCGCCCCTGCATCTCTTGCCGCAAGCCTGCATGTGCGACGACCAGCTTGCCGTCGTCCAGCACATAGTGGCTGATCAGGCCGTCGAGGAACTCCACGGCGCGCTCTTTGAATCCGAGCGGCTGCTCACTGAGCTGACCGAGCGACTCCGCCAGGCCATGTGTCACCTGCACGTTCCGACCCTGCAGGGCGCGCACAAGCTTCTGCTCATGGTTGCCAGGCACGCAGAGTGCTGCGCCGGAGGCGACTGCGCTCATGACAAGCCTCAGCACGCCGGGTGTATCGGGGCCGCGGTCGACCAGGTCGCCGAGAAAGATCAGCTTCCGGCCAGGCGGTGGAGTGACCTGGTACTGCGGGCCGTCGGGGCCATCGGCCTCAACCCCGACGTCATACCCGAGTGTGCCGAGCAAGCCACAGAGTTCGTCCAGGCACCCATGGATATCTCCGATGATGTCGAAAGGGCCGTGCTGATCGCGCCGGTTTACCCAGAGCGCCTTGCGCTCCACGATGGCCGCATTGACCGCCTCTTCCGACTCCAGGGTGAAAACGTATCGGAAGCCTTCTCGCTTCAGGAATCGCAGCGATCGACGCATCTGGTCGCGTTGCCGATGAATGACGTCCTGCCGGACGTTGCGGTCGCTCCGCTGCTTGTTCCGATCGATCATGACTCGCTCAGGCACATCGAAGACGATGCCGACGACAAGGCAGTAATACTTCTTGGCGAGTTCGACCAGAGACTTGCGCGACTCCGGTTGCACGTTGGTCGCATCGATGACGGTAAGGCGGCCGCCCTCTAACCGCTTCGAGGCGATCAGATGCAGGACTTCGAACGCAGCAGGCGTCGCATCCTGCGCATTCTCATCGTCCGCCACCAGTGCGCGACATAGGTCGGAGGTAATGATCTCCGTTGGTTTGAAATGCTTCCGGGCAAAGGTCGATTTCCCGGACCCCGACGGGCCGATCAGCACCACGAGCGCGAGTTCCGGAATCTCGATGGTCATCGGCTGAACACCGCCATCTGGGTGGGTGGCCCGACCTCAGGGTCCTCCGCCCCAACCGGCAAGAACCGCGCGCCGTAGCCGTGCTCTGCGCCGACCCGATTCGCCCACGCTTGGAACTCCAGCCGTGTCCACTCAAAGCGGTGATCCTCATGGCGTAGCCGGCCGGCGGCCAGCGTCGGGAATTTGACGTTGTATTCGATGTTCGGCGTCGTCACCACGACCGTTCCCGGCCGCGCGAAATGGAAGACGACGCGCTCGAAGGCGGCAAGTCGGGGCGGATCCAGATGCTCGATTACCTCCATGACGGCGGCGGCGTCATATCCCTGAAGTCGCTGATCTCGGTACATCAGCGACCCTTGGAGGAGCTTGATGCGCCGGGCCTGCCGCTCGGGAAGCCGTTCCAGGTTCAGGCGCTCCTTCGCGATATCCAGCGATCGCATCGAGACATCCATGCCGACGATCTCCTGGAACTGTGGATCGGCGAGCAAGGGCTTGAGGAGTGCCCCTTCGCCGCAACCCAGGTCGAGCACGCGGCTGGCCGCACTTCGCTTCAAGGCGGCGAGTACGGACCCCAGTCGCTGATCCCGTAACGTCATGTCACCTTCCGGCAGCTCCTCCGCATCACGAGCTGCGATCACGACTTCTGGATCGTCCACATCCTCCTCGATCAAACGCTCGAGGGCAACTCTTGTGAGGCGTCTTTGATGCTTGAGGTAGCGATCGACGATCAGCTCGCGCTCTGGATGCGACGGCAACCAATCGGCCCCCAGGCGCAGGAGCTTGTCCACCTCGTCCTGGGTGATCCAGTAGTGTTTCTCCCGGTCCATTACTGGTACTAGGACATAGAGGTGACGCAGCAGATCGCTTAGGCGACATGTCGCTTGCAGGGTCACGGTAAAGTACGGGCTTTCGCCCCAGTCTTTGAACGTGGCGTCCAGGGGATAACCCTGAGCAGTGACCATGTAGCCGACAGGCTCGAAAATCCGCCGGAGTAGGAGCTCGCCGCCCCGGCACGGAAGGACCGCAATCCTAGCCTCCAGCGGTATGGGCGTTTCGGCGAGCTCAGGGCGGTCCTTACTGCGCCCACCCATCGCGCTCCCGAAAACCTGGGCAATCGCAACACTGAGGAAGGAGGAGGCGACATACGGCCGGTCGTTGACATACTGCTTCAGCGTGCCCGCATCGCCGCCCGGCCCCTTGCGATTTCGTACGAGGGCGACGGGATCAACCTCCAGGAGGAGGGCGGCCGTGCAGCGTGCTGGGCTGGCTTCTGGGTAAAACACATGCGCTTTGCCCATCGACAGCTCGGCCGTCTGCAGCCGACCCGGATTCTTGTGGAGTAGGTATCCAAGATCGGTCGCCGGTTGGTGAGTCGTGGTGATGGTGAGGAGCATCAGCTAGCCACAGAGCAACAGCAACGAAGACCGATCATTTCGGCTGCCTTGCGGGGTCCCGCCAGTGGCAATCGGCTAGTTTACCGCTCGGAAAGCAGGGCAGCAGCTTAGCCGACGGACGGTGCAACTGGCTCTACATACAGCTGTCAAATGCCGCGGCTGACCACGTGAACAGCTCTGTAAAGCGCGACCCAGGACAATTGGCTACCGAGCGATACGAGCTCTTTAGGGCCCGGAGCCGGGTGGGAACGCGCAGACGAAGTCGCTGATCAACCAGGCGCCCGACATCTTCCGGAGTTGGATGGTGCAATCCTCGGACCCACTCGACTGTGCGTACGCGATGTGGCCATTGTCCTGGTACTGACCCGCCCGGCCCCAGCTGGTAATTCGAGCCCGGGCCTCGGCCTGCGTCCCAGAAACCGAGACCGCCGACAAGTCCACCGCGCTAACGCCGCCGCCGAACGTACAGATCGGGCCGACGCCCGAGAGGTTTCGGCCGAGCAAAGCCGAGTATCTGGACAGGGCCGGCTGGGTGAAGGAGCGCGGAAGGTTCGCATGCAGATCGACAAGCATCCGCTGCTGGACAGCGTCGGGAACTGGCCCTGGGCAAACGGGTTGCGCGGGGATTGTGGACGTGTGCAACTCAGCAAACCCGGCCTGGATGACCGATCGGATGGCCGCGTCGTCGGACGTAGGGAAGATCCTGAGGCGGATGGCACCGGCGTTCGGCGTTATCAGCGCGACAGCCACCAAAAGCCCGACGACAGCCAGCAATCCAGCAGTCCGCCGAACCCCGGGCATGCCAATGGAACGGCTAATGTGGCGCGAAGGTTTCCCGAGTTCTCAAGTGCGGCGGCCACTAGCTGGCGAGAGTGCGCTTTCTCGGCACCCGAAATTGGGCAGGCGCCCGCCAAGCGTGCGCCTCCGCGGACCGTCCGTTCGGCGTCCGCTCGACCTCGACCACCGAATACCAGGCGCCCAACTCGGCTGGCGGGTCGAGTTCATAACTTGTGCGGTTGGGGACAGCGCTCAAAACAAGTTTTGAACCGGGCTGGGCGAATTCGAAAAGCTCTGAAAGAGGATTATTAAGAGCCCATCCGCGCAGCCGAGAGTTTCCGTCGACTCCACCGCATGGCTCTCAACGCTGGCGGTCGTTCCTGAACGGCCCCTAAGCAATCGAGCGAGCTTGTGCCTACGGCGCAAAGCGGTAGTTGTACGAATAGGTGTCAACCGTGAAGGTGCCCTCGCCGTGCAGGCCTGCGAGCCCGCCGCTCCCGCTGGTGAACGTCAGATGCCCAGCGAGCACGCCGGCGGCCGACCCCGTCAACGAGAACGCGGCTATGTAAGACCCGGTTCGGCCGCCAATCGTACAGGAGCTGCAGACCTCGGTCCCGTGTGCGTCCACTGATCCATCTGCGTGCGTGGCGGCCGTGAATGTATCGGTGGCTACCCCGGTGACGCCTCCGACCGAGGTCACGGACAAGACGAGGAGGTCGAAGCTATCGCCCCCGGCCGTGCGGATGTGCGTCTTGCTTGTTTGCACAAACGTGTAGCTGCCGGACGCAACCGCTGATGGGCTCGCCGCGGCGGGCGGAGCGCATCCCGCCAGAGCCGCGACAACCACGGCGGTGCTTGAAACAACGGTGCGGATGACTCTGCTGCCCATGTCCTACCATCCCTATGTCCCACAACCGAAAGTAGTCGAGGCGGCTGGGTCCGACCGCCGGGCCCAGCCACTCGCCGCATAAGTGTCCCTAGGCCGTGGCGCCCGCCGGGGCCGGCATCAAGCCGAGCTGAGAGAGGATGTCGACCTGATCGAAATACTCCCGCTGGGAGGTGATCCGGCCGTCGGCATCGACCGTCGCAATCGACACCGCCTTGATCACCAGCCGTTTGTTCGTCGCCGGTAACGGGCCGCTTGGGAGCGGCAGCGGCCCGGCGTTCGTCCCGACCGACTCGTACTCGACCGCGACGTCATTCCCCAGCTCCACGATTTTCTTGATCGCCACCTGGACATCCGGGAAGGCCCCGAAAATCTGGGCGTAGAAGGCGGTCACCGCCTGGCGCCCCTTCATAGTCGGGAAGCCCGGCCAGGTGAACTCGCCGTCCTGCGCATACATCTCGCCGATCGGATTCAGGTCATGGGCATTGACCGCCGCATTCAGTCTGCGCACCCGATTCGCAATCGCTTCCATTTTTCAGCTCCTTTCAGGGAATGGAACGAGTGTGCGCGCAGCCCCCGCCCCGCGAATCGGGGAAACCCCCAGACCTTGCTTTCCGGGATCTGGTGCGTACCATTGAGCCCATGCTCGTGGGGAGGGGAGATGAGCAGGGACGCATCGACGCACTCATCGAGCATGCGCGCTCGGGCGTCAGCGGCGCGTTGATCTTGCGCGGCGAACCGGGGATCGGGAAGAGCGCCCTCCTCCGGTACGCCACCCATCGGGCGGACGGGATGACGGTCCTTTCCGCGACCGGCATCGAAGCGGAGTCGGAACTGCCGTTCTCGGGCCTCTCTGAACTGCTGCACCCTGTGCTCGAACTCATGCCGGAGATGCCTCCCCCGCAGGCAGCCGCGCTGGCCGGCGCGCTCGCGCTCGGCCCGCCCACCGAGCCGGAACCCTTCGCCGTCTCGGCCGCGACGCTCAGCTTGCTGGCGCTGACGGCGGAGCGGCAGCCGGTGCTGTGCGTGGTCGATGACGCCCAATGGCTCGACCACGCGTCCCGGGACGCCCTTCTTTTCGCGGTGCGCCGGTTGCACGCGGATCCTATCCTCGTGCTCCTGGCCGTCCGCGATGGCGAACCCGTGGAATTCCGCCCGCCTGGCATCCCTGAGCTCATTATCGATGGCATCGACCCGGCCGCCTGCTTCCGGCTGATGGAAGGGTCGGGAGGGTCTCGCCCTTCCGCCGCCGTCGTCGAGCGCGTGCACGCGGCAACCCATGGCAACCCGCTCGCGATCCTGGAGACGCTTCAGCTGCTGAGCCAGGCCCAGCTCGCAGGTATGGAGCCGGTCGCGGACCCTCTGCCGACGGGGCCCGGCATCCAGCAGTCCTTTCAGGGACGCATTGCCGCGATGCCTGAAGAGACCCGGCAAGCAATGCTGCTAGTCGCCGCTTCGGAATCCGGCTCGATCGACGAGATCCGCCGCACCGCCGAGCGATCGGGGACTCCGATCTTGGCCCTCGAGGCCGCCGAGGTCGCCGGGCTGGTTCGCAATGACGGCCTTCGGATTCAGTTCAACCATCCCCTCATGCGATCAGCTGTCTACTATGGGGCGACTGCCCCCGCGCGTCGTGCGGCCCACGCGGCGCTGGCCGCCGCCCTTACCGATCCGAAAGCGCTGGTCGCGCGAGCGTGGCACCTCGCGGCCGCGGCCCAGGGCGAGGACGAAGCGGTCGCCGGGGTGCTCGAGCTGGCGGCGCTCGAGGCGCGCCGGCGAAGCGGTCTCGCGGCAGCCTCTCGAGCATTCGAGCGGGCAGCCCGCCTCAGCCCCGACGCCGAGCAACGTGCCCGCCGGCTGCATGAAGCAGGCGACGATGCGTATATCGGTGGCGAGTCGGAGCGTGGCATCAGGCTGCTCGATGACGCGCTCGCTTTTGCGCAGCGCGCCGACCTGCGTGCCGGCATCATGCACAGCCGTGCGCGTGCCGAGATGTGGACGGGTTCGCCTGCGGCCGCACGCCGCATCCTGCTCGTGGCTGCCGACCTGATCGAGATCAACGACCCAGCCAATGCAACGTTGATGTTGGTCGACGCCGCAACGACCGCCATCCAGGAGGGTGACCCCGGAGCTGAGTTCGAGCAAACGGTTCAAGAGGCTGTGCGGGTCGCCGAGCACGCCTACCAGGTCGGCTTGCGCGCCGGCGGCCAGCCAGAGGCAGCTGCCGCTGGTGCATACGGTAAAGCCCTGCTCGCCTTTCGGCGGGACCGCGAGAACGCCCATGCGCTGCTCGTCCAGTCGCTAGACGCGATCGATGAGCGTGAATCGCTCCAGCTCGCCGTGCAGTTGATCAATTCCGCCGCGAGCTTCCTTTATTACGAGGAGTTCGATCGCATGCGAGGGCCGCTGGAGCACCTGATCGCCGCCGCCCGGGCGGCGAGCGCTCCGGGCGCGTTGCCCTACGCCCTTGGTCACCTGTCCGAGCTCGACTTTCGGACGGGGCGATGGCGAGAGGGTTGGGCGGAAGCGTCCGAGGCCGTGGCGCTGGCGACGGAACTCGATCACCGCTTCTCGCTGATCTACGCGCTGGCCTGTCTCTCCTGGATCGAGGCAGCGCGCGGTCTGGAGGCGGACTGCCGAGCCCACTTGGCCCAATTGATGACCGTCTCCGAGCACGCAAGGACGATTGTCGGTGGTTACGGGGCTCGGATCCGAGGACTTCTGGACCTGGGATATGGCCGGAACGAAGACGCGATCAAGAACTTGGAGCCGCTCTTCGCGTTGCTATGCACCACCACCGCGGCCGTGCCGTTCCTGTTTCAGGAAGCGCCCGACCTGATCGAGGCGTACGTCCACACCGGACGACGGGCCGAGGCGGCGCGGGCGTTGACCACGTTCCAGGATCAGACCGTAGGAACCCCTGGAAGCTGGCCACGGGCGGCCGCCGCTCGATGCCGTGGCCTCATCGACGAGGACTTCGAGCTTGCCTTTGCCAGAGCCTTAGCGCTGCACGAGCAAACAACCATGCCGTTCGAGCGCGCCCGGACGGAGCTGTGCTACGGCGAGCGGCTGCGACGGAGCAAGCGGCGCAGCGAGGCTCGCGGGCAATTGCATGCCGCCCTCACCACCTTCGAGCAGTTGGGCGCCGAGCCCTGGGCGAACCGTGCCCGCAACGAGCTTCGGGCGACCGGGGAGACGATCCGGCGCGATCGCCAGGCGTCAGACGACCTGACGCTGCAGGAGCTGCAAGTCGCGCTCAAGGTTGCCGAGGGGGCGACGAACCGCGAAGCGGCGGCCACCCTCTTCCTCAGCCCGAAGACAGTCGAGGCGCACCTGAGCCGGATCTACAGCAAGCTCGGCGTTCGATCAAGAACGGAGCTTGCGCATCGCTTTGCGACCGAAAGAGGCCCGTCGTTGGCCGCGGTCGAACGGACAGGCGCCGCTCAGGCCATCAGATAGGCCGTCCGGCCACACATCCGGCACTTGTACTCCGATTGACCCTCGGCGTTGTGTTGATGAGTCGCCTTCAAGAACACCTTCGAACTGGGAAAGAGCCGGCACAGGCAGGCCTTCTGCTGTCGATGCTCGACGACGGGTTTGTCTTTCATACGGGTGCCTCCGCTTCTTGAGATTCCGACTTCGCCGTACGCGCGATCACTGACGCAATATGTTCGGCGTCCTCTCCCACGCCGAGCAGGAGTCCCGATTTGGGCTTGTGCAGCCATTCCAGTCCCACGAAGTAAAGGTCGAGGACCGACGTCACGCCTTGCCGCTGAACTGGCTGGCCGGATTGGTCGAATACCGGAAGCTTGACGAAGGAAAAGTCCACGCGGTAACCGGTCGCCCAGATGACGGTGACGATTCCTGCTTTGGCGAGATCGAGCTCACGGATGAGATCGACCTCGTCGGGGACCGGCGCGCCGATGCCTCGTGGATTCTGGTCCTCGGGCAGAGGCATTCCCATCTTCGCGACCGCCTCGTCCAGCTGCTTGAGGACGTTCTCGGCGAACTCGTCTGCCTTGCGCAGGTTCTCGCCGAGATCGGGCGCGATCGTCAGCACGCCGCCCGCGATCGACGAGACCCGTCCCAGGAGCCGCACCCCATCCCTGGCGAGCTGCCGCATATAGATGTCGTGACCACCCCGACGACCCGAGCATTGCGGGTGACACGCGGTCTTCTCCGCCGGCGACTCGAGCTGATCGACCGTCCGCTCGTACAGGCCGCCCATCTTGCCCCACCAGACGATGTCCCGTCCGCGATAGCGCCGAGGCACGCGGCCGCAGCGACTGACCGACAGAAACACGCGCCGGCCGGCCTCATGCAACTCTTCTGCGATCTGTGCCCCCGACTGTCCGCTGCCGACCACGAGCACGGCGCCCTCCGGGAGCTGCGCGGGAGTGCGGTACTCGCTGGAGTGTGCCTGGAAAACATCCAGCGGCAGCTGCGGCGCGAACGGCGGGAGCTTCGGTCGGCGGTAGCTGCCGGTCGCGATCACGACCGCCCGCGCCGCCAGTGTGGTGTCGGCCGTTTGGACGCTGAAGCCACCATCAGGCGTCTTGTCCACCGCCGTCACCCGGCTAGCGGTCTCCACGGGAAGTTCGAATAACGCCGCATAGCTATCCAGGTAGGAGACGACCTCGTCGCGACCCATGAAGCCATCGGCATCCGGGCCCTGGTAAGGAAAGCCGGGCAATTGGACCGTCCAGTTCGGGGTCACCAGACGGAAGGAATCCCAGCGGCCGGTGCGCCACGATTCGCCGATGCGGTCCTGCTCGAGGACGACGTGTCCAATACCCTGCTGCTTCAGGTGATAGCTAGTGGAGAGCCCCGCCTGCCCCGCGCCAATCACCACCACGTCTACCGCTTGAGCGCCCTTCATCGTGCCCGGAGCGTAGCGCACCCGACGTCAGGCGCGAATCAGGGAAACCCCCACAGGCTGAGCATCCGATGGGGCTCGACCGCCGAAGACCACGCGCCCAGCTCGGCTGGCAGGTGGAGTTCATAACTTGTACGGTTAGGACACCACCCATTTTGGGCGTTACTTCTCATTGGCGTATTGGCCGATTGGTATGTTCAGGATTGAGCGACGGTGACGGTTGGCTTGCCTTGGAACCAGGCGAGGGTCTCGGCGATTGCCTGTTCATGTGGGGTTGCCCGGCTCCCAAATGCGCGTGCGAATTTGGAGTGGTCCACCACCCACGGGCGCTCAGACTGATAGAGCGTCTCCTTGACGGCGCGCATCGGCGGGAGGAAGACCCCCAGCATCGAGATCATCAGCCTCGGGACCGTCTGCAGTCGCGCCGGCCGCTGGACCTGTTCGAAGACCATCTCGATGAACCTTCGCGTGGTAACGGTCTCGGCGCTGGGGATATGCCAGACCTCTCCCAGGGCCTCGTCCCGTTGCGCCAGGGTCACGAGCCCCGCCGCGAAATCGTGGATGAACGTGTTGGTGTGGAGCGCGTCCGGATTGCCCATGGTCTGAGCCGGCTTCCCGGCAAGCAACCGGGCAAACAGGCTATCGCCCACCTTGGACTGGCGTGCGCGTGGACCGTAAAAATCTGACGCCCGGCCGATAGTCGCGCGCACCTTGCCAGCCGTATGGGCATTCATGAGCGTGGTTGCCACCTGAGCTCTGACACGGGTAGTGGGACCGATTGGTCGGTAGGGCAGGTCCTCGCGAATGGGGCCGTCGACCGGCCCGTACGCGTACAGGTTGTCGCCGTACACCAGTCTGGCCCCGCCCGCTGTTGCCGCCTCGATGATGCCTTTCATAATGGGCGGCAGGGTCTGTGTCCACCGACCGTACGGCCCGCTGGCGCAGTGGAACACCACGGCCGCCCCTTCGCAAACTTTGCGAGCGGCCGCCGGGTCGGTCACATCGGCGGCGGTAACTTCCACCCCTTTCGGCGCATCCGCCTTCCCGCTTCGATTGACCAGTCGGACTCGTTGGCCCGACGACACCAGCCGACTGGCAACGGCGAGCCCCAGCGGTCCGGTGCCGAAGATGACGTTCTCTGCATTCGGCTGCATGGCTCCTCTTCTCCCTGAGTTAGTGTATGCCGAGCACTTGAACATGACTGAGGTCTTCATGCCGGTGCGGATCGAAGTGATGACGCTGGGCGAGGCGTGGATCGCGATCGCGACGGCGATTCTGACAAGCGGTGTGGTCGGGAGCTGGGAGGGACTGCCAATCACCGAAGTGTTCCGCGCGACGCTCGATATCTATTCACCCAGGGTGGACGACTCGATTATTGCCCAGCACGGCGATCCCGAACGCCTGCCTGGATGCACACGAACTTTACCGGCCACTCCCGAGTGGCAGAACTCGGTGACACCGACAGCTACGCGACGCGCCTGTACGATTACGCCCACGCGGGCCACGACCAGATCCGCTGGGTAATCGACCGACTGGCCGCCAATCCATGGACGCGCGACGCGACGATCACGACGTTCCAGCCATTAACCGACACCAGCTACGTCCCATGCGTTAGCCTGCTCGACTTCTGGCTCGTCGATGGGAAGCTGCAGCTCGCCGTCTACGCTCACGCCATCGACTTCGGGACGAAGGGCTATGCGAATCTCATCGAGCTCGCCGCGCTACAAACTCGCGTGGCCAGGGACCTCGGCGTTGGGGTCGGCACGCTGACGATGACGGTGAAATCGGCCCACATTTATCAGACCGAGCTTGACCAGATGCTAGGCATCATCGCCACGACCAAGGGTTAACGATCCGAAACGCTCGTTCAGGACCAGTCCGGCGCAGTCGCTGGCCTCACCGCGCTTGACTTTGTGACGCAAAGTACCGTACGCTTTGCGGTGCAAACCACTCCGGCAGAGGGCGGGATGTAGGAGGAACCTGATATGGACGACACCACAAGGGTCGACGAAGGCGGCGACTTCGATCCGCAGGCAGCGGCGAGGCTGCTCGAGACGACCAAGAGGCGGGCGCAGCGCCAGTTCGAGTTCCGCACGCCGCTGCTAACGCTGATCCAGGCCGCGGCGCTTCTGGCCGCCTATGGCGCGATCTGGCTGTCGGTGCGGGGGCAGAATCCGTACAGCGGACCGAGTGGCGCTGCCGTGGTCGAGCTGTACGCATTCATTGCCGTGGCGGCGATCGCGGTCGGTTTGGAGGCTCGGCGCGTGCGCGCCGGGGTGAGCCACCGCGCCTCGCGGGAAGAGTGGACGCGGGCCGTGCCTTTCATCGCGGCCTTTCTCTCGGTGTACGCGCTCATGGGGGCGCTCCGGTATGACGGATTCAGCTTCGCGATCGTCTACGGCATCCTTCCGGCCGCCGGGCCGCTGATCGTCGTCGGCGCGGCGGCGGCAGGCTACGCGGCCGCGCGGGAAGACTGGCAGCTGCTCGGCCTGGCGGTCGCCGCGGTCGCCGTCGGTGCCGGGAGCGCGTTCGCGGGACCTGCCGGGGTGTGGGGGGTCGCCGGCGTTGGGTTATTCGCCGTGCTCGTCTGCCGCGCCATCGCTCAAGTCTGGCTGCGTCGCGCATGACGGGGGCAGGCACAGCCACCAGCGGGCTCGATCCGCTGATCCACGTCCCGGCGCGGCTGCGCATCGTCGCCACGCTGGCCGCGCTGCCCGACGGCGACGCGCTCTCGTTCACCCGGCTCCAGAAAATGATCGGGCTGACGCCCGGGAACCTGATCACGCACCTGCGCAAACTGGAAGACGCGGGCTACCTCAGCACCGAAAAAACCGGCAACGGGGTCGCGTCGCACACCTCGGTCGCCCTCAGCAACCGCGGCCGCGCCGCACTCGACACCTATACCGCAACGCTGCGCGACCTGCTGGCGGGGTTGTAGGCGCGGTGGAGTTATCGGCTGCTTGCTGACGCGGCTTGCGCGCAGGCTAGCGGCGACGGCGCCGGGACGTGGACGGCCTCGATGGTCCAGCCGTAGTCGGCAACCCGCCCAACCGTTTCGAACCAGGCCGGATGGTCCGCCGTATAGGCGAGGTAGTCCGCGCGATCATCGGGCATCACGAAGATGGAGGTCTTAGTCGTCGACAGCCAGCATTGGAGTAGGGTGCCCGCCGTCACCGGATGATCGACGTAGTGAAAGCCAGCCGGCAGGTAGTAGAACGGGTCGTACAGCTGGCTGATGAAGTGCCCGCCGTCGAGCCCACCGTAGTGCACGAGCGCATACGTGACGGCGGGATGCTCGGGTGGAGGCAGGTTGAGCGCGCCGCCGCGATACTCAGGCCGACCAAAGATACCGGCGATATAGCGTCCCGCGGCCACATCGGTATTCCAGGCTGAGGCGGTGCTCGTGTACGCGGTCTCGATCGGGATCCAGGTCAACTGCGTGCCAACCAGCAGAACCCCGGCCGCCAGCCACGCGACCCACCGGATACCTCTTCCCCTATAGCGAGGCACGATCACGAACAAGCCGATCGCCACGAGCAGGGCGGCGAAGTCGTACGGGAAGGCGAGGATCCACATCATCCACCGCCACGGGTACCACTCGGTGATGAATGCCGTCAGGCCGAACAAGCCGAAGACCAGTGCGCATGATCCGAATCCATAGAGCAACAGCAAGTACGATCGCGGCCGGCGCCAGAGCGTGATCAGCAGGCCGGCGGTCGCGATCGCCCAGAGGGCCACGAACCACGGCCTCGCCGACTGCTGGCTTGCGACCAGTGGTTTCATCCACACGCCGGCGCCATTGGCGAGGTAGTTCCAGTAGAGCGGATAGATGGGGTTGCCGGTGCGCGCGTTGAGGAATGTCATTTGGGCGGCCATCACGCCCCCAAAACCAAGGAGCAGTGAGAACCACCGGCGGACGGTCCCGTGCCGCAGGAACGAGGCGACGAGCAACCCGGATGAAGACAGCCAGGCCTCGGGTCGGGCTGCGGTGGCAAGCCCCCACACGATGCCGGCCCGGAAGGAGCGCTTTGGCAGCAGCCAGATGCCGAGGAGCGACAGGCTGACGCCCATCGGTTCGAGCATCCCGGACGCATCATTGAAGACGCTCGTGGGCGCGAAGGCGGCAAAAGCCGTCACGGCAATCGCAACCGAGAGGTTCCAATAGCGCTGGCAGAGATGGAAGATCAGCACCACGCTGAGCGATCCGAAGGCAAGACTCTGAATCCTGGCGAGCACGATGTCAGTCGAGCCGGTGACAAAAAAGAGGATGACGAGCACGATCGGGTGCAGCATCCCCCAGAAGTACTCAACGCCTTTGAGGTCCCAGAGGCGCAGGCCGTGGCTCAAACCGATCTCTTTGGTGAGATAGGCGATCTGCCAGTGCTGGTAGACATCGGTGTACAGGCCATCGCCGGCGTTTTCGGGATTCGAGATGCCAAAGAGGTAAATGACGCGGGGCACCAGGGCGACGACCAGCAACCCGAGGGTCCACCAGCTCCAGAATGCGATGGGGACGCGGGCCGGCGAGGAGCCGTCATCCTGCCTGTCTTCTTCGTCCTCGTTCGCGAGGACTCGGGCCAGGCTCAAAGCCTCTTCACTAACTGGTTGACAACCCGACAGGGCTCAAACTTGCGTCGTTCGGCAGCAACCAGCGAAAGGCGATGAACCAGAAGGTAAAGAGCCAGCCAACCAGCAGCAGTGTGCCGCCATAGTCGTGAAACAGGACGGCGGGAAGATAACCGGCTGCCGCGGCGAGCAGGCACACCGTGGCGATCCGCACCAGATTGACGAGGACGGTGCCCAGAATGCCGAATAGGATGACTTCCACCCGGGAGGTCCACCCCATCGGACCGCGAAGGCCGACAAGAAAGCTCAAGCCAAGCAGGATCAGACTTTGCCAGCCCACGCAGTTCCAGGAAATGAAGAGGGTCTGTGGCGCGCCGCTCGAATTCCAGACGACCAGCTGATTTCCAGCCGACGCCGCGTGAATTCCGAACGTCCCGAGGATCGCCACGGTGACACGCACTTCGGCGGGCACGATCGCCTGCAATGGCACGGCAATGCCTAACCGCATGCCGACCGCGGTCAGGACATCGTCAAAGGTGGAGACGAACGGCAACACGACGAGAAGGACAGCGCTCAAGGCCAGGAGCATCGCAAATACCGGCGTCGTCCGGGACTGCGTCATCGGATCCTCAGTGCCGCGAGGCGCTTGGGTCGCCGGATCAACCACTGGGCAGCCAGGGGAAGCAGCAGGGCCAGACCGATCAGTGGCGTGCCATGCTCCGGCACGACGATCGAGGGCGTGGTGATCGACGTCTGCTGATTGTTGCCGTCGTACCGAAGGTCCAGACCACCTCTGCTGACGCTGATCACGGTGATCTGCCAGCAGAGGTAGGAGTTGGCGGGCAGGGTCACTGCCGGCATGCTCGTCGAGGTGGACGATCCGCCGCCGTTCACGAGCGTCGACGTCCAGGCGGCGATCGGGACGATCACCGCGCACGAGGAGGTGGCGCTGTACCCGAACGTAAGTGCAGCCATTACGCTGGCGTTGCCTTCGCCTGAGACCCAATAGGTGAACGTGTAGCTGCCAGCCGGGATCGTCTGACCGGTGTAGGCGACGGTCGTTGCCCACGCCCGCGTCGCGCCCGATGTATCCATTGCAAAATGCGCCGGCGTGCCATTCGACGAGGGGATGTTGTCGATGGTGTAGGCGCCGGAAGGATCGTGGAGGTAGAACGCGTTGGCCGCCAGCACACCGGGGGCGGTTGCAGCGCCAATGCCAAGGATGGTCAGCACCAGGATGGGCGCAGCGATGCACACGATCCGGAACGCGCGTCGCCGTCCGTTGCTGATGACCGGCACAGTGGCCGGCGCCGGCTTGCCCGGCCGAGGACGCAGCCACCTTGTCAGACTGTCCTTCCGTCGAAGCGGCTCGACCCGATCGGTGATCCGTCCGGTCTTGGGCGTGCGAAACCACGGGCCTTCGTGCCGTTCGAACAGGCCCTTCAGCGATGCCCAGGCCTGGAAGGGGACGAGGAGAAACGAGAGGACAACCGCGCCAAGGACGCCGCCGTAGTCCTTGCGCGGCGAGCCCTCGAGCAGCAGGCCGCCCAGGTTCATCAGCGGGAGCGAGAGGAGGTTTGAGAAGAGGAGCGACCAGCCAAGCAGCGCGCTCCATTCGGGGATGTGTACACGGAGTACGAGCTCGGAAACCAACCAGGCGGCCGAGCCGAGCATGAAGAGCGCGGACTGCAAATAGTACATGCCGTAGTAGATGAACTCGGCCTTTTCCATCAGGCTCAGGTGCGGCGAACGGAGGATCGTCAGGAACCACTTGTTGACGTTGTAGCTGTGACCCTCCGCCCAGCGCATCCGCTGGCGCGCGAGGCGGCCAAATGTGGCGACGCATTCCGCCGGCGTCTCCGCGTATGGCGTGTAGACGACCTTAAAACCCTTTGCATAGAGCCGCAGGGTGAGCTCCCAGTCTTCGGTGAGGCTGCGGCCCCAGCCGAGATCCTTCAAGAGGCCGGCGCGGATCATGTAGGCAGTGCCGGCGATCATCTTCATCGAGCTGAGCACCTGCTGGTAAGGGCGTTCCACCATGTAGCTGCCGGCATATTCGGTGCGCACGGCCGCAGTGAGCCAGCTCTCGCCCTTGTTCAGGACATGCCACTGGTAGCTCTGCACCGCGCCAACTTCGGGAAGGGGCTTCGGTGACCCGTTTTCGTTGCTGTAGAAGTGATAGAGGAGATCGTTGATGACATCCGGAAACGGCACGGCATCGGCATCGAAGATGGCCACGTACTCGGTGCGCGGATCCATGGCTCGCAGAGCATGCGTCAGCGCGCCACCCTTGAACCCGTCACGGGTATCCCGGTGAATGATCTTGAAGCGATTGACCTGCTTCCAGGGCTCGAGGACCTCCATGGATCCGTCCGTCGAGTCATCCACGAGGATGACCTCGTAGTTCGAATAGTTCAACTTGGCGCAGGCTTCGAGCAATCGGCCAACCACCCGCTTCTCGTTGTAGGTCGCGATGTGGATAGAGACGAACGGCTCGTACCCAAGCTGCAGATGTCCATCGCCGTTTCGATCGTGATGTCCGTACCCGTTCGCTCCCCGGCGAGTGATCCGGGAAAGACCGTTGAAGCGCCTCTCCTGTGGGCTGCCCCCGTTCCGGTTTCGCCCGGGACCGAAGAATGCCAGAAGCAGGATCGTCGCCGTGGCCAGGTAGTACTTGAGGGAGTAGGCGAAAAAGAACGCACCCATGCCGAGGGCGACGAGAGCCAGCTCCAAGCCGAGCCAGCTCAGCAGGGTCGAGTTACCCGCGAGCGCCAGCGCCATGCCCGCCGAGGTGCCCCGGGCGATAGCAAGGAGCGGGAGCGCGGCGATCAGGATCGTAATGAAAACGAGCAGACCGATCAGCCAACTCCAGAGGCGTTCGCTAAACGGGCGAACAATCCTTGTTTGCCGCGAGCTGGCTGGATCTTGGTATTCCGGCGTGCGCCTAGGCGATGAACTCATCCCGAGATCAGGCTATTTCGGCTCGGTTACACGGTTCCTAGCGCCCGTTCGAGAGATGCAACCGCCTTGTTACGGGGGCGTGTAAATATGGCCCCGGACTCTGACGTTGAGCCTTCCGGTCCCGATCGTGTTGGGCTGGCCCTAATCAGAGGGCCAGCCCTTCAAAGCGAAACGCTTTTCCCTTATCCGTCTAGTCTCGGAAGTTGAAGCACTCCAGCAGGTTGCCGATGCGAGCGTCTCCGTCGCGTGGCCGTGCAGGAGGGCCGGAAGTCGCACCCGAGGGCGCGGCCTGATAGTTGGGGCCCACCGGTGTGCCGCTGTCGAACTGATGGTTGACGGAGGCCAGGCTCGGGAGTCCCCAGTTGTATTCGATGAACTTGAGGATCGAACTGTGTTCGTACAGCGTCCCCTCCAGGTGTCTCGGCTTGGCGTAAGGAGAAATCACCCAGGTAGGGACTCGAATACCCAAGCCAAACGCGTCTAGCTGCTTCGGGGCGACATGATCGAAGTAGCCGCCTGCCTCATCGTAAGTCAGGATGTACGCCGAGCTTGGCCAGGCAGAAGAGTTCCGGAGTGCGGTAATCAACTCCTGCTGGATCCGCATCCCAACCGAGACGTCCGCCGGCGGGTGCTCGTCCCATCCGCGTGCGTAACTCGGGATCAAGAACGACACTTGTGGCAGGCGGTCGGTGGCCAGATCGTTCAGGTACTCGCCCTCGCTGCCGCGGGTGCGCTGGTCGTGGGCCCAGTTCTGCCAGAAGAGGAACACATTGTCGGTGTTGCCGAAGGGCACGCTGTCCATGCCGATGTTGTAGACCTTCCATGTAACGCCGGCCGCCTCCAGCAGGTCGAGGATCATTGGATAGGTGAGGACACCGTAGCCCCAGACACCGTTGGTGGTAATCCCGCCCGAAGTCCCGGAGGCCAGGTAGAAGCGATTCGGCCAGGTGGGGCCGAGCTGCGAGCAGAAGTAGTTGCCGCAAAGCGTCGAGCTGTCGAACAGGCTGTAGTAGAAGGGCAGGTCCGCCTGGGTGTAGTACCCCATGCAGTTGATGCCGTCCGTCGTGTAGAAGCCGTCCATCGCTCCCTGGTCCCATTCGCTGTGGGTCGCGCTCCAGGAGTGGCCGATGTCCGGTGTGGACAGACTGGCGAAGTGATAGGGGATGACGGTTCCGCCGTTGCCGTTTGGTTGCGAATAGCCCGACGGAACGCCGAATCGTCCGGCCCACGGGGCAAAGCCGAAGTAGGTGTCGAAGGAGCGATTCTCCTGCATGTCGACGACGACGTGGTTGATCGGCGTTCGCGGCCGTGCCGAGCCGGCGCCAAGCGCCTGCACTGCGGAGAACAGCGGGGAGCCCAGGCTGGCCAGCCCAAGGGCACCGGCGCCCTTCAGCATTGTGCGACGGTCGATTTTTCGATCGGTACGCAACTCAGCCATCGTGCTTACCTCCAGATGTTCGAGATGGCCGCCACCGAGCCGGCACCGGCGAGGTGCTGGCCGATACCGAAGCCGTCCTCGAGCGTCCGCAGCAGGCTGTAGTGGTTGTAGCCGGTGGTCCCGTAAACCGCCGTGTGCGCGAGCGGACTGATGACGGCGAAGGCCACGTTGCCGCCATTGCCGATGTCGGCAGCTCGGATCGGCGAGCTCGTCTGCGCCTCATCGAAGGTCACGATGATCACGCTATTGGAGGTAAAGGCTGGTGAGGCTTCGATCAGCGGCACCTCGCGGGCGACGAAATTGTCGTACTGGGTGATCGGGTTGCCGGCCGGTGTGCAGTTATTGTGACCGTCCTCGCACTCGTTCGGGACGATGAAGTTGAATCGCGAGACGCTGCCGGCCGAAAGCGCCTGGTTGAAACCGCCCATGTCGTTTGGCCCGGTCGTGCCGGCGGCGATGTCGTTGGCCAGGCACTCTGGCCCAGTTCCCTGGTTGTTCGCGCTTCCCCAGACGCCTCCCGCGCCTTCGACGTTGTCGAAGAACAGGACCGGATTGTGCTTGGGCGCGTAGACATTGAGCGTGGCGTCGCTGCCGGTCTTCAACATGTAACACGGCGCCGGCATCGACTCATTCCAGATCTGCCACGGCACACCAGCCCCGTCGAGCTGTGAGAAGAGGTTCGCAACATTCTGGTGACAGGAGGCGGGTGAGCCATCGAGCTGCTGACATTCGGTGTACTGGCCCGAGGTCATGCCCACGTAGTTCGACTCCGAGTAGTGCGTGATCGCGTAGTAGTTCGTCAGCCATGCGGACTGCGGCTGCAGCGTCCCCGTCATGTAGGGCGCGCTGTTCCTGTTGAGCTGCGAGTAGGTCGTGTTCTCGCCAATGATCAAGAACACATTGCCGAAGGCTGGAACGCCCTCGAGGCCGCGTGCGTCCCTCGCCCCTGCCGGAACCGCGTCGAGAACGCCCATCGCCAGCGCTGCGAGACAAATAACCGTCCGACACCAGGCTAAGCGCATCTACCCGCCTCCTTTTGACCGGAACGTCTTCGCCCCCCAAGGCGATGGTACAGACACCCCGGTAAGGATTGAGCAAACGCGAGGTTTCCCAGGGGTTAAGGGGCTACCGAACTGTTGGGGTCGCGACCAAGACCTTTTGCCCGCCGCACGATGGACAGGCATGGACGGTCACAACGGTCACGGCGACCAGGCTGACCGCATGTTCGGTCAGCGGCCGGACCATCTGCTGGCACCCCTCGCAGCGAACGAGCTCGGTTTCGCTCTTCTCTTCAGTCACGGGCCAGTCCCTTGAAGAAAGCCTAGATCACCGCAGGACAGCCGTCAAGGCTGCGCCGGCTCAGCGGAGGTTGAATAGCGATCCCGTAATCGCGAACTGCCCTGGTCCGACTTCGGTCAAGAAAGCGAAGAGGGCGAGGGTGGCACCAAGGAGGCTGACGTTGCGGAAGAAGCTCCCCCGCTGTGTCCGTCGCTGGGTGGCGTCGGAAAACGTCCAAAACGGATGGAAGAGGATCGTGGTGGGGATCAGGAAGGCCGCGATCATCAGCGCGCCGACGTCGGGCCAGATGCCAAGCACCATCGAGACGATGGCCAGCGCGAGCCAAAAGCCAACCGGCCAGCCCGCCACGTAGGGAACCGGGATCCGACCCTTGGCGGTTGCCACGAACCTGGCATGCCCCTGGATGTGACCCTGGGCGGAGACGACGAACAGCGCCACAAAGAGGATGCGACCGACGAGGAAGATCACACTGGCCGTGGTACTCATTTCAATGACCGCCGCCGGCGGCCAAGCGGCGGGCTTGGGCATCATCGAGCATGGTGTCGAGTTCGCGATTCGTGCGCGCACTGGTGAAGCGCGACGCCTCTGAGTAGAGGACCGGAACAAGGATGAGGGTCAAGAGCGTGCTGCTGAAGAGGCCGCCGATGACGACGATCGCCAGCGGTGCTCCGATGAAGCCCCCGCCGCTGTTGCCACTGAAGGCGAGAGGCGCGAGTGCCAGCATGGTGGCGACGGCGGTCATGAGGATCGGGCGAAGGCGGTGCCGGCCGCCCTCGATTAGCGCCTGCTGCAGTGGTAGGCCGCGCTCACGGTACTGCTCAACCAAATCGAGGAGCACGATGGCATTCGTGACCACGATGCCGGTCAGCATCAACAACCCGATCATGGCGGGCAGCGACAGCGCGGTGCCGGTAACGACCAGCGCGACGATGGCGCCGCTGGCGGCGAACGGGATCGACACCAACAGCACTAGCGGCTTGATGAGCGATCGGAAGGTCGCGACCATGATCAGGTAGACGAGACCGATGGCCGCCAGGATCGCGAGCGCGAATTGAGTTAGCACGGACGAGAGCTGCGCGAACACCCCTCCGGTTGAGACCGATGTGCCAGGCGGGAGGGACACGCTTTTGATCGCCGTGTTGACCTTGGTCTGGACGCCTTGCGTGTTGTTGCCGGTGATGGTGCCGGTGATGGTGGAGGCGCGGTCGCCACCGCTGCGGTTGATGGTCTGCGGCCCACTCACCTGCTGGAGCGTGGCCAGGGTTGACAGTGGCACCGGGCCGGCGGCAGTCGGGATGCGAAGGCTCAGCAGCGCAGCCGGCGTGTCCGCGGTCCCAGGCGGGAGCTGGACGCGAACAATGACCGGGCCCGAGGGCAGCAGGGCCTGCGCGGCGACCTGCCCGTTGATCTGCTGCGCGACGATCCCGGCCAACTGCTGTGCCGAGAGCCCGGTCTGACCGAGCTTGTCGGTGGGCACCAGCTGGTACTGCGGCTTGGAGGCGGTCAGGTTGGACTGGAGCTCCGACAATCCCGAGACCCCGGAAAGCGCGCTCATCAGCTGGTCCGTCGACTGCTGCAGGGTGTCCTGGTTTGGTGCGTGGACCTGCACCTGCATCTGGGAACTGTTGGCGTTGGCGCTGCTTTGCGCCTGGCCCACCGCAACACGGGCTGGACCGCCGTAGCTCTTTAAGGCTTGCTTGACGGCGCTGAGCGCCTGGTTGTACGCATTCGTCTTGACCAGCACGAGGATCTGGGCGGTGGTCGGCACAGCCGGCACGGCCCCCGGCGGCGCGAAGGGATCGGACGAACCACCGACGGTCGCCTGGAACGCACTGACCCCCGGGAGACCGCGCACCAGGTTCTCGACGGTCTCGGCCTCCGTGTTGGTCTGCGCGAGCGTGGAATTGTCCGGCATGGTGAGGCTGACCGGGAAGTTCGGGCTCGATGACTGGTCGAGCAGGTTGATGCGCAGGAGGGGCGTCAACCCGAGCGATCCGAAGAAGATGGCGCCGGCCGCGACCAGCGTAATGGCCCGATGGCTCGTGGCCCAACGGATCACCGGAATGTAGGCCGCCTGCAGCCAGCTGCGCGCCTGCTTGGCGCCGACCGGACGGAGCTGTGGCTTGAGGAAGCGCGAGGCGAGCAGCGGGACCACGGTCACCGCGACGAGGAGGGATGCCAGCAGCGCGGTGACGACGGTCAGCGCAAACGGCCGGAAGAAGCTGCCCGCGATGCCGGTGAGGAAGGCGATCGGCAGGAAGACAGCAACTGTGGTCAAGGTGGACGAGGTCACCGCGGTCACGATCTCCCGTCCGCCGGTATAGGCAGCGGCCACCGGACCTTCGCCTTCGGTCACGTGCCGGCTGATGTTCTCGAGCACGACGATGGCGTCATCGACCACGCGGCCGATCGCGACCATCAGTCCACCCAGGGTCAGGATGTTCAAGGTGATGCCCTGCCACCAGAGCACGAGCAAGGCTACGACGAGTGACAGCGGAATCGAAACAGCGGCGACCAGGGTCGCCCGAGCGCTGCGCAGGAAGAGGAAGATGACGAGGATCGCGAAGAGCGCACCCAGCAGTCCCTCGCGCAGGATGTTGCCGATGGCGTCGGTGATGGGAATGGCCTGGTCGAGGATGGACTGGAACTGGACGCCGTTGCCGATGGCGTTGCGGATATCCGGCAGCGCACCCTTGATCTCGTTGGCCACGGTGACGGTGTTGGCGTCGGGGGCCTTGATCACGCTCAAGCCGACGCTGGGATTGCCGTTGGTCCGCGTGATGGTGTCGGCAGGGACTGACACCAGCGCAACGGTGCCGAGATCGCGGATAGGCACGCCTGCCGCGCTGACGGGCACGTTGCCGATCTGGTCGAGGCTGGTCAGGGCGCCCGCGATCTGAAGGGGGACGACCGTGCC
>DATNMH010000039.1:0-16979 GCA_035602395.1 Candidatus Acidiferrum sp.
GCGCACAGTGCGCGACTGCACGGACGTATCGATCCCAACGGCTGGGCGACCGGTGCTACACAGTCGGGGCAGTTCGTGGTCACGAACCTCGCGAGCCCGTACGACCAGCACACGTATGCGACACCTCCCGTGGCTGACAAAACCACACCGCTCGCGTTCACGCTCACCATCACCGGTCTCAATCCGGCCGCGACGTACGGATATCAGCTTCAGGTTCCGGGCCCGAACGGTATGGCTTCGCAGACCACGCTGGACACCCTAACTACTACGGACCTAGCGTCGAAAGTGGTGTTCACGTCATCGCCACCTGCCTCGATCCAGGCAGGCACGACCTTCTCCGCGACGGCAACCACTCAAGATGCGTCGGGCAATGTGGTCAACGATTTCGCCGGCACGGTAGCCGTTGAGCTGACAACGGCCGGCAGCGCCACGCTATCAGGAACGCTAGTCCAGCCAGTGGTGCATGGGGTGGCCAGTTTCACCGACCTCAGTGTCGATAAGACGGACAGCTACACCCTTACGCCGAGCGCGACGCCGGCGCTAACTGCTTCGCTGAGTGGCAGCTTCACCATCACCCCGGGGCCGCTCGACCACATTGCGGTCGACCCGATTGCGACGCAAACGGCCGGGATGCTCTTCTCGGTGCAGGCAACAGCATACGACGCCTTCTCCAACATCAAAGTCGACTACCCGGGTGGCGCCTCGGTCACAGGCTCGACGCTGGGCGCGCCGAATACCGCGCCTCAGGGCTGTGGAGGATCGTGTCCGCCCAGTTATGGAGCTTTCGGCACCTGGACGAATGGGGTGGCGTCGGCGAACGTGACCCTCTACGTGGCTGAAACGAACCGCAGCCTAACGGTTGCCGACGGGGCGCATGCCGGGACCAGTAATGCCTTTACGGTCTCGGCGGCCGCTCTCGACCACATCAGCTTCAGTCAGCAGCCCGGCGGGAGCCCGACCGGCGGCGTCGCCTTCCCCACGCAACCCATGGTGCTGGCTCAAGACATCTACGACAACGGTGTGAGCGCGACGAACGTGGCATTGAGTATCACGCCTTCGACAGGGACGAGCGGCGCAGCGCTCAGCTGCCCGAGCACCACGTCGAACACACTCGCGACGAGCTCGAGCGGCACGGCGGCCTTTACCGACTGTGCCATCGACAAGGCCGGCACAGCGTACCAACTGCGTGCGGCTGCCGGCAGCCTTCAACTGGATAGCTCGAGCTTCAACGTTGCAGTGGGTCCGCCAGCAATCGTGAGCTTCAGCCAGCAGCCTGGAGGGAGTCCGACTGGAGGCGTGGCCTTCCCGACTCAGCCGTCGGTGCTCGTGACCGACGCGGGCGGCAACGCTGTGAGCGCGACCAACGTGGCGTTGACCATCACCCCGCTGACGGGAACCAGCGGGGCGGCGCTCAGCTGTCCGAGCACGACGCTCAACACCGTCGCCACCAACGGCAGCGGGCTATCCGCGTTCAGCGACTGCGCCATCGACAAGGCAGGGACCGGCTACCAGCTGCGGGCCACCGCCGGCGGTGTAGCCAAGGACAGCGCAACCTTCGACGTCACCGTCGGACCCGCCGCGAAACTCGTGTTCACAACCGAGCCCAGCAGCGCCGCGACGCATGGAGTCGTGTTTGCCCAGCAGCCGGTTGTCTCCGTTGAGGACGCTGGCGGCAATGTTGTCATTACAGACAGCACCACGGTCGTGACCCTGGGCCTTGCCGGGGGCGCTTCAGGAGCCGCGTTGACCTGCACGACTCCTCCGCACGTGATCAACGGCGTTGCGACGTTTGACGGATGCTTCATTGATACACCGTCCGCAACGCCCTACCAGGTCACGGCGAGCGGCAGTACATCTGGAACAGCGGGCCCCTTCTCGAGCACGGACGTCCTGGTCTCCTAGCTAAGGTCAGCGAGCGGAGAAGGGTGCGAAGAGCCTTTTGAAGTCATCGGCGGGGAGGGCTTGACGGACGACAAGCGCGCCGGCGGCGACCATGCAGGCGTTCATGACGCGTCGCCACGATTCCTCTTCATAGGCAGTCGACATGATCCGGATGATGGCGTCGGCTTCCGCATCGGGAGGCAGGCGTTCATCCACCACGGCCGAGCCCGCGGGCTCTGGCCTGGTGGAGGGTTGGAAGGCACTGGCATCGGCGACCAGCTGGGCGGTGCGCATTGCGTCAAAAAATGCCGACTCCGATCCTGGAAAGACCTCGCTCTTGGCGACGCGGGTCGCGGCGTCCAGCGCTTTGAAATATTCCGGCGACTGACTGACCTCGAGGTCAGGGATAGCACCCAACGCCGGAGCCGCGTCCTTTGCCCGATCCCACTCGTCGGGGGTCAGCCGGCGGAGCCGCTCGAGGAACGCCTCGACCTCGGCGGTGTTGGGCCCGAACCTCTCGTCGCCCACGTGACTTAGAATACGCGCCATTCCATGGTCGTAGGAGTCGCCTCGTGCCCGTAGTCCAGTGGATCGTAAAGATCGGCTACGCCGTGGAGACGCGCGACGGTCGCGTGGGGACAGTGCGGGAGATCTTCGAGGGGCCGCCGCAATCCGCGCAGGCCATCTTCGTCTCCACCGAGCCCTACATGCGCGTCATCGACCACGGCCAGCCCGACCTCTTCATTCCCTTCGAGGAGATCGTCGACGTCAGCGAGGTCAAGCAGGCCGTCTACCTCAAGCGTTCGATCAACGAGATCAACGCCCTGGGGTGGACCCGCGACCCACGACGCCCGGACATGGCCCCCGTACCGTTTTTCCCCAAAGCTCAGTCGGAGCCGGAGGTCAAACCCGATGCCAACGGTGGGGTGCCGCCTCGGCCACTGGTGGAGAGCGGCGCCTGGTCGCCGGGTGAGGCGGCGCCGCGGTTGGAGCCCGGCAAGGGGGTTCGGATCGGCGACCGGTTCAAGCCGGGCGATCCGATTCCCGTCCCCGCCCAGTACATGTGCACGGTCTGCCGCTTCCGCAAGCATTCCCGCCAGTTTCTCGAAGAGAATCCCGACGGCCGCTTTCCGCCCGCTCATCATCCGGGCGCGCTCTGGGAGCTGGAAGATCTGCGCCCATAGGGCCCTGACCTGATTCGACGCGGCAGAGCTCGATCTCCAGTTCGTATTCAGAAAGCGCTTTGTTAGACTAGCCGCGTACCGTGCTGAGCGACTACTTTCCCTTGCTCATTTTTCTTATCGCGGTCTTTGTCTTTGGTCTCATTGCCCTTTATTTGCCGCCCTGGCTCGCGGGCCATCTCGACTCCGCGGCCAAGGATCTGCCGTATGAGTCGGGCATCGTGCCCCGCACGGGCGCCCGGCGCCGCTTCGCGGTCAGCTTTTATCTCACCGCCATGCTGTTCATCATCTTCGACGTCGAGGCGATCTTCATCTATCCCTGGGCGGTCAACGTCAAGGGGCTGGGCTGGTTCGGGGTCGCCGAGATGGCGGTCTTCGCGGCCGTCCTGCTGGTCGCCCTGATCTACGTGTGGCGAAAGGGAGCGCTCGAATGGGGGAGCTGAAGCTTCGTCCCGTACCGACGCCGACGGGCCGCGCGGCCGGACCGACGCCGCTCAATGCGCTGGGCGACAACGTGCTCACCACCACCCTCGACAAGGTGATCAACTGGGGCCGCTCGAGTGCGATCTGGCCGGCCCTCTTCGGGCTGGCCTGCTGTGCCATTGAGATGATGGGCACGGTGGGGCCGCGCCACGACCTCTCGCGTTTCGGCTCGGAGCTGTTCCGGGCCTCACCCCGGCAGGCCGATCTGATGATCGTCTCGGGGCGGGTGTCGATCAAGATGGCCCCGGTGCTTCGCCAGATTTACGACCAGATGCCCGAGCCCAAATGGGTGATCGCGATGGGGGCGTGTGCCTCCTCCGCCGGCATGTTCAACAACTATGCGATCGTCCAGAGCGTGGACAAGATCGTGCCGGTCGACATTTACCTGCCCGGTTGCCCACCGCGACCGGAGGCCCTGATCGATGCCGTCGTCAAGCTGCAGCGCAAGATCCGCGGCGAGCCGCTGGTCAAGCGGCCTGCCTGACGCCGGCCCGTCTTGTCGGGAGGGGAGTCCGGCCAGATGACGGTGAGCGCCACCACCTCACTTGTCGAGCGTCTCGGCGAACGCTTCAAGCAAGCGTTGCAGGAGACCTCGGATTTTCGCGGCGACTTGAGTATTGTGGTGGACCCCGCGGCAGTCGCGGAGGTGGCCCGCTACCTCAAGGAGGAAGAGGGCTTCGACTACTTGCTCTACGCTACGGCGGTCGACTGGCCGGCGCGCGACCCTCGTTTCACCGTCGTCTGGGAGGTCCGTTCACTCGCGAACAAAACCCGGATCCGGGTCAAGACCACGGCCAGCATGCCGGAGCCGCACGTGCCCAGCCTGACCTCGGTCTGGCCGGCTGCCAACTGGCACGAGCGCGAAACCTGGGATCTGCTGGGCATCAAGTTCGACGGCCATCCCGACCTGCGCCGGCTGCTGATGCCGGAGACCTGGGAAGGGCATCCGCTGCGCAAGGATTACGTCTCGTTCGGTGAGCCGGTGATCTTCAGCGACCAGAAGCTTGAAGGGCTGGAGCCCGACGCCATCCGTGGCTGAGCCGCGCATCGCCGCCCAGGAGCAGTTCGGTCCGGGTCCGGAGCAGATGCCGTTCGGGCCGGAGCATGAGCCGCCGACCGAATGGATGGAGCTCAACATGGGCCCACAGCATCCGAGCACGCATGGAGTCCTGCGGGTGCGCTTGAAGCTGGACGGTGAGATCGTGCGCGACGCGGATGCCGAAGTCGGGTACCTCCACACCGGCTTCGAGAAATCGTTCGAGGACAAGACCTACACCCAGGGGATCACCTTCAGCGACCGGATGGATTACCTGGCACCGCCCATCAACAACGTTGGCTTCGTGTCCTCCGTGGAGAAGCTGATGGAGATCGAGGTGCCGCCACGCGCCCAGGCGATCCGCGTGATGATGATGGAGCTGGCGCGGATCGCGAGCCATGAGCTGTGGCTCGGGACGGCCGGGCTCGACCTCGGCGTCTACTCGGGCTTCTTCTACGCCTGGCGCGATCGCGAGCTCGTGCTCGATTTGAACGAGCTCTACTCCGGGGTCCGCATGATGACCTCCTTCACCCGGGTCGGCGGGGTGGCATGGGATCTGCCCGACGGCTGGCTCGAGCAGCTACAGCGCTTTATCGACGTCATGCCCGCCCGGATCGACGATTTCGAGGCCATGCTCACCGACAACCCGATCTGGCACCAGCGCCTCAAGGGGGTCGGCGTGCTCTCGCGGCAGGATGCCATCGAAGCCGGCGTCACCGGCCCGATGCTCCGGGCGTCGGGGATCGACTACGACGTGCGCAAGGCCTTCCCCTACTGCGGCTATGAGCAATACGACTTCGACGTGCCGCTCGGCACCAACGGCGACTGCTACGACCGCTACCGGTTGCGGGTCGCTGAGATGCGCGAGAGCCTGAAGATCCTGCAACAGGTTATTGACTCGCTCCCGGGCGGGCCATGGCTGACCGCCGATCGGAAGGTGGCCCTGCCGCCGCGCGCCGAGCTCAGCAAGAGCATGGAGTCGGTCATCCATCACTTTCGCCTGGTGAGTGAAGGCTTCAAAGGTCCGGTGGGCGACGTCTACGCCTTCGTCGAGAGCCCGCGGGGCGAGCTCGGTTTTTATCTCGTTTCGGATGGGACCAACAAGCCGTATCGAATGAAGGTCCGGCCCCCGTCGTTCTGCAACTTGCAGCCGCTACGGCAGCTGGTGAAGGGTGTTCTGGTGGCCGACGTGATCGCCATCATGGGGAGCATGGACTTCATCCTGGGGGACGTCGATCGCTGATGCCACTCGCTAACTCGACGGTCGAGCACATCAAGGACCTGGCGGCGCGTTATCCATCCAAGCAGTCCGCCATCATCCCGGCACTCTGGGCCGTCCAGCACGAGCAGGGCTACGTGACCAAAGACGCGATGGCCGAGATCGCGGGGCACCTCGGCTTGCCATCCTCCCTGATCGAAGCGACCGCATCCTTCTATTCCATGTTTCTGACCAAGCCCGAGGGCCGGCACGACGTCGTCATCTGCGTCAACGCCCCCTGTATGTTGCGCGGCGCCGACGAGATGGCGGCTTACCTGCAGCGAGCGCTCGGCGTCCGGGATGGACAGACCACCTCGGACGGCGCGATCACCTGGCACTCCACGATCGAATGCCTGGGCGCCTGCGGCGGGGCGCCCATGATGCAGGTCGATCATCGCTTCGAGGAAAACCTGACCGAGGAGCGGATCGATGCCATCATCGAGCGCTTGCGGCAGCCTACTACCGCGGCCGAAGCCCCGGCCGTCGCCGTCGGCGAGACGCCCAAACGCAAGAGCGCCGCGCCCAAGCGCGCGAGGAGCGTGAACTGATGGCGGTCAAGCCGGTGCTCACAAAGGACTTTGCGACCGAGAACCTCGAGCAGCTCAAAGTGTATGAGCGGACCGGAGGGTATACGGGGTTCAAGAAGGCGCTCGAGATGCAGCCCGACGAGCTCGTCGAGCTGGTCAAGAAGAGCGGACTCCGTGGTCGCGGCGGCGCCGGCTTCCCAACCGGCAACAAGTGGAGCTTTCTACCAAAGGGCGTCTACCCGCGCTACCTCGTGTGCAATGCCGACGAGAGCGAGCCCGGCTGCTTCAAGGATCGCTACCTGATCGAGAAGAGCCCGCACCAGGTGCTCGAAGGGATCCTGATCGCGAGCTATGCCATCGGGAGCAACCTGGCGTTCATCTACATCCGGGGCGAGTACCTGCCCCAGCACGATGCGCTCGAAACCGCGCTCGCCGAGGCGCGCCAGGCCGGGTACATCGGGAAGAACGTCCTAGGCAAGGGCTACGACATCGACGTCATCCTGCACCGCGGCGCGGGCGCCTACATCTGCGGCGAGGAGACCGCCCTGCTGACATCGCTGGAGGGGTATCGCGGCGAGCCGCGCTTGAAGCCGCCGTTCCCGGCCATCAAGGGCCTCTACGGCAAGCCAACGATCATGAACAATGTCGAGACGGTCTGCAACCTGCCGCACATTGTGAACAACGGCGCCGACTGGTTTGCGGCGATGGGCACGCCGACCGGAAAGGGCACCCGGCTTTGGTGCATGAGTGGGCACGTCAATCGGCCGGGCAACTACGAGATGGAGAACGGCACGCCGATCCGCGAGCTGATCGAGGAGCAGGGCGGCGGCGTCTGGAAGAACCGCAAGCTGAAGGCCTTCCAGCCGGGCGGCGCCTCGATGATGGTCCTGCTGCCCGAGCATCTTGACGTGGGTCTGGACTTCGACGCGATCCAAAAAGCCGGCTCACTGGCGGGGGCCGGCGCCATGGTCGTGATGGACGAGACCACCTGCATGGTCGACGCCGCTCGCCGCTACGTGAAGTTCTTTAGCCACGAGAGCTGCGGGAAGTGCACCCCCTGCCGCGAGGGCACTTTCTGGATGGCGAACCTCTTCGACCGCTTCGAGGCCGGAGAGGCGAAACCGGGCGACATCGACCTGCTGCTCGACATCGGCTACAGCATCGACGGCCGCTCGTTCTGTCCGCTGGGTGATGCCTCGACCTGGTTCCCGCGCAGCGTCATCAAGTTCTTCCGCGACGAGTTCCAGGAGCACATCTCGGAGAAGGGCTGCCCCTTCAGGAAGTCGGTCCAGGAGGCGGTGGCCTGATGGCCGCAGTCCAGACCGACCAGGTCACGCTCACCATCAACGGCCAGTCGGTCACCGTGCCGAAGGGTACGCTGATCCTCGACGCCGCCAAGAAGATCGGCATCGACATCCCGATCTTCTGCTCGCATCCGAAGATGGCGCCGGTCGCGGTCTGCCGGATGTGCCTGGTCGAGGTCGAGAAGATGCCGAAGCTCCAGCCCTCGTGTGCCATCTACGTCGCCGATGGCATGGTGGTCAAGACGACGTCCGAGCAGGTCGGCAAATACCAGAAAGACGTCCTCGGGCTCCTGCTGATCAACCACCCACTCGACTGCCCGATCTGCGACAAGGGCGGGGAGTGTCCGCTCCAGGACCAGACCTATCAGTACGGTCCCGGCGCCAGCCGCTTCGATTTCCCCAAGGCGCACTTCGACAAGGCCGTCCCGCTCTCCGACAAGATCCTCCTCGACCGCGAGCGCTGCATCCTTTGCTGGCGCTGCACCCGCTTTAGCGAGGAGATCTCGGGCGAGCGCGAGCTGGCGCTCATCCAGCGAGGGGTGCACACCATCATCGGCACCTTCAACGACGAGCCGGCCCAATCGAATTACCAGGGCAACTGGACCGAGATCTGCCCGGTCGGCGCCTTGACCTCGCGCCAGTACCGCTTCCTCAGCCGCCCCTGGGACCTCGACCGCACTGCCAGCGTCTGCCCCGGCTGCAGCATGGGCTGCAACATCCAGATCGACGCGCGGAGCAACCGCATCGGCCGGTTCCAGTCGCGTGAGAACGTCGCCGTGGACGACAGCTGGCTCTGCGACTTCGGCCGCTTCAGCTTTCCGAATTTCCAGCGCCAGGGGCAGGAGCGCCCGCGGGTACGCCGCAGCGGATCGCTCGAGGAGGTCTCCTACGAGGAGGCGATCGCCTTCACCGCCGACGCGTTGCGGCAGGCGGGTCGCCAGGTCGCCGGCTGGGCATCGCCCGCCGATACCAACGAGGAGCTCTTCCTCTTCCAACGGCTGTTCCGCGACGTGCTCAAGTCGCCGCACCTGGATCACCGCAGCACGGCGGTGGCCGACGCCGAACCGAATGACTGGACCTTGCCGATCGCCGACATCGAAGCCTGCGACCAGGTCATCGTCCTCGGTGGTCAAGCCGTGATCGATGCGGCGCCCGTGCTGCATCTGCGGTTGTTCAAGAGCGAGCGCAAAGGCGTCAAGATCCTCAGGGTTGCGGCGTCAGAGGGCAAGAAGGCGCTCGATGCCGTCCCGGCCGAGGCGCTGGCCGTTGCCATCCTGGCCACCGAGGCGGACAAGCAGGCGGCTGTCGATCTCCAGGGCAAGCTGGCCAAGAAGGTCAAGGGCAGTGTCCGCCGGCTGATCGTTACCACCGGGCCTAACGGGCGCGGCGCCAAGGACCTGGGCATCCTCCCGCACTTCGGTCCCGGCTACGTCTCGCTGAATGGACAGGCAGGGACGGGGAGGCTGCAGTGGCCCGGGGCCGGCGTGAAAGGCCTCTATGTGCACGAATCGAGCCCGCTCCACGGCTTTACGCCTACCGACGCCGAATCGATGTGGCTCTCGAGCTTGCCGCTGGTGGTCTTTCACCGCTTCAAGGCGTCCCCACTCGACGAGGTCGCGCACGTGATTCTTCCGGGGCACGCCTTCACCGAAAAGTACGGCACCGTGACCAACATGGAGGGCCGTGTGCAACGGATCAAGCGAGGCATCGATGCGGAGTGGGTCCGCGAGGACTGGCGCGTCCTGCAACAGCTCGCCAACGCGATGGGCGCCACCTGGGCGTACGAGTCGGTCGACGAGATCACCGGCGACCTGGTCCGGGCGCTCCCCCCGTACGCCGCCGTCAACCAGCAAGCGCGCGTGCTCTGGAGCGAACGGTCGTGACCACCGAAGTGATCGTCGTGACCTTGATCAAGGCGGTGATCGTGATCGGCGCCCTGCTGACCGGCTTTGCCTACCTCACGCTCTTCGAGCGCAAGGTCCAGGCCCGCCTGCAGCAGCGGCCCGGGCCAAACCGGGTCGGCCCCTGGGGCCTGTTGCAGCCGGCCGCCGACGGGCTGAAGCTGTTCTTCAAATCGAGCAGCGCCCCCTCGGGCCGCGACCGTTTCCTCTACCTCCTCGCGCCGATGATCTCGATCATGGCGTCGCTGGCCAGCTTCGCCATCATCCCCATCAGTGGGCCCGGCACGCTCAATCTCTTCGGCCACTCGATCGGCTGGTATGTCATGAACGTCAACATCGGCATCCTCTGGTACCTCGCGGTCACCTCGGTCGGCGTTTACGGCATTTTCCTCGCCGGCTATGCCTCGAACAGCAAGTACTCGATGTTGGGCGCGCTTCGGTCGTCGGCCCAAATGATCAGTTACGAGATGGCGCTGGGACTGTCCCTCGTACCGGTCTTCATCCTGGCGGGATCGGTCCGGCTGGTCGATATCGTCAACGCGCAGCACACCTGGTGGTTCATCATCCCGTTGCTGCCGGCGTTCTTCCTCTACCTGATTGCCGGCATCGCCGAGACCAACCGGGCGCCGTTCGATCTCCCGGAAGCCGAGACCGAGCTGGTGGCCGGCTATCACACCGAGTACTCGGGGCTGCGCTTCGCGCTGTTCTTCATGGCCGAGTACATCAACATGATCATCGTGAGCTCGATCGCGACCGTCGTCTTCCTTGGCGGATGGTGGGGGCCGGCGGGGATCCTACCGGGGCCCTGGTGGTTCGTGTTGAAGGTGGTCGCGCTGCTGTACGTCTATGTCTGGATCCGGGCGACGCTGCCGCGGATGCGTTATGACCGGCTGATGGCGCTGGGCTGGAAGTCGCTCTTCCCGCTGTCGCTGGCGATGATGATGGTGACGGCCGTCGTGGTGGTCGCCGCCCAGGGGGTGTTCTGATGGCACTGAAGGAGGTCCTGCTTGGGCCGATCTATATCGCCCGGGCCCTGGCGACGACCTTCAAGCACAACGCCAAGCCGATCGTGACCATCGAGTACCCGGAACGGCAGAAGCCCGTCCCGCCACGCGAGCGTGGCAAGCACATCCTCCACCGCTACGCGGATGGGCTCGAGAAATGCGTCGGGTGCGAACTCTGTGCGATTGCCTGCCCGGTCGGCTGCATCGTTGTCGAGGCGGCCGAGAACACCCCCGAGCATCGGGTGTCGCCTGGGGAGCGCTATGCCAAGCGCTATGAGATCAACCTCCTGCGCTGCATCTACTGCGGGATGTGCGAGGAAGCCTGCCCCTACGATGCGATTACCATGGGTCCGCGCTACGACCTGGCGGACGACCACCCGGACAAGTTCATCGCCGTCAAAGAGGACCTGCTGGAACCACTCAGCGCCAGCGTCAACGACACGGCCATCCCGTCAGGCGCCCCCTCGGCGCAACCGGTAGCGCGCAAGTGGTAGTCGGGTTCGCCATCGTGGCGGCCTGGGAGATCGTCACCGCCGCCGGCGTGGTGGCCTTTCGCCGACCCATCTACAACGCGCTCTCGCTGGTCGCCAACATGCTCGGGCTGGCGGTGCTCTTCTTGATGCTCAACGCCCAATTCCTGTTCGCCGCGCAGGTGATCGTCTACGCGGGCGCAGTCATGGTGCTCTTCGTCTTCATCATCGCGCTGATGAACCCGGAATCGGACGTCACGCTGCCGGCGCGCGGCAACGAATGGATCTATGGCGGGGTCTTCGGCGTCATCTTCGCCGCGCTGCTGGTCAGCCTGCTCTTCAACCGCGGGCTCACCGGCCGGCCCGGCACCCTGACGCCCGAAGCGATCGCCGCGGTTGGCAATGTGCAGACGGTGGGCATCGCGCTCTACACCAAATTCCTGTTCCCGGTCGAAGTCACGTCGCTGTTGCTGCTGATCGCCGCCGTCGGCGCCGTCTACCTGGCGATGCGGAGGATCCGCTGATGCCGGTTCCCGCCTATACCTTCTTGCTGCTGAGCGGCGTGCTCTTCACCATGGGGGCGGTCGGCTTCCTCGTGCGCCGCAACCCGCTGGTGGTCTTCATGTGCATCGAACTGATGCTCAACGCCGTCAACCTGGCGTTTGTCGCGATGAGCCGCTATTTGAATTCGCTGGACGGCGTGGTCTTCGCCTTTCTCGTGATCACGGTCGCGGCGGCAGAGGTCGTGGTTGGCATCGCGATCATCGTGCAGGTCTACCGCGCCGGCCGGCCAATGGATGTGGACGACCTCGACTTGATGAAGGAGTAAGCGCGATGATGGACACGCTGGCGCCGTTCGTCCTCATTGCGCCGCTCGCCGGCTTCTTGGTCAACGCCCTCTTCGGACGCTTGCTGCCCCGCCGCGCCGTCGCGTGGATCGGCGCCGGCAGCGTGGGCATCGCATTCATCTTCTCGGTGAACCTCCTGCTCCAACTGTTAACCGGTGCGCACCCACTGGATCAGACGTACTTCACCTGGTGGCAGAGCAGCGACTTCAACGTCCCCTTCAACCTCTATGTCGACCAGCTGTCCAGCTTGATGATCCTGGTCATCACCGGGGTCGGCTTTCTGATCCACGTCTACTCGATCGGCTACATGCGCGACGACCCCGGCTATTCGCGCTTCTTCGCCTACATGAACCTCTTCGTCTTCTCGATGCTCCTGCTCGTCCTTTCCGGCAACCTGCTGTGGCTGATCATCGGGTGGGCCCTGGTCGGGCTCAGCTCCTACCTGTTGATCGGCTTCTGGTTCGACCGCCCCACGGCGGTCCTGGCGGCGCGGAAGGCCTTCGTGATGAATACCATCGGCGATGTGGGAATGGTCTTCGCGGCTTTCCTGATCTTCCTCAACCTGCGGGTGCTCGACTACCAGGGTCTCTTCTCCCGAGTCCACGAGCTGCCCAAGGGGGGCGGCGTGATCACCGCCATCTGCCTGCTGCTGCTGGTCGGCGCGGTCGCGAAGTCCGCCCAGCTGCCGCTCCACACCTGGCTCCCCGACGCCATGGAAGGTCCCACGCCGGTCTCCGCCCTGATCCACGCGGCCACCATGGTGACCGCGGGCGTCTACCTGGTGGCGCGCATGCACCTGCTTTACGATTGGGCGCCCGCCGCGGCGGCGACCGTCGCCGTCATCGGTGGCGTCACCGCGATTTTCGCGGCGACCATCGGCACCTCGCAGGTGGACATCAAGCGAATCCTCGCCTACTCCACCATGAGTCAGATCGGCTACATGTTCCTCGCGGTGGGGATCGGCGCCTACGCGGCGGGCATGTTCCATTTCATGACCCACGCGTTTTTCAAGGCGCTCCTCTTCATGGCCGCCGGCAACGTGATTCACGCCTTCCATGACGACCAGGACATCCGCCACATGGGCAATCTGCGCGCCGGCCTGCCGATCACCTTCTGGACCTTCTTGGTCGGCACGCTTTCCATCAGCGGCTTCCCGCTCCTGGCGGGCTTCTTCAGCAAGGACGAGATCATCCGGGCGGCCCTGAGCGCGCCCGGTGGCGAGTTCTGGCTCGGCGTCATCGCGCTGATCACCGCCGGATTGACCGCCTACTACATGTTCCGGCTGTTCTTTATCGCCTTCGGCTGGGAGTGGCTGTCGCACGACGACCGTCACCTCCACGAGGCGCTGCCGGTGCAGACCGTTCCGATCGTCATCCTCGCGGTCGGCGCCGTCGTTGGCGGCTATATCCCGGTGGCGAACTTCCTCTCGCCGGTCTTCGGACATGCTGTCGAGGTGGGAACGGGCGCGTTCATCGGGCTGGCCGCGCTATCGGTCCTGGTCGCCCTGATCGGCTTCTCGATCGCCTACCTGCTGCACGCCCGGCGTCCCGACCTCGCGGTCGTCTGGCGAACCCGGCTCGGCCCGATCCACACCCTGGTCGAGCACAAGTACTACGTCGATGAGCTGTACGATCGCGTCTTCGTTCGTCCGGGCCTGGCGCTTGCCCGATTCCTCAACGACATCGTCGAGCCGCGCGTCATCGACGGGGCGGTCAATGGGATCGCGGACTTCTTCCTGCTGGAAGCACGTGAGTTTCGTCTCATCCAGACCGGTCGGGTGGGCACCTACGCGCTCTGGACGCTGGGCGGCGCCATCGGCGTCGTACTGGTGGTGGCCGCCTTCCTCGGCTACCTGCCGGTGAGGCTCGGCGGATGAGTTGGTACACCCTGCCCGGCAGCGTGCCGTGGCTGACGCTCTCGCTGGTGATCCCCCTCGCCGGGGCGCTGCTGGTGGCGCTGACGCCGGGCGAAGTCCGCCGTGTCGTCAAGCAGCTGGGCGTGCTGAGCGCCGTCATCACGCTGGTGCTGGTGCTGGCGATCATCGGCGGCTTCCAGCACGGGGGTGGCAATCTCCAACTGCAGTTCGAAGAAACACTGCCATGGATTCCCTCCGCCGGCATCAGCTTTCACCTGGGGGTCGATGGCCTGAGCCTCTTCCTGCTAGGGCTCAACGCCCTGCTCTTCCTGATCGCGATCGTCATCGTCGATCCGCTCACGCCTCGCCTCAAGCAATTCATCCTGCTGCTGCTGATCCTCGAGGCCGCGACCGCCGGCATCCTCCTGTCGCTGGATCTCGTCCTCTTCTATGTCTTCTGGGAAGCGATGCTGGTTCCGCTCTACTTCCTGATCGGCGTCTGGGGTGAGGGCCGGCGCGTCTACGCGGCGTTCAAATTCCTGATCTACACCGTGATCGGCAGCTTCGCCATGCTGGTCGCGATCCTCGCGGTCGCCGCGATCAACTTCTCGCAAACCGGGCAGCTCAGTTTCGACTGGACCGTGCTGGTCCAGCATCCGGCGGCGGGCATCTGGCATCTACCCGCCGGCCTCGGGACCATCGGCATCCAGCAGCTGCTCTTCATCGGCTTCGGCCTCGCCTTCGCGATCAAGATGCCGATCTTCCCGCTGCACACCTGGTTGCCGCCGGCCTATACCTCCTCGCCAATCCCGGTCGTGATCGTCTTCGCCGGGCTGGTCTCGAAGCTGGGCGCCTATGGGTTCCTGCGCTTCAACCTGTCGCTCTTCCCGGATGCCGCGCACACCCTGGGCGGTCCGCTCGCGGTCCTCGCGACCATCGGCATTCTGTATGGCGCCTTCATGGCGCTGGTCCAAACCGACCTCAAGCGGCTCGTGGCGTACGCCTCGATGAGCCACCTGGGCTTCATCGGGCTTGGCATCTTCGCCGGCAATCTCCTCGGGATCGAGGGCGCGCTGGTGCAGATGATCAACCACGGCGTCATCATCGCGGCCCTCTTCCTGGTCGTCGGCATGATCGAGCGGCGCGCCGGCACGCGCCTGCGCGCCGAGCTCCGGGGCCTGGCGGCGACCGCCCCGCTGTTCGCCGCCCTGTTTCTCGTGATCTCGCTCGCCGCCCTCGGCTTGCCCGGATTGAACGGGTTCGTGGGCGAGTTCCTGATCATGCTGGGCGCCTGGTCGTCGTTCATTCCGATGGCGGTCGGCGCCGGCATCGGCGTCATCCTGGCGGCCTGGTACGTGCTCCGCTTCTACCAGGGCGCAACGCAAGAGGCGCCGCCGCAGCCGGCCGGCTTCGGTGAGCTGCGGCTCGCCGACGTCGGCGTGCTGGCTCCGCTGCTGGCGTTGATGGTGGTAATCGGCGTCAGCCCCGCCTTCTTCCCGGCCGCGGTCGACGCGACCGTCAAGGCCCTCCCGGTGCTGTTGCGATGACGATCAACCTTAGCGGTATCGGCATCGACTACGGCGCCATCCTCCCCGAGTTGGTCGTGGCCGGCACGGCCATCGTCGTGCTGTTCCTCGAGCTCGTGGTGCCGCCCAACCGGCGGAACTGGCTGGCAGTGGTAACCGTCATCGGCCTGCTCGGCGCGCTGGTCGCCACCATTCCGCTCTGGGGCCAGAACCGGTCCGCCTTTGGGGACACCGTGACCGCCGACAGTCTCGCCGCTTTCTTCAACGTGCTCCTGATCGTGATCACCATCCTCACGGTGGCGATCTCGCCCCGATACCTGCACGCCCTGGATCTCGACTACGGCGAGTACTACATCCTGATCCTCGGGGCCACCGCCGGCATGATGCTGCTGGCGGCCGCCACCAGCCTGATGACGATCTTCCTTGGGATCGAGCTGCTCTCGATTTCCCTTTACGTCCTCTCGGGCTTCGCGCGCACGGCGCTCCGTTCACAAGAATCGGCGCTCAAGTACTTGCTGTTGGGCGGCTTCGCCACCGGCTTCCTGCTTTATGGCATGGCGCTGATCTACGGGGCGACCGGTAGCACGACGCTTCGTGGCATTGCGGCTTTCACCACCGCCGCCGCCTCGAACGCCGGCGGCAACGTTCTACTTTTGCTCGGCATCGGGTTCCTCTCGGTTGGGCTGGCCTTCAAGGCGTCGGCCGCGCCCTTCCACATGTGGACGCCAGACGTCTACGAGGGCGCTCCCACGATCGTCACGACCTTCATGTCGGTCGCCACCAAGTCGGCGGCCTTCGCCGCGGTCGGCCGCGTCTTCATCGCGACCTTTCCCTCGATCGCGAGCCGCTGGTACTTCCCGCTGGCATTGATCGCGATTTTCTCGCTCTTCATCGGCAACCTGGTCGCGATCACTCAGGACAATATCAAGCGGATGCTCGCCTACTCGGGCATCGCGAACGCCGGCTACATCCTGCTGGGCGTGCTCCCGGGGACGGCGCAGGGCTTCTCTGCCACGCTGTTTTACATCGCGGCCTATTCCGTGATGAACTTCGGGGCGTTCGCGGTGGTCACGGCGATCACCGCCGGCGGCGAGCAAAACGCTGACCTGTCCCACTGGCGCGGCCTCTTCTATCGGCGGCCGTTCCTCGCTACCGTGATGACGATTTTCATGCTGTCGCTGGCCGGCATCCCGCCGACGGTCGGATTCTTCGCCAAGCTCTTCGTCTTCCAGGCCCTGGTCAGCGCCCAGATTTGGGCGCCGCTGATCGTGGCCGTGATCATGACGATCGTCTCCTTCTATTACTACCTGCGGGTCATCGTCGTCATGTTGGCGGCACCGGATGAGGCCGTCGTGGAGAAGCGACCCCTCGGCGTACCGACCAGCACCGTGTTGGGCGCGGCGGCCGTGGCGACCATCGTGCTCGGGATCTTCCCCGCCGTCGTCCTCGATTGGGCCACCCGGGCCGCCTCCCTACACTTCTAGGATCCGATGAGCCTGCGCGCCGCCCGTGCGCCCATGATCGCGCCGCCGAATCGATCTCCCTCCCCATCTGGAGGAGGCGATCGATCTCCCTCCCCCTTTGGGGGAGGGCAGCGTGGGGGCGTCCCGGCCGCTGCCCTGAAGATTGCAAAGCGCGCCTGGCGCGAGCTGCGCAAGATGCGCACCGCCATCATCTTGCTCGCGATCCTGGCGCTGCTGGCGAT
>DATNMH010000040.1:0-15461 GCA_035602395.1 Candidatus Acidiferrum sp.
CGGTCGACGCGAGCCACGATAGCTTCACGCCGATCGGCGGCATGGTGACCATGGTTCTGATCCAGATTGGCGAGGTCGCGCCCGGCGGCATCGGTGCCGGGCTCTACTTCATGCTGGTCTTTGCCATCCTGTCAGTCTTCATCGCCGGCCTGATGGTCGGACGAACACCCGAATACCTTGGGAAGAAGATCGAATCCAAGGAGGTACGGCTGGCGTCGCTGGCCGTCCTGATCGACGTGCTGATCATCCTCGGCTTCACCGCGATCGCCATACTCGCTCCCGCGGCGAAGGCCCAGGGGGGCGGCCCACTGAACCCCGGCGCGCACGGCTTCAGCGAGATTCTCTATTCCTTCTCGTCCCAGGTCGGCAACAACGGCAGCGCCTTTGCCGGGCTTACGGGCAACACCGTGTTCTGGAACACGATGGGCGGCACGGCGATGTGGCTGGGGCGCTTCTTCGAAGTCATTCCGGTACTGGCGCTGGCGGGCGCACTCGCCGGCAAGAAAGTCGTCCCGGCTGGAGCCGGCACGCTCGCCACCGACCGGCCGCTCTTCGCGGGCCTGCTCGTCGGGGTCGTCCTGATCGTTGGGGCACTGACCTTCTTCCCCGCGCTATCCCTCGGCCCCTTGCTGGAGCACTTCCAGCTGGCCGCCAATCACCTGGCTCACTGATATGGAAGAGAAAACCCGTTCCGAAAACTACCGCCGACGCCGTCGCTCCAGCCTGCTGGATCGCAACATCATGGTGCCTGCGCTGATCGAGAGCTTCACCAAGCTCGATCCGCGCTGGCAGGCGCGCAACCCCGTCATGTTCGTCGTCGAAGTCGGCTCGGTGATCACCACGATCATCTTCATCGCGGGGCTCTTTCGCGGCGCGCCCGACTCGCTCTTCGTCGGCCAGATTGCGCTCTGGTTGTGGTTCACGCTGGTGTTCGCCAACTTCGCCGAGGCACTCGCGGAGGGCCGCGGCAAGGCCCAGGCAGCCTCACTGCGGCGGGCCCGCACCGATACCATCGCGCGCCGGCTGGTCGATGGCAAAGAAGATCGTGTCCCGTCCTCGCAGCTGCGCAAGGGCGATACCGTTGTCATCGAGGCCGGTGAGCTGATTCCCAGCGATGGCACCATCGTCGAAGGCATCGCCTCGGTCGATGAGTCGGCGATCACGGGTGAATCCGCACCGGTCATCCGCGAAGCCGGCGGTGACCGCAGCGCCGTGACCGGTGGAACGCGGGTGCTCTCGGACCGAATCGTGGTCGAGGTCACGGCCAACCCTGGGGAGACCTTCCTCGATCGCATGATCCATCTGGTCGAGAGCGCCTCGCGCCGCAAGACGCCGAACGAGATTGCGCTCAACATTCTCTTGGCCGCGCTAACCATCATCTTCATGATCGCGGTCGTCACCCTTCAACCCTTCGCGATCTATGCTGGCACGTCGGTCACGATCACGGTTCTGATCGCGCTACTCGTCTGCCTGATCCCGACCACGATCGGCGCCCTGTTGTCGGCGATCGGCATTGCAGGCATTGACCGGTTGCTGCAGCGCAACGTCATCGCTCTCTCCGGCCGCGCGGTCGAGGCCGCCGGCGACGTCGACACGCTGCTGCTCGACAAGACCGGCACCATCACCTACGGCAACCGGCAGGCGACCGAGTTCGTGCCGGCGCCGGGGATCACGATGGACCGCCTCGTGAGGGGCGCGGAGCTGGCGAGCCTCTCGGACGAGACACCGGAAGGCCGCTCGATCGTCGCACTGGCCCGCCGCTTCGGTGCCGATGGACAGCAGCAACCCAACATGACATTCATTCCGTTCTCGGCGAACACGCGCATGAGCGGCGTCGACTTCGACGGCCGTAGCATCCGCAAGGGCGCGGTCGACGCGATCTCGACGTGGTGCGGCTGCCCAACGCCGAAGCAGCTCCCGGAAGCCGTTCAGGAGCGGGTCGACACGATAGCGCGATCCGGCGGGACTCCCCTCATGGTCGCAGAGGACAACCTGGTGATGGGGACGATTCACCTCAAGGACATCGTCAAGCCGGGGATCGCCGAGCGCTTTGCCGAGCTGCGCAAGATGGGCCTGCGTACCGTCATGGTCACCGGTGACAACCGGCTGACAGCGGCCACGATTGCCAGGGAGGCCGGCGTGGACGACTTCCTCGCCGAGGCCATCCCCGAGCGGAAGTTGGAACTGATCCGTAAGGAGCAGGCGGACGGCAGGATGGTCGCGATGACCGGCGACGGCACCAACGATGCGCCCGCACTGGCCCAGGCCGACGTGGCGGTCGCGATGCAGTCGGGGACGCAGGCCGCCAAGGAAGCGGGCAACCTGATCGACCTCGATAGTGACCCGACCAAGCTGATCGAGATCGTCGAGGCCGGCAAGCAGATGCTGATCACCCGTGGCGCGCTCACCACCTTCAGCATTGCCAACGACGTAGCCAAGTACTTCGCCATCATCCCCGCGATGTTCTTTGTGGCATTACCAGAGCTGGGCGCGCTCAATGTCATGCGTCTCACGAATCCGAGCAGCGCTGTGCTATCGGCCGTGATCTTCAATGCGCTCATCATCGTGGCACTGATTCCGCTCGCGCTCCGGGGCGTCCGCTACCGGCCGATCGGGGCCGCCGCCCTGCTGCGGCGCAACCTGCTCCTCTGGGGCGTCGGCGGCATCATCGCGCCCTTCATCGGCATCAAGTTGATCGACATCATCATCACGGCGGTGCACCTGGCATGACTGGCTCTGAATCCATCACTCGCTCGCTCCCAACCGAACTGCTGCGCGCAGTGCGGCTCACGCTGGTCGTCGCGGTCGTGACCGGCCTGATCTACCCGCTGGTGATCACCGGGATCTCGCAGGTCGTTTTCCACGACCAGGCCAACGGCAGCCTGGTAACGAAGAACGGGCAGGTGGTCGGCTCCAAGCTGATCGGGCAGAACTTCACCGACCCGAAGTACTTCTTCGGCCGACCGTCGGCAACCAACAACGCCAGCGATGCGACCAAGTCGGACCCTTACAACGCGCAAAACTCGGCGGGCAGCAACCTGGCGCCCTCCAACAAGGCGCTCATCGACCGCGTGTCGAAGGCCGTGGCGCAGATCCGCAAGGAGAACAACCTCGCGGCCGATTCGATGGTGCCGGTCGACCTGGTCACGACGGATTTCAGCGGCTTCGACCCCGACATTACCGAGGCGGGCGCGTTGATCCAGGTCACTCATGTCGCGACGGCGCGCAACCTGGACCCCGTGAAAGTCCGTGCCCTGGTGGAGAAATACGTGCAGGGTCGCAGCCTCGGGGTCTTCGGCGAGCCACACGTCAACGTTCTCGCGCTGAACATGGCCCTGGACAACGGCGAAGCAGGGTAAACCTCCTCCCTAACCCTCCCCCGCCGGGCGGGGGAGGACAATATCCGGCTCTAACATGACTTCATGGAGGAGCAGCCGCCCGCGACCGTAAGTCCGGGGGCAGCCACGGTTACACCGGCGAACCCGAGTCGCGGACAGTTAAAGGTCTATCTGGGCGCGACGCCCGGGGCCGGCAAGACGTTCGCCATGCTCAAAGAGGGGCGTGAGCGAAAGCAGCGCGGTGAGGACGTCGCCATCGCTTTCGTCGAGACCTACGGCCGTGCCCGCACTGAGGAGCTGCTCGCCGGCCTGGAGCTGATCCCGCGCAAGCGCGTCCCCTATCGCGGCACGGTGCTCGAGGAGATGGATCTCGATGCGGTCCTCAAGCGGCGGCCCAAAATCGCTCTGGTCGACGAGCTTGCTCACACTAACGCGCCCGGCTCCGCCAACGAGAAGCGCTGGCAGGACGTCGAGCAGCTGCGCGACGCCGGCATCGATGTCATCTCGACGCTGAACGTGCAGCACGTCGAAAGCGTCAATGACGTCGTGGAGAAAATCACCGGCATCGTCCAGCGGGAGACCCTGCCCGACCGTGTTCTGGACCTGGCCGACGAGATCCAGTTCATCGACATCTCGCCGGAGGCGCTGCGCAAACGTATGAAGCACGGCAACATCTACCGCCCTGACAAGGTCGAAACCGCGCTGGCAAACTTCTTCCGACCGGGCAACCTCGCAGCGCTGAGGGAGATCGCGTTGCGGCTGGTTGCCCAGTCGATGGCCACCTCGCGAGAGGTGCTGGCACCGGCGGAGGACGTGCTGGTCGCGATTTCTGGTTCCGCAAAATCCGAGCCATTGATCCGCCGCGCCGCTCGCCTGGCCCGCCGGCTCGGCGGACTTTGCATGGTAGTGACGGTGGGCTCCGGTGACACCGTGAAGGTGGAAGGGTACCAGCGGCTTGCGGCCCAGCTAGGTTGCTCCTTCGTGTCGCTCGGGGGATCGGATGTCGCGAAGGGCATCATCGAGGCCGCCCAGCTGGCAAATGTGCGCCACCTCTTTATTGGGGAGTCGCGTCGGACCGGCTTCCTATTTCGCTGGCGCAAGACGCTGGCCGACCAGCTGATCGATTCGCTCCCGGACATCGACCTGCACGTCATCGCCACCGAGCACGCGGCGCCGCCACCCGACGCCGAACCCGAGCGCCGTCTCCCCGCAGACCTACTTCGCGCCGAGCAGCGGGTCGGTCGCCGGGGTGCGGACGTCCGAGTCTATCTCGGCTACGCCGATGGCTCTGGCACCACCACGGCCATGCTCGACGAGGCGCGCCGGCGCAAGGCACGTGGTACCGACGTCGTCGTCGCGGCCATCAATCCGCGCGTTCCGGTTGGCGAGCTGGCCAGCCTCGAGCTGCTGGGCGGGCCGGACGCGCCCGCCGCGCACGACCGCCTCGACGTCGAGGCGCTGCTGCGCCGCAATCCCGAAGTGGCGGTGATCGATGAGCTCAACGGCGTGGACACGGAGGGACGCTTACGCGCGGAGTTCCTGTCCCGGCTGGTCGAAGCCGGTATGACGGTGCTGGGCACGCTTCATTTACTCGACTTAGCCAGCGTTCGCGAAAGCTATGCACCACTGCTCAAGGAGCGCGCGCCCGGGTCCGTGCTGTCGGATGACGTCTTGACCGGCATCGACGAGCTGGAGATCGTCGACGTTACGCCAAGCGTATTGATCGAGCGGCTCCGCCGCGGCGAGATCATGAGCCCGGCCGAGGCCGCGCGAGCCCTGCAGGCCGAGTTCCGTCCGCAGATCCTCTCGGCCCTACGTGAGATGGCGTTCCGGCTGATCGCCGAGCACACCGATCGCCGCCTGGTCGCGTACATGCGCGAGCGGAAGATCGAAGAGCCCTGGGAAGCGCGACCGCGCCTGGTCGCGTGCGTCGCGCCACGCCCGGGGATGGAGCCGTTCATCCAGCGGATGGCAAAGTTTGCCACGCGCACGGCGGGACAGTTCACGGTGGTCAGCGTTCGCCCGCCGCGACTGTCAGAGCCGGAGCGCCGATGGCTCGGCGAGTACGCGGCGTTAGTGCACCGCGAGAACGGTGAGTTCGTCAGTCTCTACGGACGAAACGTGGCGGCAACGCTCGCCGGCTATTTGCGCAAGACGTTGAATACCGAGGTCGTGCTCGGCCGACCCCACCACAGTTGGCGGCCCTGGCGGACAACCTCCGTGCTGCTCCGCTTGCTCGAGGACATCGACGTGCACATCCTGCGTCGCGACCAACCAATTCCGGTTACGAAGGCGCCGGCAACTCAGCCTTCGGGATCGTAAAGGCAAACGTCGTCTCACCGGGGGGGCCGTCCTCGAGCACGATGCCGCCGGCGTGCGCCTCGACGAGCCCACGCGTGATCGCCAGGCCAAGCCCCGAGCCGTCACCCGCGTCGGATGGGCCTTTCACGAACCGGTTGAATAGATGGTCGCGCATCGCGACCGGCACTCCCGGACCGCGGTCGAGCACCCGGATGGTGACCTGGCCTCGAGCCTCCTGGCTGACCCGCACGCTGATCGGCGTGCCGGGCGGGGCGAAACGATTGGCATTGTCGAGCAGGTTGTCGAAGATCTGTCCCAGGCTGTCCCAGTCGGCGAGCGCGCTGACCGCGGCTTCTTTCGGGTCCCACTCGACTCTCCGATCGGGCGCGATCCGCTTGAGGCGCTCGGCCGCCGCTGCCACCGCGTCGCCGACCTGCACTGGCTCCAGCGTCAGGTGAAGCGCGCCGCTTTCGATGCGGCCGAGGCTGAGCATGTCGGCCAGCAGCCGATTCAATCGTCGGGCCTCGGTCGCGATACCTTCAATTCGATAGCGGACCGAGGTGTTCATGTCCTGGGTGCGCAGCATGTTCGTGCTGTCAGTGAGGATGGTGCCGATCGGCGTGCGCAGCTCGTGCGAGATGGTGGCGAGCAGGTCGCGGAGGTCCTGCTCCGCCTGCTGCAGCAGCTGAACCTGCTGCTCGGTGCGCGCCAGCCGGACCGCCGCCTGGGCGGCCGCGGCCTGGTCCCGGTTGAGGCGCACCAGCTCGGCGTTCGCATTGCGAAGTTCCCCCGCAAGGGCCTCAGCCCGGATCTGCGCCTGCCGCCGCCGCCCGGCCATGAAGCCGACTACGCCCGCGGTCCCGAAGAAGATGGCCAGGTTGACCAGGTCCTGTTCATCCGCGATCGTCAGCGTGTGCACCGGGGGGACGAAGTAGTAATCGACCAGCAAGAAGCTGACCGCCGCCGCCAGCAGGGCTGGCCAGAGCCCGCGGGCGACGGCGATGACGGCGACCACCCCCATGTAGATGAAGACGTACTCCCGCTGGGGCGAGTGCGTCTGAAGGAGGATGGCGGTCAACACCACCGGGAGGACCACCGCCGCCACCGCGACCGCTATCTCTTCGAGCTGGTCCCGCTTCATCACGACACAAGTCTGGCGCAAACGGCAACGGGTTAGAGTAAGCGGGGCCATGGCGAAGGAACCCGGAGAGCAGCGCACCGGAGGGATCGTCCGGCGCGGGGTGCAGCGGGAGAACGAGGACCGCAAGCTGCTGGAGCGGCCCGAGGTCGCCCCGGAATTCCTCGAAAGCGACCCCTGGCGCGTGCTGCGGATCCAAGCCGAGTTCGTGGCGGGCTTCGACGCGCTGGCCACGGTCGGTCCGGCGGTTACGTTCTTTGGCTCGGCGCGCGTCCGTCCGCCCGACCCGATGTACGATGCGGCGCGCGCGCTGGCCGCGGAGCTCGCCCGCCGAGGTTTCGCCATCATCACCGGCGGCGGACCGGGCACCATGGAGGCGGCGAACATGGGCGCCCGTGAAGGTCGAGGTCTGTCCGTCGGCCTGAATATTGAACTGCCCTTCGAACAAGGCCTCAACGAGTACGTCAACCTGGGCATCGAATTCCACTACTTCTTCGTGCGCAAAACGATGTTCGTCAAATACGCCGAGGCCTTCGTCATCTTCCCGGGCGGCTTCGGCACCATGGATGAGCTGTTCGAGGCGTTGACGTTGATTCAAACCGGCAAGATCGTGCATTTCCCGGTGATCATGTTCGGTTCGGCCTACTGGGCCGGCCTGCAACAGTGGATCCGCGACCGCGTGCTGGCCGAGGGAAAGATCTCAGCCGAGGACCTCGATCTGATGGTCGTGACCGACGACATCCAGGAGGCCGCTGACATGGTGCAGCGGTACTACCAGCGGAAGGTGGTCGAGGACCAGCCCAAGCAGCCGACGCAGCCTAAGAAAAGCGACGCGCAGTGACGGCATCGCTCGAGGTGACCTTTCTGCGGGATGGCGCGCAGCCGGCCGAGCAAGTTGCGGGAGAACTCGCCGATTTCATCAGCGCGGCGAAACACAGCCTCGACATCGCGATATACGATCTGAATCTTTCGGGCGCGCCGGCTGACCAGGTGCGGGCCGCGGTGATGGCCGCCGCCGCTCGCGGTGTCGCGATCCGGCTGCTCTACAACGTCGACTACCCCAACCCGATCCCGGTGCCACCGCCCTCGCAGGCCGACACCGCGTTCATCGCCAGTCTGGCCGTGCCGACCAAACCGGTGTCAGGCGTTCCCGACCTGATGCACCATAAGTACATCGTGCGCGATGCCGCGAATGCGGACGCGTGGGTCTGGACCGGCTCGATGAACTGGACCAACGATTCCTGGACGCGCGAAGAGAATGTCATCCTCAAGCTGCCGTCCACGGCATTGGCGGCTGGGTACGCGAGAAATTTCGGGGAGCTGTGGGAAACCGGCAGGGTGGAGGGCAGCGGGAAGTACGATCTCGCGGGCGTCCCCGTTGCCTACCAGGACAGCCCTGTCAAAGCGCATGTCTTCTTTGCGCCGGGGCGCGGGCGCCAGATGGCGCATGTGATCGCCGATCGGCTGGCGCATGCAAAGAGCCGAATCCGCGTGTGCTCGCCAGTGATCACCGCCGGGGTGATCCTGGGGACGCTGGGCGACCTTGCGAAGAGACCACATCCGGATTTCAAGGGTGTCTACGACCGCACCCAGATGGCCGAGGTGCTCGGTCAGTGGCGAGTCGACCCCTACGCGACCTGGAAGGGACCGGCCTTCCAGGCGGTGAGCGCCGCGTTCCCGTTCGCGTCCAAGGTCACGACGCCCTACACGCCGAGCAGCGTGCACGACTTCATGCACGCCAAGATCACCGTGGTCGATAACACCGTATTCACCGGCAGCTACAACCTGTCGCATGCCGGGGAGGACAACGCCGAAAACCTGCTCATGGTCGACAGCGCGCCGCTGGCCGATCTCTTCGTTAATTTCGTCGATGCGGTGTTCGCCCACTACGCGAAGCCCGCGCTCGCTGCGGCAAAATAAGGCTCATGGCGCGGCGTCAACGCGCGGCCCTCGTCGCCGGATCGCTGCTGTCGCTGGCGACCCTGTTGCCACCGGTCAGCCGGCTGGCCGATCAGCGACTGAGCTTGCACATGCTCGAGGAGATGCTGATCCTGGCACTGGTCATGCCGCTGTTGGCGTACGGTGCGGGTCCGCTGCTGCCGCGCCGCATGGCCTCGTGGATGCACCCGGTCACGGGCATCCTCGCGCTCAACGTCGTGCTTTTTGGCTCGCAGTATCCGGCGGTCGTCGATGTTTCGGTCAAGCATGCGGCGTTCCGCGAGGCGACGCAGGCGATCCTCATGTTGGGTGGCTTTCTGTTCTGGTCGCCGATCGTGAGCCGCAATGGTCTCAGTCCGATCACCAAGATTGGCTGCATGATGGTCGCCGGGGTTCCACCCACCATCCCCGGCCTGACGCTGGCGCTCTCGCACCACACCTTCTACCAGGCTTTTCGCTCGCTCGAGGACCAGCAGGTCGCCGGGGTGCTGCTCTTCGCTACGGCAAAATTCGCACTTATCACCGGGACCTTCGTTCTCCTCTGGCGGCTGCTCACGCCGCAGCCCGACCCGCCAGATCGTGACGACCGGGCGGTGCCGAGCGGCGATCTTCCACCAGGGGCTCCCGCCTGGCTCGAGCGGCTGAACGAGGACCTGCCCGCCGAGGCCGGACGTGCCCGCGTTCCGGTTCCGACCCGGTCTTAGATTTTCAAATCAGCGGCCAGGGATAGGCCCAGCGCGAAGTAGGCTCGGGGTAGCGCCCCTCATCGGCCAGGCGCTGCGCGCGCTGGGCGGCCGCGCGAACCTCGGGTCCCGAGATCAGTTGCCGCAGCATTTTCACCCAGCCCTCGCCGGCGATCAGCTCCTGCGCGAGACGCCGCGCATCGCGTCGCAGGTTTGCCGGCACTTCCTCGCCCGCAAATTCCCAGATCACGGTCCGTAGTTTTGGTAGGGGATGGAACGTCAGACCGTTGTCGACACCCCAGATGTGACCGTCGCGGTCGAGCAAGCAATGGCCGCTCTTGCGATCAGCATTATTCACGATCACGTCGAATGCGGCCATCGTGCGAAAGTCGGCCGCGCGCTCAGGCATCAGCGTGAAGTAATGCTCGCCGATGTCGGCGACGATGAATTGTTGCAGTGACCCCGGTCCCAACGGACCCTGAGCGCGATAGACCGTCAGTGGCACGACTTGCCACTCGAGGGCGGCGCTGACCAGGTAGGCGGCCACCTCGCGTTTGCCGAGCGTCCCGTCCGGGAAATCATCGAGCGGCGTTTCACCCTGCGCTGGTTTGTAGACCCCGAGCGTCTCCGCACTTTCGCGACGGACCTGCGCGAGATACGTGTAGTTCGAACAATCGGGCATCAGCCCGCGCGCTTTGATGCGGCCCTCGCGGAGCAGGCGCTCCTGCGCATCGCCATTCGGGAACGGCGTGGCTTGCGCCATGACTAGTGGTGTCCGTTGAGCCGCGGACACACGCCGCCATCGTGATCGATGGGACCGCCGCACATGGGGCATGGTGGGCGGCCGGCGCTGATGAGGGAGGCGGCGTGCTCAGCGAGCGCTTGCATCTGGGCGAGGCTGGCGTTGAAGTGCCCAGTCGCCGGCTGATCGCCTTCGTCGACCAACTCCACCAGGGAGACGTCGAACTCGTTCTCATCCTGGCTGTAGGTAAGGGTCATGAAGCCGACCCGCCAGATCGGCCCGATGGGTTCCTCGAGTGCCATGTCGGGTAACGTGCCTGCCGGCGGAACCGGAACCCGGGAGAAGACCTCCCGCAAGCGCTCCGTCAGCGCCCGCAGCTGGTCTTTCTCAATCGCCAGGCTGACCAGCTCCGAGTCAGTTCTCACCTGCAGGTAAAACGCGCGCTTGCCCGGCTCACCGATGGCCCCGGTGGTCACCCGGGTCACCGCTTCGAAGTCAAAGCTTTCCGACGCCATCGCACTTATTGTCCCGCACACCTGTTTTCGTGCCGGACGAAAGGCTTGGGCGCGCCTGGATATAAATGCGGGCCGCTGGGGGAGCGGCCCGCTAAAAGAGGGGAGGGGCTTATGTCTGTACCCAGTCTGGGCGCCGGCTAACGCGCCGCGCATCAGGCGAAGACCTGAATGGGCAGAGGGATCATCCCGATCAGCAGTCGGGCCAAAAATCGGCTTGAGTTGCTGCCTAAAATGAGACGTGAGATCGTTGTGAGACCCTCGTTGGACCCACGGTGGTGGCACCGTAACCTCACCACATTCCAGAAGGTGGTGGTGGCCAACAGCGCGATCATCGCCGCCGGCGCGATCAGCGGGCCGCTGATCACGCTGAACTTTTCCGGCCGCACGCGGCTGCCATTCTTGCTCGGCTTACTCGCGATCGGACTGGTCGCCATCCTGGTGGCCAATTTCTTGATTCTCCGGCTCGCATTCAAGCCGATGCGCGAGCTGGAGTCCACCATGAGCGCCGTCAGGCCTGGGGTCGATGAACCGCGAGTCCATGCGAATTTTTCCGATCCAGATCTACGCCGGATCGCGACGGTATTTAATTCAATGCTCGACCGGCTCGAGCACGAGCGCCACCTGAGCGCGCAACGCGTGCTTCAGGCACAGGAGCGGGAACGCCAACGCGTCGCGCGCGAGCTCCACGATCAAACCGGCCAGGCGCTCACGCACGAGATCATTTCTCTTGACCTGCTACTCGAACGGACAGGCGATGTCAAGGCGCGGAAGCAGCTCGAAGCCGTCAAACGAACGTTAGAAGAGACACTCGAGGAAGTGCACCGGATGTCGCAGGACCTGCGACCCTCGGTGCTCGACGACCTCGGCCTCGTGCCGGCGCTGCGCACGCTTGCCAAGCAACCCTCCGGAGCGCAGGTCGCGCTTCAGGTCGACGGGCTGCGCGACCGCCTACCGCCGCCGATCGAGACGGCGCTCTACCGGATCGCGCAAGAAGCCCTGACCAACGCGAACAAGTACGCCAGGGCGTCGCACGTGAACATCGACCTGCGCTGCCTCGACGGCCACGTCCGCCTCCGGGTCCGCGACGACGGCGTGGGCTTCGATCCCGGAAGCATCCCGGAGCGAGAAGAACCGGGGCGTGCGGGGCTCGGGATCTTCGGGATGCGAGAACGCGCGACGCTACTGCGAGGGACCCTCGAAATCAACTCGGCGCCGCTCAAGGGCACCGAGGTCGTCGCCAATCTGCCGCTGGAGGACAACCATGCCGGTTGAACGCCGCGCGATCCGCGTCATGCTGGTCGAGGATCACAACCTCGTTCGCGCCGGAATCCGCGCCGTGATCGATGGACAGAGCGACATCCAGGTGATCGCAGAAGCTACCGAGGGCCGCGAGGCGATCCGATTGGCGCGCGCCAACTGCCCCGATGTCGCGGTTGTCGACGTGGCCATGCCGAACATGTCGGGAATCGAGGTGACGCGCGAGATTCGCCGCCTCTGCCCGCAGACCCAGGTGTTGATTCTCACCGCGCATGACAACGAGGAATATTTTTTCCAGACACTCAAGGCTGGCGCCGTCGGTTACGTGCTCAAGAAGGCGGCGGCTTCCGACCTGATCGCCGCCATCGAGGCGGCCAGCCAGGGCGAGCCGTATCTCTATCCCTCCGTGGCGAGACTGCTGGTCTCGGACTATCTACAGCGCGCGCCAGAGAAAGAAACGTTCGAACCGCTCAGCGATCGCGAGCGCGAGGTTCTGCGCCTCGTGGCCGAAGGCAAGACCAACCGGCAGATCGCCGACACGCTCTTCCTGAGTATCAAGACCGTACAGACGCATCGCGACCACATCATGAAAAAGCTTCACATGCACGACCGCACCGAGCTGGTCAAATACGCCATCCGAAAGGGTCTGATCGAGGCCGACAGCTAGCGAGCGATCCCAGGGCTCACGTCGAGCTCGAGGAAGCGGCCGATGTCCGCCACTTCTGCCTCGATGCCGGCGCGGACCGAGCGCGCGATCGGTTCCGTGGGTTCGACCTGGAGATGGCCCCGGGCGCCGGACTTCCGCAGGCTCCACGCCGCCACGACGCGGCCGTTGACGACAACGGCGGGATGCAGCCATCCGCCCCCACGCTGGAGTCGGCGCTGCAGTTCTGGCGGCACGGCCAGGTCACGCCGACGGTAGCCGAGCAGATACGCATCGAAGGCTGGTAGCAGGCGAACCTGCTGCGTTGATGAGCTGGTCACGCGCTCGAGCCGATTTTTGATGACAAAGCCTGGCTTGCCCTGGATCGTGACGTCGGTGAGGCCAGCTCGAGCTCCGGCGACGGCCGAGCGTGCCTCAGCCGTCGGGATGCCCGCCCACGCGCTGAGATCCTCGACTGTGGCCGGCCCGTAGCCTGCGAAGTAGCGGCTGGCAAACTCGGCAAGCGCCGTTTCGCGGGAGGGCGTCTGTGTGGCAGGGACCCAATCATCCAGCAGCACGTAGGTCGACTCGCCGTGGTCGCGCTCGGGTCCGAGGCAAAGAACGCCCTGCATCGCGGCGAGCGCGATCAGATGAATCCCTGCCTGGGTCTTTGGGTCGAGCGCGATGCCCTGGGCGCGGAGGCGATCGACCAGGTCGTAGCGCGTGAGCGGACCAGTGTTCTCGAGAATCCGCCGCAGAGCTGCAACGCCCTTGATTTTCACGTCGTCATCGAGGCCGAGCTGCGCATGGCGCGTGGCGCCGGCCCTGGCAAAGACCGGACCCAGCAGCGCAAGGAGCCAGCGGAGATCCTCCGCGGCGACGACATGGAGTGTTCCGCGCATCAGCCAGGTTTGGACAATAGATCGCTCATCAGTGAGCGCCCGCTTGACGTCGCGTTCACGCAGGCCCGTGCTGCGGACGCGCATCCCGAGGGCTGCCGCGCTGAGAACCTGCGCCTGCAGTCCGACCACCTCGCGCAAGATCGTCGCTGGACGCCGACCCCTGGCGTTATCCCGAGTCAGGCGCTGGGCCGCGACACGCATCGACAGCACGCGGCTGTCGGTCAGAGCGCTAGCCGCCTGCGGGTCCCGCTTCGACGCCCGGTTGAGTCATCCGCGCCGGATCAAGCAGACGCTCCAGCTCGTCGGGCGCGAGTTTCGTTCGTTCGCGCGCGATCTCGCGGATGGTCTTGCCGCTGGTCAGAGCTTCCTTCGCGATCTTCGCTGCGGCGTCATAGCCGATAGCCGGTACGAGTGCCGTGGCCAGCATCAGCCCCTGTTCGACCATATCCGGCCCGCGCCCTGTCGCTTTGATCCCGACGACGCATTGCTGGGCGAAATTCTGCGCCGCGGCCGCGAGCAGGGCGATGGACTCAAGCAGGCTGTAAGCCGCAACGGGCATCATGAGATTCAGCTCGAAGATGCTGCCCGACTGGGCCGCGATCGCGATCGTCTGGTCGTTCCCCAGCACTTTCGCGACGACCATCGTGACTGACTCGATGATCACCGGGTTGACTTTCCCGGGCATGATCGAGCTCCCCGGCTGTACTTCCGGAAGCGTGATCTCGCCCAGCCCGGCGCGTGGACCCGACGCAAACCAGCGCAGATCGTTGCCGATCTTCCAGAGGCCGACGGCGGTAGTTCGCAGAGCACCCGCGGTCGACAGAACGGCGTCCAGCGTGGCCTGGGCTTGAAAATGATTGTCCGTCTCGTGCACCGGCACGCCGGCCCGGCGGCTCAGGTGCGACGCGACTCGCTGGGCAAACTCCGGGTGCGCGTTGATGCCGGTTCCGACCGCGGTCCCACCCAGCGGCAGATCGGCCAACTCTTCCGCGGCGCGTTGGACTCGATCCAGCGCTCGTAGCACCTGGCCGGTATAGCCCGCAAACTCCTGGCCGAGACGGATCGGCGTCGCGTCCTGCAGGTGCGTACGGCCGGTTTTGATGACCGGCATGAACTCTTTGGCTTTGGCGTCGAGCGCGTCTTTCAGATACGCAAGTGCCGGCACCAGCTCTTCGTGGATCGCCACCAGTGCCGCCAGCTGCAGTGCCGTGGGAATCACGTCGTTGCTCGACTGGCTCTTGTTGACATGGTCATTCGGATGCACCGGCTTCCGTGAGCCCAGCGGCTGGCCGAGGATCTGATTGGCGCGGTTCGCGATTACTTCGTTCGCATTGGTGTTGGTCGACGTGCCGGAGCCAGTTTGGAATACATCCACGACGAAGTCCTTGTCGAACTTGCCTTCCTCGACTTCCTCGGCGGCTTGCTGAATCGGGTTGGCGAGGCGGGTCTCGAGCAGCCCGAGTTCGGCGTTGACCAGCGCCGCGGCGCCCTTGATCTGAGCCAGCGCCCGAATGAAACGGCGCGGCAGCCGAAGTCCGCTGATCGGGAAGTTCTGTCGAGCTCGCTCGGTGCTGGCGCCATAGAAAGCGTCCTCCGGAACCCGAACTTCGCCCATGGAGTCTCGTTCCACTCGCGTGCCCGTATCGCCTGACATTCGCGGTCATCGTAGCAAGCGCATCCGGGGGCCGAACGCTAAGAAGCTACGCGGCTTTCTTCTCGTCGATTAGCTTGGTCCCGAGGGGGCCCCGAAGCAAGCCGAGGAGCTGCTCGTACGGGTTGTCTGACTTCGCCCAGGAGAACTGCGGGTGGGTGCCGTCAATCAGCGACAGCATCAGCTTGCCGGTCATTAGTCCGGATGAAAGGCGCGCATCGACGATATCGCGTGCCAGGATCTGGACGTTCTTCGGATTGAGTGCCAGGAGTTGTTCGGCGGACAGTTGCCGACGCTGCTCGGCGGCGGCCACCCGCGACTTGCGGCCAAGTCCGTAGATCAGCATCCCGATC
>DATNMH010000041.1:0-8668 GCA_035602395.1 Candidatus Acidiferrum sp.
TGGGCCACGCTGGCGGAGCTGCGCGCCGAGGGCCGCCGGATCGAGGTGCGCGACCTCGAGCCGGGCCTGACCGGGATTGGCGCCGATCCCCAAATCGGCATCGGTCAGCGAGCCCTGCTCGTGCAGACGCCCGCCGGCAACTTCCTCTGGGACTGTCTTGGGTTCATCGATGACGCGGGCATCGCGGCGGTGCGAGCCCGCGGAGGACTTCATGGGATCGCAATGTCACACCCGCACTTCTATGGCGTCTGTGTCGAATGGAGCCACGCCTTCGGCGGAGCTCCGATCTACATTCCGACCGCCGATCGTGAGTGGGTGATGCGGCCGGACCCGGCCATTCGGTACTGGGACGGTGCGATCGAGCCGCTGCCGGGCGTCACGCTGATCCAGTGTGGAGGGCATTTCGAGGGGAGCGCCGTGCTGCATTGGGCGGCGGGGGCGGATGGCCTTGGCGCGCTGTTGACCGGAGACACCATCACCGCGGTCTCCGACCGCCGGTTCGTGAGCTTCATGCGGAGCTACCCCAACGACATTCCATTACCCGCAGCGACGGTCCGGCAAATTGTCGCGACGGTCGCCGCCTATGGCTTCGACCGCATCTATGGTGGCTGGTGGGACCGGGTGGTCGATCGCGATGGGCCGGCGGCGATCCAGCGGTCGGCCGACCGCTACATTCGCTGGATCAGCTAGACCAGGTAGTCGTAGAGGAGCTCTTCGCTGCCCAGCGGGCGGAAGTTCAGCTGGATCTGCTCCATCCGCTTCAGCAGCGGCGCCAGGTCCGCCTTGTTCTTCAACTCGATCCCGACCAACGCGGCGCCGCGCTCCTTGTTGGTCTTCTTGATGTACTCGAAGCGGACGATGTCGTCGGTCGGCCCCAGCGCGTCGTCGACGAACTGGCGCAGCTGGCCGGGCTTTTGCGCGAACTCGATGATGAAGTAGTGCTTGCGGCCCTGGTAGACGAGGCTCCGCTCCATGATTTCGGGGTAGCGGAGGATGTCGTTGTTGCCGCCGCTCAAGACGCAGACCACCGTCTTGCCCTTGATGTCGCGCGCCGCATCCTCGAGCGCCGAAAGAGCTAGCGCCCCCGCGGGTTCGGTGATGATGCCCTCGTTCTGGTAGAGCTCGATCATGGTGGTGCAGATCCGTCCCTCGGGGACGAGCACGACCCGATCGACGTGCGCACGGCAGAGCTCGAAGGTGAGCTGGCCGGCCCGACGGACCGCAGCTCCATCGACGAAGGTGTGGAGCTCGTCCAGGGTGACGATGTGGCCCTGCTTGAGCGCCTCGTACATCGACGGCGAGCCGGCCGGCTCGGCCCCGATGATCAACACCTTCGGATTCCGTTCCTTTATATAGGATGCGACGCCGGACGCGAGGCCGCCGCCGCCGATCGGGACGATGACCATCCCCACCTCTCCCCTCGTCGCATCGTGGATCTCCTTGCCCACCGTTCCCTGGCCGGCGATCGTCAACAGGTCATCGAAGGGATGCACGAAGATCCCTTTCGCCTGTTCGCAAAACTGCTGCGCGGCCTGGTTGGCCTCATCGTAGGAATCGCCCACCAGCCGGATCTCGACAAGCTCGCCGCCAAAATGCTCGACCCGCTCGATCTTCTGGGTCGGCGTGATCCGGGGCATGAAGATCGTTCCCTTGATGCCAAGATGCGCGCAGGCGAAGGCGACGCCCTGGGCATGGTTGCCGGCGCTGGCGCACACGACCGGCCGGCGGCGATCCTCGGCCGAGAGCGAGGCGATCTTGTTGTAGGCGCCGCGGATCTTGAAGGATCGCACCGCCTGCATGTCCTCGCGCTTGATCAGGATGTTGGCACCGTAGAGTTCGGACAACCGGGCCGAAGGCTGAAGGGGCGTCGTCGACACGATGCCCTGCAGCCGCAGTTCCGCCGCCTCGACCGCGCGCGTGATCTCCATCGCGTCCCGAATAGTATCTGGGAGATCCCTGCGCCGGTTTACGAAGCCGTCACCAACCTGCCAACGAATCGCGTTGACATGCTGCACCGATCGGGCCCGAGCCGTGTCGGAACTGCGGCAACGCGTGAAAGATCTCCTACGGCCCTATCGGTTCGTCCGGGGCCGCCATATAGTCGATGCACCCGGAGGCGACCGGCCTTCGAGGCGGACCTAATCGCAGGAGGAATTGATGAGCAAGCGCGAGAAGAAGCAAGGCGATCAGGGCGGGCAACCGCAAACTCAGCCGTGGCCGAGCAAGCAGGGTGGCGCCCAGCCTGGCCAGCAGTGGCCGGGCAAGCAGGGCAACGAGCCCGAGCACAAGCCGACCACGTGGCCGACGCAGCCCGGACAGGGCCGCTAGGTCTAGTTCTTGACAAGTGGCGCCCCATCAGCGTTGATGGGGCGCCGCTGCATTTCTGCTAACGAAAAAACGCAGCCAGCCGCTCGGCTTCATCGTCGACCTCGCGCTTAACGGACCTCGGGATCGGCTCGAACGGTTTGAGCTCGACGCGACCGCCATCGACGCGCCATGTTCCCGCAACCGCGCCGTCGATGAGGAACGTAGGAACAGAGTGCGGGGTCCTGGTGTTGAAGACCAGCGGGCGGTATCGTTCCGGAAGGATCTGCGTGCGGCGGGCGTGCACCAGCAGCGTGGCATCCCACGTTGGCAGGAACCGAACGGGCGCCGGCGTGTCGGCATCGGGCAACGGCGCCTTGGGCAGGTCGATGAGGTCCTTTCCCTTTTCGTCGCGGAAGTGTCGGAGCGACATCTGCGCGAGCACCGGGACCAATTTCGCGTGGGGAACTCCGCCCCAGTCCGCAATTTCGCGGACGGATGCCGGCCCGAAGGCGCCGAGATAACGCCGGATGATGTGCTCGATTCCGACCGATTCGGCGTGGGCGGTCGGCCGGGTCCAGGTTTCTGCGAGGCCATACAGGTCGGCCTTACGCTGCTCCCAGGTTCCGGACGGTGGGACGCGCACCATCTCGAGCCACTGGGCGACGCCTCCAAGAGCGAACGACGGCAAGCCGCGTTCGGCAAGGATCCTCTTCAATTCGTCGCCTCGCCGGGGGCCCTTCGCCAGCTGCTCGCGCAGGGCTCGGACGGCCGCGTCCATGTCCGGCTCGCTGATCTGGTGGCGGGTGGCACGCTGCCACCAATCGCGACGAGGTACTCGGATCGCGGCCAGGAAAAGCCAGTAATCGCGCGCGGAAACCATGTGAATCGTGCTGCGCAGCAGCGTGCCCTGGATGACCCGACGCTGCTGAAGCGCCGTGGTCAGGCTGTCGCGACGGAAGTTGCGCATTCGCGACCAGAGACCGATATATCCCGAGGGCGCGTATTGCGTTTGCAGGCCGCCGATGCGCTCGATGATTGCGACCATTGGAAGCGATGAGCGCTCCAGCAAAAATTGCCTCGCCAGCAGAGCTCGATTGAGCTCGCGCGCCGTCAGTACGCGCTCAGTCGTCAGTTAGGAGCTGCGGGCTGGATCCAGAGAAGCTCCTGACCGTCAGTCTCGGAAATTGGCCGCACGCCGTCAGTCTAAGGAAGCCCCAACGCCGGGCGCGACGGGGTCGAGCGCCTAGGCAATTTGGCCTAGGTCCGACCGAAGCTGCTACTCCTTTTTGTGACGAGGCGGCACCTATCCGTCTAACGCCTAGGCGGAAACCACACCTTCTTGCCTAAGGCCGGTACATATGTGCAGCCACCCACCAGCTATGTCCCAATCGCTGCGTGTCCTGATCTTGGAGGATCGGCCCGATGACGCCGAACTCATCGCGAAGCACCTGCGGGACGCGGGCCTCAACGCGGTCTGGGAGCGCGTCGACTCGGAGGCCGACTTTGCCGCCAAGCTGCATGCGGGGCTGGACTTGATCATCGCCGACTACCATTTGCCACAATTCGGTGCCCCGCGCGCTCTCGAGGTGCTCAACAAGCTCGACCTCGATATCCCGTTTATCGTCGTCTCCGGGGCGGTCGGTGAGGACGACGCCGTCGCCGTGATGCGCAGTGGCGCGCGGGACTACCTGTTCAAGGACAACCTTTCGCGCCTGGGACCAGCTGTCGAGCGTGAGGTGCGCGCCGCGGCCGAACGAAGAGCTGCGCGCGCGGCGCAGGGCGAGTATGTGCGCCGGCTTGGGAGCATTTTCGATTCCGCGCTCGACGCGGTTGTCACGATGGATGCAAGCGGCGTGATCACCGACTGGAATCCGATGGCGCAAACCATCTTTGGGTGGTCGAAGTCCGAGGCAGTGGGCCAGTTGGTGGCGGATACCATCATTCCCGAGCGGTATCGGGAGGCGCACCGCCTGGGTCTCAGCCGCTTCATCAATACTGGCCACGGGCCCGTTCTCAACACGCGCCTGGAACTTGAAGGCCTTCATCGCGACGGCCATGAATTCCCGATCGAGCTCTCGATCTCGGCGACGGCGTCCGGCAACCGCCACGTGTTCAGTGCCTTTGTGCGGGATATCACTGAGCGCCACCGCGCCGAGGAAGCGCTCCGCGCCAGCGAAGCACGTTACCGGCAGATCGTCGAAACCGCCTTTGAGGGCGTGTGGATCATCGATAGCAACAACCTGACGACCTTTGTGAATCAGCCGATGGCTGACATGCTCGGGTACCCTCCGGGCGAGATGCTGGGGAAACCGGTCCTCACGTTCATGGACGCCGACGCGCAGGCCAGTTTCGTGGCGAATCGCGACGGGCGACAGAAGGCCCACCAGCCCACGCACGAGTTCCGATTCAGACGAAAGGATGGGTCGGAGCTCTGGGTGCTATTGGAGTCGAGCCCCGACCTGGACGCGGCGGGAACCTACCTCGGATCACTCGCGATGGTGACCGATGTCACCGAGCGCCGGCGCGGTCAGGAAGCGCTTCGACGCCTGGCAGGGATGGTGGCCACGTCGACTGACGCGATCATGGCTGTCGATCTGACGGGTTCCATCCTGAACTGGAACCGCGGCGCCGAGCGCATGTACGGATACACCGCGGAGGAAATCATCGGTCGCAGCATCTCGACGATCACGCCGGATGCCAAAGCCGACGAATTAACCGCCATCCTGGATCGAGCTCGGCGTGGTGAGTCCATCGACCAGGTCGAGACGCTTCGCAAGCGAAAAGATGGCAGCCTGTTGGAAGTCTCGATCAGCTTCTCAACGCTTGCTGACGTCGACGGAACAGTGATCGCGACCACTGGCATTCACCGCGATATCAGCACCGCCAAACGCGCGGCGGAGGCCCTCCGGGCGAGTGAGGAGCGTTACCGGCGGATCGTCGAAACGGCATACGAAGGCATCTGGGTGCTCGATCAGCAGAACATCACGACCTTTGTCAATCCCCGCATGGCGGAGATGCTCGGCTGGACCGTCGACGAGATGGTGGGGCGCTCCGTCCTGGATTTTCTCGATGCGGAAGGTAAAGCGACCTTTAACGCTAACCGCGGGGACCGCGTTCAGGGCAACTCGCGACAACGTGAGGTTCTTTTCACCCGAAAGGATGGCTCCGATTGCTGGACCTTGCTCAGCATTCGGCCCAACTTTGATGAGGCCGGCCAATACGAGGGCTCCCTGGCCATGGTCATGGATATCACGGAGCGGCGCGGCATTCAGAAGGCTCTGGAATATCAGGCACTCCATGACGCCCTCACGGGGCTGCCGAACCGGCTCCTGCTGGCCACCAGGTTGGCCGAGGCGCTGACCTCGGCCCACGGCGCGCAGCAGCAGGTTGGTGTGCTGATCCTGGACCTGGATCACTTCAAGGAAGTCAACGAAACGTTCGGTCTGCAAGCCGGTGACCGCCTGCTCGAGCAGGTCGGGCCGCGGCTTCAGTCCGAGGTTGGAGCCCAGGGCCTGGTCGCCAGGCTCAGCGGTGATGAGTTCGCGGTCCTGTTGACGAACGCGGATCCAACGGCGGCGAGCACCAAGGCGGCCCGTCTCCTCGAGGCCCTGGAGCGGCCATTCGAGGTAGAGGGTCAGCACCTCGAGCTTGCCGCCAGCATCGGCGTCGCGATCTTTCCGAACGACGGCGAGGACGTAGACACGCTGTTGCGCCACGCCGACATCGCGCTGTTCGTTGCCAAGCAGGGGCGGGGCGCCTTCGTGCGGTTTGCGCCCGAATATGAAAAACAGGGGGCCAGCCGCCTGACTCTGATGGCCGAATTGCGGCAGGCGCTGCACGACGACAACGATCAGCTCTTTTTGCAGTTCCAGCCACTGGTAAGTCTTCGTGATCGCAGCCTCGCCGGCGTCGAAGCCCTCGTCAGGTGGCAGCACCCTCAGCGCGGCCTGGTCCCGCCGCTGGACTTCGTGCCATTTGCCGAGAAGACCGGGCTGGTCCAGCCGCTGACGAAGTGGGTGCTGGCGTCGGCGCTGAAGCAATCTGCCGCCTGGCATCGAGGCGGCCACACGATTCCGGTCTCGGTGAACATATCGATGCGCGACCTGGTCGATCCCGGGTTTCCGGAACTGGTCTCCAAGCTGCTTCGCGACGCGGAAGCCGAGCCATCCTGGGTCCGGCTCGAGATCACGGAAAGCGTCATCATGAGCAAGCCGGAACAGGCCATCAGTACGCTGTCCCAACTGCGAAGACTCGGCATTCGCCTGGCGGTGGATGACTTCGGGACGGGTTACTCGTCGCTGGCCTACCTCGACCGGCTTCCGGTCGACGAGATCAAAATCGATAAGTCCTTCGTCTCGGCGATGGCGGGGGAAGTCAGTCGGACCAATATCGTGCGAGCGTCGATTGAGCTTGGTCACAGCCTGCGACTCCAGAGCGTCGCCGAGGGCGTGGAAGATGCCAGCACCTGGGCGGTGCTGGCGGCGCTCGCCTGCGACATGGCGCAGGGGTACTTCATCAGCCCGCCGCTGCTCGCCGAGGAGGTCCTGCCCTGGCTCGCGCGATGGCAGAAAGCACCGGGCGGATCGCTCGAACGGGCAGCCTGAGGCCAAGCTTCCGGCCGCTCTCCCACGCCGGAGCGGGCTGATTGCGTCTGAGGGCGCAAAAAGGGCACAAATGGCGAATCCGCCAATCCTGAGTATTGGAAAATGTTACAGCGCGAACGTTCGAATAAAGGAACTGCTGGACGAATCTGTCTGAATACGTCAAAGTATGGGTAGAAAATCCGGGTGACAAAAGTTAAGGCGCGGGTCCAAGTCGACCCGCTGGTACTGAGCGCGGAAGCGCTGATCCTGAAGGGGAAGGATCAAGGCTACCTGTCCCCTGACGACGTCATGAAGGCGTTCCCCTCGATCGAGGGCAATGCCGATGGCTTCGTTCGCGTGGCCGCCGTCTTCCAGGAGATGGGCATCCAGGTGACCGCCGACGGCGAGGCCGAGCCCGAGTCGGACGAGGAGGAAACCCTCACCGAGGTCGAGGTTGTCAGCTCGGTAGCCTTGGACGACCCCGTCCGGATGTACCTCAAGGAGATCGGCCGGGTCAATTTGCTGACCGCCAAGCAGGAGGTCGAGCTGGCCAAGGAGATGGAGGCCGGCTCCGAGGAGGCGCGCCATCACCTGACCGAGGCCAACCTGCGGCTGGTGGTTTCCGTGGCCAAGAAGTACCTGAATCGCGGGCTGTCGTTCCTGGACCTGATCCAAGAGGGCAACCTGGGCCTGATGCGCGCGGTCGAGAAGTTCGACTATAAGCGCGGATTCAAATTCTCGACCTACGCGACCTGGTGGATCCGCCAGGCGATCACGCGTGCCATCGCCGACCAGGCGCGGACGATCCGCATCCCGGTCCATATGGTCGACACCCTCAATCAGCTGGCGCGCGTCTCGCGGGCCCTGCTGGAGCAGCTCGGCCGCGAGCCCAACGAGGAGGAGCTCGCCTACGGTATGGGGATCACGGTCGAAAAGGTCCAGGAGCTGAAGAAGATCTCGCAGCAGCCGGTGTCGCTCGAGTCGCCCATCGGCGAGGAAGAGGATTCGCACCTCGGGGACTTTGTCGAGGACAAGATGGCGATCGCGCCGCTCGAGGCCGCCTCGGAGGCGATGTTCCGCAACGAGGTCGAGGACATCCTCGCCACGCTTCGCCCGCGCGAGCGCCGGGTGGTCCAGCTGCGCTTCGGACTGGTCGACGATGAGCCGCGCACTCTCGAGGAGGTCGGCCGTCGCATGGGCTTGACCCGCGAGCGGATCCGGCAGATCGAGGCGACTGCACTTCGCAAGCTGCGGCACCCGAGCCGGTCGAAGGTCCTGCGGGACTACACCGAGGATCGCAGCGACAGCGTGCGCGTGGGCACCCGCGACACCGAAGCCGTCTCCTAAATCACGCCTTTTCGGCGAGCCCGATGACCGACCCGGATAGCCTCCTGGAGGTCACTGACCGCTATGCGGACCTCGACGGGCTGCGCCTGCACTACGTCGAAGCCGGCACTGGGCCGCTTGTCGTTCTGCTGCACGGTTTCCCGGAGTTTTGGTTTTCCTGGCGGCATCAGATCCCGGTGCTGGCCGCTTCCGGATTCAGGGTGGTTGCTCCAGACATGCGCGGCTACAATCTCTCGGCCAAGCCACGCGGGATTCCGGCCTATGCGGCACACCTCGTCGCACGCGACATCGAGCGGCTGATCGCGGCCTGCGGTGTGGAACGCGCGGTCATTGTCGGTCACGACTGGGGCGGGGCGATTGCGTGGAATTTCGCGATGCATTATCCGGACAAGCTCGAGCGGCTGGTGATCATCAATGCGCCCCATCCTGTC
>DATNMH010000042.1:0-39679 GCA_035602395.1 Candidatus Acidiferrum sp.
ACAAGGCCACAAGATTTAGTCCGAATTTGTTGACAGGCACCTGTCGCAGTGGTAGCGTTCGGCGTGCTGGTGGCACAAAGTGGGGAAAAGTGGGGAGAGTGAGACAGCCGGTGACGACTTCTAATGTTCCTGGGCACGTACCGGCACTCGGTCGACGCCAAGGGACGAGTCGCGATCCCCGCCCGTTATCGGGAACAACTTCCCAGTGGCACCGTCATCTCCAAGGGCGCCGAGGGTTGCCTGCAGGTCTATCCGCCCCAGGAATGGGCGCAGGAGCAGGGCTTGCGGCTGGGCTCGACGACGCCGGCGGAGGAGCGGCGCCTCGCCCGCATGATGTTCGGCGCCGCCCGGGAGTGCGAATTCGACGCCCAGGGACGAATCGTCCTGTCCGCCGACCAGCGGCAATATGCCGGCATCATGGGCGTGGCCTGGATTGTGGGCGTCAACAACTTGATCGAGATCTGGAACGACGAGGGGTGGCGCCGGATCGGCGAGGCGACGCCCGAGGAATACACGCGCATTCAGGACCAGGTGGCCGAGCGGCGACGTGCCCCGCGCACGTGACCGACGCGGCCGCCCTCGACTCGATCGACCGTCCGGGCCGTCCGGACACCGACCCGTACTTTTACAAGACGTCATAACGAGCCTTCAACCAACTCCCGGGCAGGCGTTCATCGACGCCACGCTGGGGGGTGGGGGATATGCGCGGGCGCTGATCGAGCGCCTGCGGCCGGGCGGCGTGCTGCTCGGCATCGATCGCGACGCCTCCGCCCTCGAGCGGTTCGCCCAGGAGCCGGTGCCTCCCGACATCACCGTGATGCTGGAGCACACCAACTTCGCGCAGCTCGACCGGGCGGCCGAGCGCATCGGCCGCCCACCAAATGGCATCGTCTTCGACCTCGGTCTTTCCTCGGTGCAGCTCGATGACCCGGAGCGGGGTTTCAGCTTCCAGCGGGAGGGACCACTGGACATGCGCCTGGATCGTAGCGAACCATGGACCGCCGCCGACCTGCTCAATCGCGAATCGGAGAGCGAGTTGCGGCGCATCCTTTACGACTACGGCCAGGAGCGGTGGGCGGCGCGGATCGCGAGTCGGATCGTGGAGCGGCGGCGCCGGACGCCGTTCAAGACCACAGCGGACCTCGTCGACGTGGTGGCCGGGGCCATCCCGCGGGGCGCCTGGCCCCGCGAGATTCACGTCGCGACCCGCACCTTCCAGGCCTTCCGGATCGCGGTCAACCGGGAGCTCGAGGCGATCGAAAAAGGGTTGAAGGCCGGCATCCAAGTGCTTGCAAGCGGTGGGCGCATCGGGGTCGTCTCTTTCCACTCCCTCGAGGACAAAATTGCAAAGAACCTTTTCCACGTCGAAGCAACAGACTGTATTTGTCCGCCCCAAGCGCCCGTTTGCATCTGTGGGCACCAGCGTTCGGTGCGTGTCGTGACGCGCAAGCCGATCACCCCGTCGGAGGCCGAAGTGCGGGAAAACCCCCGCGCGCGGTCAGCGAAATTACGAGTCGCGGAGAAGTTATGAACCCGATCCATGTCATTCCACAAGTCAATACCTGAGCGGCCGCATGGTGGAACCCCTCCCTCCTGGGCATCTACTAGTCTTGCGGCCCCGCCGGCCCGATCCGACCCCTCCGGCGCGCGCGTTCCCCCCTTCGCGCGCGCGCCGGAGTCGGGGCCGGCCTTCGATCTCGCCGCTCGTCGGTGCGACGGCGCTGGTCGCCGCCGCCCTGCTCCTCGTGGGGCAATCAGCGGCCGCCACCCAGGCGAGCTACCAGATCGCGACGCTCAAGCAGGAACAAGCCCGCCTTTCCGCCGAGCACGACCAGCTCCTGGCGCAGCTCGCCGGCGATCGCGCCGCCAACCGCGTCGCCACCGCGGCCGTGCAACTCGGTCTCTCCCACCCCAGCCGGTGGCAGTATGTCCATTCGACACAATCACCGATCGCGCTCGGGCCCCGTCCGCAGAACCAGGGCCGATCCGGCGTCTGGGACGGCGTGCTGGCAGTGCTGGGCGCCGTTATCGGCCGCCCGCTGAACTCGCAAGCAACGCACTAAGCGGGCGTCGACCGTGAGGGGTGTCCAGGAACTCGAGCCCCGCAGTCGCATCCTTACATTGATGGCGCTCATCCTGAGTGCCTACCTGGTGCTGCTCGGCCGATTGACGTATTGGCAGGTGTGGCGGCACGACGATATGGCCAGGCTGGCGGCCGCCTACCACGACGACACGATCACCCTGCCCGCGGTACGCGGTGACATCCTGGATCGCAACGGCGCGCTGCTCGTGACCAACACGCCGGTCTTTTCGATTTTCGCCTCGCCGGATCAAATTTCGGCGCGAGAGCGACAGGATATCGCCGGCAAGCTCGCCCCCTTGCTGGCGGTGACCCCGGACGCGATCCAGGCCCAGCTGGCCACGACACGAAAGTTCGTCTACCTGGCGAGACGGGTGCCCGCTTCCGTCGCCCAGCAACTGGACAAGCTTCGTTTGCCAGGTATTGGCAAGGTGGCCGAGACGCAGCGGTCCTATGTCGATGGTGGGGTGGCCGGCACCACGCTGGCGGCCAACCTTCTTGGCTTCGCCAATGATGCGGGCGTCGGCAACTACGGGATCGAAGGCTACTACGACAAAGTCCTGCATGGCCAGGACGGCTTCGAGGCGACCGTGCGCGATCTGGCGAACCAGCCCATCGTGCTCAGTGATCGCCAGCGCCGTGATCCGGTCGATGGCGCCTCGCTGCAACTCTCGCTGGACGGCACCATCCAGGTGGTGGCCGAGCGGGCGCTCGCCGACGGGGTGCAGAAATACCAGGCGGAGAGTGGCTCGCTGATCATCATGGAACCGACCACGGGCCGGATCGTCGCCTGGGCCGATGTGCCCAGCTATAACGCCAACCAGTTTGCGACGACGCCGACCTCGCAGTTCATCGACCCGATCGTCTCCAACCTCTACGAACCGGGCTCCGTCATGAAGGTGGTCACCCTGGGGGGCGCGCTCGATGACCACGCCATCACGCCCGACACACGCTTCAACGAGACCGGCGTCGCCGTGGTCGGCGGGGTGGCCATCCGCAACTGGGACAACCGGGCACACGGGAACGTCAGCATGACCCAGGTCCTGGAGAATTCGCTCAACGTGGGCGCCATCAAGGCGCAGCAGCTGGAGGGCGCGGGCCCCTTCTACCAATACCTGCAAAAGTTTGGCATCGGCTCGCCAACCGGGATCGACGTCGCCGCCGAGACGGCAGAGCCGCTGCGCGACCTCGCCAAGTGGAAACCGGTCGAGCTCGCCACCGCCTCGTTCGGCCAGGGGGTGGACGCGACAGCGATCGAGATGCTGGCCGCCGTCAACGTCGTGGCCACCGGCGGCAACCTCGTCTGGCCGCACGTCGTCGACCAGGTGATCGATGCTAACGGCACGCGCCACCCGGTGCAGCCACGCGTCATCCGGCAGGTCATCAGTCCTAAGGCTGCGCAGCAGATGCAGCAGATGATGGTCGGCGTGGTCGAGCATGGCTCCGGGTTTGCCGCTCGGATCGATGGCTTCAAGAACCGGCTCGCGGGCAAGACCGGGACCGCCAGCATCCCGGAAAACGGAAGCTACGCCAAGGACCAGACGATCGGCTCCTTCGTCGGCTTCGTGCCCGCCGATCACCCGCAGTTCATCATGATGGTCATCACGCGCAAGCCGAAGGTGCTCTTCGAAGGCGCCTATGTCGCGGCCCCGATCTGGAAAACCGTCGCCAGCGCGCTGATCACCCAGTGGCAGATCGCGCCGTGATAGCGCCAGCGACAATAGGGTTGCTGTGTCGATGTCGGTAAGAGACGTAGTGGACGCGACGGGTGGACGCCTGCTCAGCGGTTCGCAGGACGCGTCGTTGAACGCGATGTTCACCGATTCGCGCGAAGTGAAGCCCGGCGGCCTCTTCGTGGCGCTGCGCGGCGAGCAGCAAGACGGCCATGGCTTCATTGCCCAGGCGATCGAACGTGGCGCCGGCGGCGTCCTGTGCGAGCGGCCGCCTCAGTCAGTCGATCACGCCGCGGTGATCGTGGTCCCGGACACCCGGCAAGCGCTGTTCGACATCACGGCCGATCGCCTGCGCCGGCAGGCGCTGCCCATCGTCGCCATCACCGGCAGTGCCGGAAAAACGACGACCAAGGACCTGATCGCCCATGTGCTCGGACGCCGGCTGCGCGTGCACAAGAGCGAAGGCAACCTGAATACCTACACCGGGATCCCGATGACGATCTTCCAGATGGACCCGCGCGATCGAGCTTTGGTCGTCGAGTACGCGATGTCGAGGGCAGGCGAAATTCGCGAGCTGGCGCGGGTGGCTCCACCGACGATCGGGGTCGTGCTCAACGTCGGGCTGGCCCACGTCGGGTTCCTCGGATCGATTGAGGCGGTCGCCGCCGCCAAGCGCGAGCTGGTCGAGGGACTGACCCCCGGCGGGTTGGCGGTGCTCAATGCTGACGATTCAAGGGTGCGGGCGATGTCGGCGGTGACGCGACGCTTCACGCTCTTTGGCATGGCGAGCGACGCTGGCGTGCGCGCCGAACGAGTCCGGCTGCACGGCATCGAAGGTAGCACCTTCTCGCTGGTCACGCCACGGGGTAAGGCCGAGGTCTATCTCCGCCTCCCGGGCCAGCACAGCATCTCGAATGCACTGGCCGCCGCCGCGGTCGCCCTCGAGTTCGAGTTCGACGCTCCAGCGATCGCCACGGCACTCCATGGCTTCACCCCGCCCGCCCGGCGGATGAACATCGTGACCGGCCGCAACGGCGCCACCGTGATCGACGATTCCTACAACGCCAGTCCCGGTTCGATGCAGGCCGCGCTCCATGTTCTCGAGCTGGCGCCCAAGGGCTCGCTCAAGGTGGCGGTGCTGGGCGACATGCTGGAGCTCGGCGACCACGCGACCCGGGCCCACGAGGAGATCGGTTCGCTCGCCGGCAGAACCGCTGACATCGTGATCGCGGTAGGGGAGTACGCCCCGCAGGTGGTGGAGTCCGCCCGACGCGCCGGCCTGGCCAAAGAGCGGGCGTACGTCGTCGAGGGGGCCGACCAGGTGGTGGCGGCGCTGGGTCCGTTGCTCACGCCGCAGACCCAGGTGCTGGTCAAAGGCTCGCGCGGCATGCGGCTGGAACGGGTGGTCGAGCAGATTCGTGAGGAGTCATGACGCCCCTAATCGTTTTTGTCACGGCGCTGATTGTCAGCGCCCTCGTCTTCCCGGCCGCGATCGGCCGCCTGGCGCGCGCTCGCATGGGCCAGCAGATCCGTGAGGAAGGTCCGGCGGCGCACCACGCCAAGGCCGGGACGCCGACTGCCGGAGGCATCGTGTTCGTGGTCGTGGCCCTCGTCCTCTACCTGGTCGCCGACCGCTCGCTCGCCGGTGCCTTCGTGTTGATCGCGCTCGGCCTGGGTGGGGCGCTCGGCTTCATCGACGACTTCTCCGCCGTCCGCGGCGGGCGCAACCTCGGGCTCAGGGCGCGCTACAAGATCGTGATCCAGCTCTTAACCGGCGCCCTCCTCGGCTTGCTCGCGCTGCAATGGGGCCTGACCTCGCAACTGGTTCCCTTCGACGGCCGGCGCGCGCTCGGCGCCTGGATGATCCTGGTCACCGCGCTGGCGGTGGCCGCCGGATCGAACGCCTTCAACCTGACGGACGGCAGCGACGGCCTCGCCGCCGGGGCAGGCGCTGTCAGCTTCGGTGCCCTCGCCCTGGTCGCGGTGCTGCAGCATCACCCGAGCGTGGGGCTGATGCCGGCGATCCTCGCGGGCTGCCTCGTCGGCTTCCTGTTCTACAACCTGTTTCCGGCGCGCATCTTCATGGGCGACACGGGCAGCCTGGCGCTGGGGACGGCGATGGTCGCCGCGGCGATCGTGACTGGATTCTTGTGGTTCCTGCCGCTGCTCGCGCTCGTCTTCGTCGTCGAGACGGTGACGGTGATCGTCCAGGTGGCGAGCTTCAAGATGACCGGTAACCGGCCCTTCCGTATGTCACCGCTGCACAACCACTTCATCGTCGCCGGCTGGAAAGAGACGCCGCTGGCCCTCTGGTTCTGGGCCGGATCGCTGGTCGCCGCGGCGCTGGCGGTGGCGCTGGCGCGGCCGGGGCCCGCAGCGTGATCGAAACGCGTGGCCGCCACGCGCTCGTCGTCGGCTACGGGCGCAGTGGCCGCGCGGCGGCGTCCTTCATCGCCCAACGGGGCGGATCGGTGCGGGTCGTTGACCGCGCCGACACCCCGGAGCTGCGCGCGGAGCTGGCGAAGGCGGGGATCGCGGCGCGACTCGGCGGCTACGGCGCCGAAGACCTGAATGGCAGCGACCTTCTCATCGTTAGCCCCGGGGTCGCCTGGGACGAGCCGCTGCTCGAGACCGCGCGACAGCGCGGCATCGAGGTGACGAGCGAGATCGATCTGTTCTTCCGAGTCTGCCGCAGCCACATCGCCGGCATCACCGGGACCAATGGCAAGACGACCACCACGGCGCTCACCGCCGAGGTGCTGCGCGCCGGCGGCCTGCGCGTGATGCGCGGCGGCAACATCGGCGAGCCCGTGCTCGACCGCGTCGATCAGCTGCAGGCGGACGACTGGGTGGTGTTGGAGTTGAGCAGCTTTCAACTCGAATCGATTGCGAGACCGCGACTTCACATCGGGGTCGTGCTGAACGTGACCCCCGACCATCTCGATCGACACAAGTCCTTCGAGCGTTACCGGGACATCAAGACGCGGGCGGTTGGCTTCATGCAGGCGGACGACCACGCGGTGCTGAATCTCGATGACCCTGCCTGCGCCGCGATGCGGTGGCAGACCAAGGGCCAGGTCGTCGGCTTCGGCATCAGGCAACCGGTCGATCGAGGCATCACGGTCACCGACGACTGGGTCACGATCGCAGGGCCAGGCGGCCGGCAGCCTGTGCTGCGCGCCGTAGACGTACCGCTTCCGGGCGAACACAACCTCAGTAACGTGATGGCCGCCATCGGCGCCGGCCACGCCGCCGGCGTCGACGTTGAGCGGATGGCCGACGCGGTCCGGCAATTCAAGGCGGTCGAGCACCGACTGGAGCCGATCGGCACCTTCAATGGCGTTCGCTGGTACAACGACTCGAAAGCGACCAACCCGGATTCGACCTACAAAGCCCTGGCGGCCTTCACCGAGCCGATCGTCTTGATCGCCGGCGGCCGCAACAAGGGGATCGACATCGAGCCGCTCGCGCAGGCCATCGCCCACCGCGTGGTTGCGCTGGTGGCGATGGGGGAGACCGGCGAGGAACTCGCCCGTCGCACCCGCGATGCCGGACTGGCGCGCGTCGAGCGCGCCGCGGACCTCGAGGATGCGGTGCGCAAGGCGGCGGCCCTGGCGGCGCCTGGGTCGGTGGTTCTCCTCTCACCCGCCTTCACCAGCTACGACATGTTCCACGACTACGAGGAGCGGGGGCGACGGTTCAAGGCGACCGTGCTCGCGGAGCTGCGTCGATGAGGGCGCGGGCCGCGCTCGAGCTTCCGGTGGCGCCCCGCACGCTGGCCTCGAGCCTGGTGTGGCGTCGGGGCGACCGCGCCTTGCTGCTCGCGGTAGCGGCGCTGACTGCCTTCGGCCTGGTCATGGTCTTCTCGGCGTCGGAAGTGCAGGGGTGGTTGTGGTTCCACAATCCCGCCTACTACTTCGAGCACCAACTCATGTGGCTGGCGCTGGGCGTCATCCTGCTCTTCGCCACAGCCAACCTCGACTATCACCGCCTTCGGCCGCTCGCCTGGCCGCTTGGCATGGTGACGGTGGTTCTCATGGTGCTGGTGCTGCTACCCCATTTCGGCGTCGAAGTCAACGGCGCCCGCCGCTGGCTGCGGCTTGGGCCGCTACAGATGCAGCCCGCGGAGCTGGCGAAGATTGCTGCCATCGTCTTCATGGCCCTCTGGCTGGAGCGCCACCGCGATCGGCTCTCCTCCCTCGAAAACGGCGTCGTGCCTTTTCTCGCGTTGCTTGGATTCACGATCCTGCTGGTTATTCTGGAGCGCGACCTGGGCACCACCCTGATCGTCGCCGGCATTCTGCTCGCCCAGTTCCTCGTGGCCGGTGGGCGCAAGCGTCACGTGCTCCTGCTGGCGCTGATCATGGCCCTCTGCGTCTACCTCTTCATTCGGATGGAGCCCTATCGATTGCATCGCATCCTGGCCTTCGTCGATCCCTGGTCCGATCCGCTCAACACCGGCTTCCAGGCGATTCAGTCGGTGGTGGCGCTCGGGTCGGGCGGTTTCGCCGGTGTTGGCCTCGGTCACAGCATTCAGAAGTACCAGTGGCTCCCCTTTGCCCACACCGACTTCATCTTTGCCATCGTCGGCGAGGAGACCGGGCTGCTCGGCACCAGCGCGGTGCTCGCCCTATTTGGTCTCTTTACCTATCGCGGCTACCGCGTCGCGCTCAAGGCCCCGGACGCCTTCGGGTCGCTGCTCGCCTGCGGCGTGACCACCTGGATCGCCTTGCAGGCCATGATCAACATCGCCGCCGTCACCGTGACCTTGCCCACCACCGGTATCCCGCTGCCTTTCATCAGCTATGGTGGCTCATCGCTGGCCATTGCCCTGCTGGCGGTTGGCATACTGATCAACGTTTCGACTCAGAGCGAGAAGGTGGGATGGATCCGGCATGCGAGTATTGATCTCGGGCGGCGGAACGGGCGGACACTTGTTCCCGGCGATCGCCGTCGCGCAGGCGCTGTCGCAGAACGCACCTGATACGCAACTGCTCTATGTCGGACGGCGCGGTGGCATGGAGGAGCAGGTCGTGCCGCGCTACGGCATTCCGATGCAGACGATCGTTGCCGCCAAGCTCGACATGGAGAAGCCCTGGCGCAACTGGTCGTTTCCGTTCGTTGCCCCCCAGGCGCTCCTGCAGTCGGCCGGCATCGTGCGCCGCTTTCGCCCTGACGTGGTGCTGGGCACCGGCGGTTATGTCAGCGCGCCCGTGGTGCTCGCGGCCGCCGCGGTCCGGGTTCCGGTCGTACTCCAGGAACAGAACGCCATGCCAGGACGAGCGACTCGACTCCTCTCCCGCGTCGCCAGGGTGGTCGCGACCGCGTACCCGGAGTCGGCCGGCCATCTGCACGCGAAGGCGGTCGTGACCGGGACGCCGGTCCGCAGCGAATTCTGGCAACGGCGCGAAGACTTTCCGGTGCGACCGCAGAGGCTCCTGGTCCTGGGTGGCAGCCAGGGAGCTCACCGCATCAACGAGGCGGTGGCAGCCGCGGTGCCGGAGCTCACGGGCCGGCTGGGATTGGACGTCTGGCACCAAACCGGCGAGCACGACCTTCGCGGGTTGGAGAGTCTTGGATCGTCGTCAGGTGGACGCTACCATCCGTTCGCGTTTGCCGATGACCTGGCCGAGAAGGTGTACGCGGCCGACCTGGTGCTGAGCCGCGCCGGGGCCGGGAGCATCAGCGAAGTCAGCGCGGCTGGCATTCCGATGCTGCTCATCCCCGGTCCTTTTGCCGGCGGTCATCAACGGCTCAACGCGGAGCCGTTCGAGCGCGCCGGCGCGGCACGCGTGATTGCGAACGAGGAATGCAATGGCCCGCGCCTTACGCGGGAAGTCGCAGCCATCGCCGACGACCCGGCCGGGTATAGCAAGATGGTGAGCGCCATGCGCGGGTTGGGTCGACCGCGGGCCGCCGAGGAGGTGGCGGGCTTGCTCCAAGCCGCCGTCAACTCCTGATGCGCATCCATTTCATCGGCATCTGCGGTTACGCGGTGTCCGGGCTGGCGCTGGTCGCCAAGCAATTGGGTAACGAGGTCACCGGCTCGGATGAGGACGCGTACCCGCCCACGACCGAGATCCTGACAAAGGCCGGCATCAAGTGGGTCGACGGCCATGCCGCCGCCAACGTGACGCGCTGGGGGAAGCCTGACCTCGTGGTGCAGGGCAACCAGGTGCGCGAGGGCAACCCCGAAACCGAGGCGGCCCGCCGGCATCACATCCGCCTGGTCAGCGAAGCGGAATACTGGGGCGAGCTGACCGCGGATCGATATCGAATCGTGGTCGCCGGCTCGGCGGGGAAGACGACGACCGCCAGCTTGATCGCGTGGATTCTTCGCTCGGCGGGCCGCAACCCGGGATTTCGCCTGGGGATGGCGGTCAAAGACCTGGGCTCGGCGGCGGCCTGGGGCAGCGGCCGGGAATTCGTCTTCGAAGGCGACGAGTACACGTCGGCCGTCTTCGATCCCCGGCCCAAGTTCCTGCATTTCTCCCCCCAGCTGGCGGTGCTGACCAACATCGACTGGGACCATCCCGACGTCTTTCCCGACCCAGCCGCCTACGAGGCGGTGTTCCGTCAGTTCCTCGAGGACCTCGGACAGGAGGACCGCCTGATCGCCAACGCCGATGATCCGACGGTACGTCGGCTTTTGAATCGGACTCGCGCCAATGTCGAGACCTACGGACTGCGCGGCGGCGCCGACTGGCAGGGACGCGACGTCCAGATCGACGGCGACGGAATGCGGTTCACGGCGTGGCACGATGGCAAAGTGCTCGCCGTCGTCAGCACGCGACTCCCGGGTGAGCACAACGCGACCAACGCTCTCGCGGCGCTGGCGGCCAGCGTGCGGCTCGGCGTATCGGTGCCGGTTGCGGTGGATGCCATCGGACGCTTCCAGGGGGTCTCCCGCCGGTTCGAGATCCGTGGCCAGGTGCGCGGTGTCACCCTGGTCGACGATTACGCCCACCACCCGGCGAAGGTGCGCGCCACCCTGCAGGCGGCGCAGGAACGCTATCATCCGGGCCGGGTGCTGGCCTGCTTCGTGCCGCACACCTACTCGCGGACCCTGGCCTTGATGGACGGGTACGCCGATGCCTTTGCGGGCTGCGCGCTGGTCGTCATCGGTCCGATCGAGCCTGCTCGCGAGCGGCACCTCGCCCACACCGTCACCTCGCAGGACCTGGCGAATCGTATCCGAGGTGTTGATGAAGTCGTCACGGCGGACTCGGCACGTTCCGCCGCCTACAAGCTGGCGTCGGCCGCGCGACCCGGCGACGTCATCGTCTTCATGTCGGTGCGCGGCTTCGACGATGCCGTCGGCAAGACCGCTGAGGTGCTGGAGCGCTCACCGGTTGCCTGACACGCGGGAGAACCCGCGACCCCTTTCCATCGCGTGGCTTACGACATATCCCGGCGTCCGGGAGTACGAGCCGCTGCAACCGTATAGCTGGTATGGCATCGGCGGCCGCGCCCGGTATTTCATCGATCTGCCGGATGATGCGGCGTTGCCCGAGCTGGTCGGACGCTTGAATGCCGACCAGGTTCCGTACCTCGTGATCGGTGCGGCCACCAACACCCTGTTTGCCGCCGACGATCTGCCTGGGCTCACTATCAAGCTGAGCACGACAGGAATTTCCATTGACGGCGATGCCGTATCCGTTGCCGCGGGGACCCTCATGCCGAAGCTGGCAGCGGAGATGGCCAGGGCCGGCCGCGCCGGGCTGGAGTTTGCGGCGGGCGTTCCGGGCACGGTCGGCGGTTCGGTGTTTGGCAATGCCGGCGCATTCGGCGGTGAAGTCAAGGACCGCCTGCTGCGCGCGGAGGTGGTCGACCCACAGGGCAAGCGCCACGCCCTGGCGGCGGCCGACTGCGTCTTCACCTATCGCGATTCGGTCTTCAAACAATCGCGCGAGCGATGGGTGATCACGGCGGCGACGTTCGCGACCACCACCGAGCCGCCGGAAAACGTGCGCGCGCGGCTGCTGGAAGTGCAGAAGCACCGGCGCGCGACCCAACCGATCGAGCAGCGCAGCCTGGGCAGCACCTTCAAGAACCCACCGGGCGATTCCGCCGGCCGGCTGATCGATGCCTGCGGCCTCAAAGGCCTGCGGATCGGTGGCGCGCAGGTCTCACCGAAACACGCGAATTTCATCGTCAATCTGGGCGGGGCGAGCGCCGATGACGTGCTAGCCTTAATGGCCGAGATGCGGGATCGCGTCCAAGAACGGTTCGGCATCGAGCTGGAACCGGAGATCCGCGTCATCGGCCGGGCGCCGCGCGGGTGAAGCGGCTGCGGGTCGGAGTCCTGTTCGGGGGGCGGTCGACCGAGCACGAGGTCTCGATCCTTTCCGCGCAGTCGATCATCACCGCCATGGATCCACAACGCTTCGAGGCGGTGCCGCTCTACATCGACAGGGAGGGCCGCTGGCTGACCGGCGACTCGCTCAAGCGGCTCGTCAGCAACACCGCGGCCCGCGAGTACGTCTACCTGCCGCCGGACCCAACCCAACACTCGCTGGTTCCCGCGCAGGACGGCCGGGGTGTGGGGTTGCCCCCACTCGATGTCGTCTTCCCGGTCTTTCACGGACTCAATGGCGAGGACGGCACCATCCAGGGGGTGCTCGAGCTCGCCAATTTGCCCTACGTCGGGGCCGGAGTGCTCGGATCTGCGCTCGGGCTCGACAAGATCTATATGAAGCGCGCCTTCGCCGCCGCCGGGCTGCCAGTGGTCGACTACCTGCCGATCACGCGACGCCAGTATGAGCGCGACCCGGATGCGTTCATCGCGCTCATCGAAGAGCGGATCGGGTACCCGTGCTTCAGCAAGTTCGCGAACTCCGGTTCCAGCGTCGGCACGACGAAGGCCCACAATCGGGGCGAACTGGTCGAGGGGCTTCGCCTCGCCAGCACCTTTGATCGCAAGCTGCTGGTGGAGCGGGCGGTCGATGCGCGTGAACTCGAGATCAGCGTGCTCGGCAACGACGAACCGGAAGCGTCTGTCGTCGGCGAGGTGGTGCCGGCGCACGAGTTTTATGACTACGACGCGAAATATCTCGACGAGGGCTCTCGGTTGCTGATCCCGGCCCCGGTCGACACGGTCGTCGCGCAAGAAGCTCGTAGCCTGGCGCTACGCGCCTTCCAGGCGGTCGACGCCGCCGGCATGGCCCGCGTGGACTTTTTCCTGGAGCGCACCACCAGCCGCCTGCTCGTGAATGAACTCAACACCATCCCCGGCTTTACCCGGATCAGCATGTATCCCAAGCTCTGGGAAGCCTCGGGTCTGTCGTATCCGAAGCTGATCGAGCGCCTGGTCGAGCTCGCCATCGAGCGATTCAATGACCGGCAGCGCTCGCAAACGGCGATCGACAGCCGCCTGCTTCCGCCCGAGGCCGGTGAATGACGGTCGGCACCATCTCGAAGCGACGCCGGCGGACCGCCCCGGCGCCGGCCAAGCCAACCGCCTCGTCGCGTGGCTGGATCTGGGCGGTGGCACAGATCGCGATTCTCGGCGCGGAAGTCTTCGCTGCTCTTTTCCTCCTGGCGCAGCCGGCCTTCCGACCGAAGCAGGTGGAGGTGATCGGGACGACCCATCTAACGCCGGCGCAAATCATTGCCGCCCTTTCGCTGCCGGCGGACCGCAACATCTTCTTTCTCAACCACAGCGAGCTCGAGCAGCGTCTGACGGCCATACCGTGGATTCGGTCGGCGAACATCAGCCTGGCTCTACCCGACCGCGTCACGGCGACCATCACGGAATGGAAGCCATCGGCGGTCCTGCAGGTGGGGGAGGCGACCTACGCGATGAATGATCTCGGTCAGGTTCTCGACCCGGCCGCAGAGGCCGGCGGACTGACGGTAATCAACCGACCCGACTTCGGCCCGGTGGCCTACGGCCAGCGCGCCGTCGACCGCGACCTGCTGCCGATGCTGCTGCAGTTGAAGGCCGGCTTTGCCCCGGCGTTCAAGATCTCACTAATGTCGTTTGAGCTCGATCGGCGCGACGTATTAACCGCACAAACCGACCGCGGATGGACGATCATCTTTGGCCAGATGGTGACCATCGACGATCGCGCGACGCTTACGCCAAAGTTGGCGGCCTTGCGCGCGCTCGGTAGCCGGGTCGATTTCACCTCCACCCAGATCCAGTACGTCAACCTCGAGAATCCTGGCGCGCCAGCGGTGCAGATGCGAGGGCGAAAATGAGGCTGCCGGCCAGCGGGTCGCGCGAAGCCCTCTGGTTGGTCGCGGCCGTGATCGTCTTCGGCATCCTCGGGATTGTCCTTGGCCTGAATGCCCCGGTGCAGATCCCGCCGGGCTACGCGCGCTACACCGCGGTGATGATCCTGGCCGCGCTTGACTCCGTCCTGGGTGCCGTCAAGGCCTGGCTGAACGGAAACTTCGAAAACAAGGTGTTCATCTCGGGGCTGATCGTCAACTCACTGGCTGCCGGCGCGCTCACCTACCTGGGCGACAAGCTCGGGGTCGAGCTCTACTTCGCCGCCATCGTTGCCTTCGGCGTCCGCATCTTCGACAACCTGGCCGTGATTCGGAGGCACCTGCTCTAGCAGCACCGAACTGGCCTGTGGATAACTGGCCAGCTTGTGTTGTCGTAACGTCCAGACCCCTCTATAATGGGCTCGCCGGTTCCAGCCAACGTTCCAGGAAAGGTTTTTGCCTCGATCTAAATACGTCACAGCACTCGATATCGGCACAACCAAGATCTGCTGCGTCGTCGGCGAGCCGACGGAGCGCGGCCTGAACATCGTCGGCGTCGGTGAGGCGCCTTCCGAAGGTCTGCGTCGCGGCGTGGTCGTCAACATGGAGAAGACCGTACGCGGCATCACGCACGCCGTCGATGCGGCGCAGCGCATGTGCGGTCACAAGCTCGAGTCCTGCTTCGTCGGGATGGCGGGCACCCACGTCCTCAGCCAGAACAGCCGCGGCGTGATTGCCGTCGCACGCTCGGACCGAGAGATCGGACAGGAAGACGTGACCCGCGTCATCGACGCGGCGCGCGCGGTCTCGGTGCCCAACGACCGCGAGATCATCCACGTGGTCCCTCGTGGCTACGTGGTCGACGGGCAGGAGGGCGTCAAGGACGCCGTCGGTATGTCCGGCTCCCGGCTTGAGGTCGAGACGCACATCATCACCGGGTCGCTTACGGCAGTGCAGAACGTCGTCAAGTGCGTGCACCAGGCGGGCATGTCCGTCGAAGACCTGGTGGTGCAGGTGCTGGCATCGGCGGAGGCTGTCCTCAACGACAACGAGCTCGACCTGGGTGTCGCGCTCGTCGACGTGGGGGGTGGAACGACCGACGTGGCGCTCTTCAACGAGGGCAGCGTCGTGCACACCGCGGTGCTGCCGGTAGGCGCCACGCACGTCACCAATGATGTCGCGATCGGGCTGCGCACCACCCTCACCGAGGCCGAGATGTTGAAGATCAACTACGGCCATGCGATCCCGGCGTGCATTCCGCGCGAGGAGATGGTGGAGGTGCATCAGATCGGCCAGGACCGAATGCAGGCGGTACCGCGCCGGCACCTGGCCGAGATCATCGCCCCCCGAGCCCGCGAGATCCTCGAAATGGTCAGGCTCGAGATGCGACGCGGCGGACACGATGGCTTTCTTCCGGGCGGTGTGGTCTTCACCGGCGGTGGCTGTCGCCTCCTCGGCTTTACGGAAGCCGCCCAGGGCCTGCTCGAGCTGCCGGTACGCATCGGGTCGCCCGGGCAAACCATTGGGATGAGCGATCAGGTGAGTGGTCCGGCCTATGCGACGGCGGTCGGACTGCTGCGATGGGGAACAAAGCTTCGGCACCACGGCAACGGGCACGCGCCGGTTGGCGTTGGCGCTTCGGCGGTGTACGCACGAACCGTTCGTTGGATCAAGGATTTCTTCTAAGAGGAAGGAGGCCGATATGAACATCGACGATCAGCTTCGAATGAAGGGCCTCGCCTCACGGCCCGTCATCCCCGGCGACTACGGCGGGGGCCAGGGCCCACGCGTCTCTGCAGAACGGTTCGTAAGGGCGCGCCTGGAGCGCGATAAGGAGGAAGCAATGCGCGACGTCGACCGGACCCTGGAAGGGAATGCGCGGATCAAGGTCGTCGGTATCGGTGGCGGTGGGAGCAACGCGGTGAACCGGATGATCCGCTCGAAGCTGCGGGGCGTCGAGTTCATCGCGATCAACACCGACCTGCAGGCGCTGGCTCACTCCGAAGCGCAGACCAAGATGAACATCGGCAAGAAGCTGACGCGCGGCCTCGGTGCCGGCGGCAATCCGACGATCGGTCGCGAAGCGGCCGAGGAGAGCCAGCAGGAACTCTCCGAGTTGTTGCAGGGCGCCGACATGGTCTTCCTCACCGCCGGCATGGGCGGCGGGACCGGGTCCGGTGCGGCGCCGGTCGTCGCCGAGATCGCCCGCAATAACGGCGCCCTGACGATCGGTGTGGTTACCAAGCCCTTCACCTTCGAGGGGACCCGTCGCCGGGCGATCGCCGAAGAAGCCTCGACCACGCTCCGGGAGAAGGTCGACACCCTGATCATCATTCCGAACCAGCGGCTGCTCGACGTGACCGACAAGAAGGTGCCGTTCACCGAGGCCCTGAAGATCGCCGACGACGTCCTTCGCCAGGGCGTACAGGGCATCTCCGACCTGATCGTCCAGCCGGGACTGATCAACCTGGATTTTGCCGATGTCAAGGCGGTCATGTCCGGCCAGGGCGCGGCCCTGATGGGAATCGGCTTCGGGAGCGGCGACCAGCGGGCCTCCGATGCCGCTCGCGACGCGGTCGCCAGCCCACTGCTGGAGACCTCGATCGACGGGGCCCGCGGCATCCTCTTCAACATCACCGGTGGAACGGACCTCACCCTGCACGAGGTCAACGAGGCGGCCGAGATCGTCCGCGCCGCCGCTGACAAGGACGCCAACATCATCTTTGGCACGGTCATCGACGAGAAGATGTCCGGCGAGATCAAGATCACGGTGGTCGCCACCGGGTTCGTCACCGGGGCCGAGACCAGCCGCGAGATCGACGAGCAGTACAGTCGCCCGGCGCCGGTCGAGGAAGTGCCGGCCTATAAGGGGTTCGACCCGTCGAACCTCGACATCCCCGCCTTTCTGCGGGGTCGCCGATAGCCTCTGGCGAGGAGCGCCCCCTTCCCGCTCCTCGCCCTCTAACTCCTCTCCGCTTGTCGCGGTTCGCGGTTGGCACGCGAGGAGCGGGTTTAACGCCTCAATCGCTCGGATGGCACGTAAACGCGCCACTCGCGACGGCCGGCGGGCCGGTCCTCGCCCTCTACTCCGCGAATTGGGGCCACAACATGTGGGATACTGACCTGAGATGAAGTGCCCATATTGTGGTCATATCGACCTGAAGGTGGTCGATTCCCGCGACTCGGATACGGGCGAGTCGATTCGCCGGCGCCGGGAGTGCCTGCAATGCACCAAGCGCTTCACCACCTACGAGCGGATCGAGACCGTGCCGCTTTATGTCATGAAGAAGGACGGCCGTCGGGAGGACTTTGACCGCCAGAAGCTGTTCAGTGGCTTGATGAAGGCCACCACCAAGCGCGAGATCTCGCATAGCACGATCGAGCGTGTTGTGGACGAGATCGAGGCGGAGCTGCGAACCCGGGGCAAAGTCGACATTCCGTCTCGTGAAGTCGGTGAGCTGGTCATGGATAAGCTCCGTGGCCTCGACGAGGTGGCATACATCCGGTTTGCGTCGGTCTACCGCTCGTTCATGGACCTCCAGGAGGTCAAGCACGAGATCGACCAGCTCCTGAGCCGCGAAAAGCGAGGCTGACCCGGCTCGATGGTGGAGCTCGATACCGTCCTCAGCGTCGCCGGTTTTCCCGCGCGACATGGCTTCAGCACGGTTGCCCTCGGCTCGATGGGACTGACCGGTGCTGCTGATCTTGGAGCCGTGATCCAACGGCGGCAGCAACTGGCTGAACACGTGGGCTTTGACCTCGACCGCACCCTGATGACGGTTCAGGAGCACGGCGCGAACATCGCCACCTACCACCGCCGGCAGCCCGAGGGAGGACAGTGCGTCTTCTCGACGGATGCGCTGGCCACCGACGTTCCCGGCCAGGCGATCGTGACCTACCACGCCGACTGCTTCCCGCTGCTCTTCGTGGACACCAGCCGCGGGGTGGTCGCCGGCGCGCATGCGGGCTGGCGCGGGACGCTGGCTGGGGTCGCCACCAAGACCGCGCAGTCGCTGCAGGCCGCCTACGGATCCTGGCCTGGCCAGATCGACATCCTGATCGGCCCCGGCATTTGTGGACGCTGCTACCAGGTTGGCGACGACGTCGCCCAGCAGTTCTCTACGCGCTATGGCCGTGATGATCGGTATCTCGCATCGGATCGTGGGGGCGTCCGGCTCGACCTGGAGGCCGTGCTTCGGCTTCAGCTCGAAGACGCGGGCGTTGCCCCGGAACGAATCCGATCGTCCGGTTGGTGTACGCGCGAACAGGACCGATGGTTTTCGCATCGCGCCGGACGAGTGGGCCGCTTCCTCTCGGTCGTGGTCGCGCCGTGACCGATGCCTGACTCCGTCGAAGCGAACCTCCACAGCGTCCGCCAGGCGATCACTCGGAGTGCCGAGCGCGCCGGTCGCGATCCAGGCGAGGTGGTGCTGGTGGCGGTCACCAAGACGCTGCCGGTCGAACGCATCCGTGAGGCGATCGGACTCGGGCTGAGGGAGCTTGGCGAAAACCGGGTGCAAGAGGCCCTGCCAAAGATCGAGGAGATCGGCCCGGCCGATCTCGACTGGCACCTGATCGGCCATCTGCAGACGAACAAGGTCAAGTTCATCGGGGGCCGCTTTCGAATGGTTCAGTCGATCGACAGCGTGGGCCTGGCCGAGGCGCTCGACCATCGCCTCGAGTCGCCGCTCGAGGTCCTGATCGAAGTCAACGTGGCGGAAGAGCCGCAGAAGACCGGCGCCTTGCCGGCGGACCTGCCGGCGGTGGCCCGCGCCGTCAATGGGGCCCAGCATCTGCGCCTGCGCGGACTGATGACGGTGGCCCCAATGGTTAACGACGGGGAACAGGTGCGGCCGGTTTTTCGGCAGCTCCGGACGCTTCGCGACGCCACGAGTCAACAGCTCGGCGTGCCACTCCCGGTCCTGTCGATGGGGATGACGGACGACTACCCGATCGCCATTGAAGAAGGGGCCACGATGCTACGATTGGGCCGCGCGCTTTTCGGACCGCGCTGAGCTTCTCGTGCACACCGCCATCAATTACCTCCACACCTTCGCGCAGGTTCTCATTTACCTGTTCATCTTTGCGATCTTCGTACGCGCCGCGGCGTCCTGGTTCATCCGCGATTACCACGGCACGATGATGGGGTTCCTGGTGGATGTCACCGAGCCCATCCTTGGTCCGCTCCGCCGGGTCATTCCCACCGGTCTAGGCGTCGACTTTTCGCCCATGATCGCGATCGCGGTCCTCTACGTGCTCGGCCAGTTCCTCGGCTGATCGAGAGCCACTAGAATTTGGCGACTATGTTTGCCGAAGTCTCGACGCGCGCCAGCTTCCCCGATATGGAAGCCGAGGTGCGCCGCTTCTGGAAGGACCGGGACATCTTCGCCCGTAGCGTCAAGCAGCGTGAGGGCAAGCCACCCTTCGTCTTCTACGAAGGTCCCCCGACTGCGAACGGACTTCCGGGTATTCATCACGTGCTGGCGCGCGCGATGAAGGACCTGTTTCCACGCTACAAGACCATGCGCGGCTTCTACTCCGAGCGCAAGGGTGGCTGGGACACCCATGGTCTGCCGGTGGAGATCGAAGTCGAGAAGCAGCTGAAACTGAACGGCAAGCAGGACATCGAGCGCTACGGTGTCGAGGCGTTCAACAAGCTCTGCCGGGAGAGCGTCTTCAAGTACATCAACGAATGGGCCGAGATGACCGAGCAGATGGGCTTCTGGGTCGATCTCGAGCATGCCTACCGCACCTACGACACCTCCTACATGGAGACCGTCTGGTGGATTCTCAAGCAGCTCTGGGACAAGGAGCTGCTGTACGAGGGGTTCAAAGTCGTGCCCTATTGCCCGCACGACATGACGCCGCTCTCGAGCCACGAGCTTGGATTGCCCGGCGGTTACAAGGACGACGTCGAGGATCCGTCCGTCTACGTGAAGTTCGAGCTCGAGGACGAACCGAAGACCTACTTCCTGGCCTGGACGACCACCCCCTGGACGCTGCCCGGTAACGTGGCGCTCGCGGTGGGGCTCGACATCCCCTATGTCCGGGTGCGCCAGGGCAACGAGCACTACATCCTGGCAAGAGCCCGGCTCTCCATGCTCCAGGGCGACTACGAGGTTGAGGCCGATGTCGATGCGAAGAGCCTTTTGGGCAAGCGGTACAAGCCGCTTTACGAGTATCTGCTGCCCGACAAACCGGCTTTCTTCGTCGTCGATGCGGACTTTGTGTCCACCCAAGACGGCACGGGGATCGTGCACACAGCCGCCGCCTACGGCGTCGACGACCTCGACCTCGCCCTAAGGAAAGGGATCCCGGTTCGGCATGTCGTCGACCTCCAGGGTCGATTCCGGCCTGAAGTGACGCCGTTCGCCGGGCTGTTCGTGAAGAAGGCCGACCCCAAGATCATCGAGGACCTGACGTCGCGGGGCCTGATGTATCGCGCGGAGACGATCCGCCACACCTACCCGTTTTGCTGGCGCTGCGGCTCGCCGCTGCTCTACTACGCGGTGACGTCCTGGTTCATCAAGACCACGGCGGTCAAAGACCAGATGATCCGCAACAACAACGCCATCAACTGGGTGCCCGCGTACATCAAGACGGGCCGCATGGGCAACTGGCTCGAGTCGCTGGTCGACTGGTCGCTGTCGCGATGGCGGTACTGGGGAACCCCATTGCCCGTATGGAAGTGTGAGAAGTGTGACGACCGGCGCTGTATCGGATCGGTCGCCGAGCTGGGACTCACGCTCGAGGCCGACCTGCACCGCCCCTACATCGACCGGGTGACGCTGCCCTGCGAGAAATGCGGTGGCGTGATGCGTCGCGTGCCCGACCTGATCGACGTGTGGTTCGATTCCGGCGCCATGCCGATGGCGCAGTTTCATTACCCCTTCGAGAACCAGGACGTGTTCAAGGCGCGTTTTCCCGCCGACTTCATCGCCGAAGGCCTCGACCAGACGCGCGGCTGGTTTTTCAGCTTGCTGGCGGAGGGCACCATGCTGTTCGATCAGTCGGCATACAAGAACGTGATCTGCACCAACCTGGTCCTCGACAAGCAGGGCCGGAAGATGAGCAAGTCGCTCAAGAACACGGTTGACCCGATCGAGATCATGTCGAAATTCGGCGCCGACGCGACGCGCTGGTATTTTTACGCCTCGGTCGCGGTCGGCAACGAATACCGCTTCGACATCAGCGCCGTCCAGGATGTCGTGCGCCGCTTCCTCCTGATCCTGTGGAACACCTACTACTTCTTCACCAACTACGCGCGCCTCGACGGGTTCGAGCCAGGAGGCGAAGCGGTGCCGGTGAAGCAGCGCGCCGTCCTCGATCGCTGGCTGCTGGCGGAACTCGCCGCGGTCATGAAAGATGTCGAAGGGGCGCTGGACGCCTACGATCCCAACAGCTCGGCGCGCCGGCTCGAGGCGTTCGTCCTCGACCTGTCCACCTGGTATGTGCGACGGTCCCGCCGGCGCTTCTGGAAATCCGAATCCGATGCCGATAAGCGGAGCGCCTACCAGACGCTCTACCAGGTGATGGTCGCGCTCAGCCAGATGCTCGCGCCCTTCATGCCCTTCATCTCGGAAACGATCTACCAGAACCTGGCTGCCGGCCAGAAAGGGCAGCCGGAGAGCGTGCATCTGACGGACTGGCCAGCGGCGAAGCCGGAGTGGGACGACGACGAGCTGCGGCGGCAGATGGCGGCGGTGCGGCGCTTGGTCGTGACCGGGCTGGCGGCGCGGAATGCAGCCGGCATCAAGGTCCGTCAACCTCTGCGAGCGGTCACCATCGCCGAGAAGCCCCTCAACCCGGAACTGGAGAGCATCCTTTTAGAAGAGCTCAACATCAAGGCGGCCCGCTACCAGGGCGAAGGCGGCGGCCTGACCCTCGATACCGAGATCAGTCCCGAGCTCAAGCTGGAGGGCCTGGCCCGCGACCTGGTCCGGAAGATCCAGGAGCTACGCAAGCAATCGGGGTTCGCCGTCGAGGACAGGATCCGACTCTTCTACGACGGAGACGGAATCCTCGCCGAGGCGCTCGAGCGCTGGCGCGACTACATCGCCACGGAAACGCTGGCGGTGGCGGTGGCGCGCGGCGCGGCACCCGACGGCGCCTCCACCGAAACGCTTCAGATCGAAGGACACGACCTCAAAGTGAGCGTCGTCCGGGTGGCGGCGCACTGACCCGGCTCCGTAACTACTGGCTGTTGGTGGTGATCGCCGCCGCCGTCGTCATCGTGGACCGCATCACCAAGATCTACGTGGAGCGTCATTTCGGCGTTCCCTATGGACCGCGGCAGGTGGTCGACCACGTCCTGTATCTCACGGTGACCCGCAATGCCGGGGCGGCCTTCGGCCTCTTTCAGAATTTCACCGTCGGCTTCTTACTGATCTCCGCGGTGGTCATGGTCGCCATCCTTTTCTATTACGGGCGGCTGCCCGCGGGCGACTGGCCGGCGCGGCTGGGTCTGTCGCTCGTGTTCGGGGGCGCCATCAGCAACGCCTACGATCGGGGAGTCCAGGGTTCGGTCGTCGATTTCATCCAGGTGCCGCATTACCCGATCTTCAACGTCGCGGACTCGGCGATCAGCGTCGGCGTGGTCGTGCTCTTGATCGGCACCGTCTGGCGAGGCCGGTCGCGGCGCGCTTGAGCCAGGCGACAGATCACACCGTCGCGGCCGACGCCCCTCGCCTCGATCAGTACCTGGCCGGGCTGCTTTCGGGACAGAGCCGCAGCCAGGTGCACCGCTTGATCGTCGACGGGCACGTTCGCGTCAACGACCGGCCGGCGCGCGCGGCCAGCAAGCTCCATGCCGGCGATCGCCTCAGCTGGGAGGTGCCCGCCACCGTGCCAACCCGGCTCGAAGCCGAGCCGATGGAACTCAGCGTGGTCTACGAGGACGATGACCTGCTTGTCATCGACAAGCCGGCAGGACTCGTTGTGCACCCCGGACCCGGTCATTCGACCGGCACGCTGGTGCACGGGTTGCTGGGACGTGGTCCGGGCTGGTCGACGATCGGCGGCGTGGAGCGCCCGGGCATCGTGCATCGGCTGGACCGGGATACCTCCGGCCTGATGGTGGTCGCGCGCAATGACCAGGCGCATCGCGAGCTCGCTCGCCAGCTGCAGCACCGCGTCATGACTCGTCGCTATCGGGCGATCGCGGTCGGAGAGGTCGCCGATGAGGCGGCGCGGATTGAAGCCGCCATTGCGCGCGACCCGAAGAACCGGCAGCGGATGGCGGTGGTTCCCGGCGGCCGCGAGGCCATCACCGAGTTCCGGCGCCTCGCGGTGGCGGACGGTCACTCGCTGCTCGCGGTCACACTCGGCACCGGCCGCACCCACCAGATCCGTGTGCATCTTGCCTACATCCATCACCCGGTGCTGGGCGATCCCGTCTACGGCCGCCGCTCGCCGCTGATCGCCCGGCCGGCGCTCCATGCGGAAGCCCTCACGCTCCGCCATCCCCGAACCGGGAAATCGATGACCTGGGAGAGCCCCCCGCCGGAGGATTTCGAATTGGCCTGGAATTCGCTGGCCCAACGTAAAATGCGGTGATCAGATGACCCAGCCCAAGCAGGGGCTCTTGATCGTGATCTCCGGTCCAAGCGGAGTGGGGAAGGATACCGTTTTGCGGCGCCTGTTCGAGCTGGCGCCCCAGCTGAAATATTCGGTCTCGTACACGACGCGGGCAGCGCGCCCCGGTGAGGTCGACGGTCACAGTTACACCTTCGTGACCCAGCCGGAATTCCTTCGCTTGATCGAGCAGAAGGAGTTCCTCGAGTGGGCCAAGGTCTACGACGAGTACTACGGCACATCCCGCCAGCGCGTCGAGGAGGCACTCAACCGAGGCGAGGACATCATCCTCAAGATCGACGTCCACGGCGCGACCTTCGTCCGCAAGCGCAAACCCGACGGGCTGTTCATCTTCATCACGCCGCCGTCGACCGAGGAACTGTTGAGTCGGCTAACGGGCCGCAATACCGAGTCCCCCCAAGCGCTCGCGATTCGTCAGCGCGAGGCGCTGATCGAACTCGGCCTGGCGAAGGACTACGAACACGTCGTGTGCAATCGCGATATCGACGAGACGGCGCGCGAGATCCTCGCCATGATCGCCGCGGAGCACGCCCGCCGGCAAACGCCGGTATGAGCGAGGGACGGCTGAACGGGCGCCGGGTAGCCATCGCAGTCAGCGGCGGAATCGCGGCTTACAAGGCGATCGAGTGCATCCGTCTGCTGACCGAAGCCGATGCCGAGGTGCGGGTCTTGATGACGCCGGAAGCAACGCGGTTCGTGACGCCGCTCACTTTGGAAGCGCTCTCTGGCCATCCGGTCGCCGCCGACTGGCTGGCGGCAACAGGCAGTGGGGAGACACACATCAAGCTGGCCGAGTGGGCGGAGGTGATCGCCCTCGTGCCGGCCACCGCCAACACCATCGCCAAGCTGGCCCTCGGCATCGCGGATGAGATCGTCTCGGGGACCGTGCTGGCGAGCCGTGCGCCCCTGGTGATCGCCCCGGCGATGAACGACCTGATGTTCACGCACTCGCAAACACAGGACCATCTGGCGGCGCTGCGATCACGGCACGCCGTCATCGTCGAACCGGCGAGCGGCCGGCTGGCGTCGAGCAAGTTCGGCGTGGGCCGGCTGGCCGCGCCCGAGCGCATCGTCGCCGTCATCGAGGCGGTGCTCGCCAACCGCCGCACCCTCGACGGCCTGCGCGTCGTGGTCAGCGCAGGCGGGACCCGCGAAGCCGTCGACCCGGTGCGTTATGTCGGCAACTTTTCGAGTGGCAAGATGGGCCGGGCCCTGGCGGAGGTGGCGGCGGCCCGCGGCGCTTTGGTCACCCTGGTTACGACGGTGGCCACCAACCCGGAGGGCATCGACGAAGTCGCCGTTGGCAGCGCCAAGGAGATGTTGGCGGCGCTCGAGCAGGCCTCCAATGGGGCGGACGTCCTGGTAATGGCGGCGGCGGTGGCTGACTATGCACCGGACACGGTTGCGCCGTCGAAGCTCAAGCGGACGGACAAGCCGATGGATCTTCGCCTGCGGCCTACCGTCGATATCCTGAAATCGCTTGGACGGCGCCCCGGACTCTTCCGGGTGGGCTTCGCCGCGGAGACGGAAGCGCTTCGATCCCAGGCGCAACAAAAGCTAGACGCCAAAGACCTGGACATGATCGTCGCCAACCAGGTGGGGGTCGACGGCCAGGGCCTCGCCAGCGACTTCAACGCCGTCACCATCGTTGCGTCATCGGGTGTCGTGGCTGAGGTCCCGCGGCTGCCCAAGTGGGAGGTAGCCGGACGGATCTGGGATGCCATTGATGCCTGTCGCAACCGCCGCGCCTGAAACGGCGGTTCGCCAGGTCGCGCAAGTCGCGGTCGATGCGCGCGTCGGCAGCCACAGCGGTCTCTTCGACTACGCCGTCCCGAACGAACTGATCGGGCTGATCGAGGTCGGCCATCGGGTCCGGGTGCCCTTCGGCAAGCGGTCCGTGACCGGATTCGTCTACGCCCTCGACCAGGCGCCCGCGGTGCTGGAGCTGAAACCGATCGAGGCGATGATCGATGCGGAGCCGGTGTTACCCGCGGTCCTCGTGGAGCTGGCCGGCTTCGTCGCGTCGCATTATTTGGTGCCGCTCGACGAGGTGATTCGGGCCATCGTGCCGCCCCGAGTCCGCGCCGTCGTGCGCCGGACGGTCAAGCGCCGTCGCCAGAGCCGCATCCTCCAGAAAGCGAGCGAGGTGACCGTGCCGGCGGCCATGCGGCTCGAGCCGGCGCAACTGGCGGCGCGCGAGCGGATCAGTGTCGCGATCGCCCGCCAGGAGTCGGAGGTGTTCCTCCTGCACGGGGTCACCGGAAGCGGCAAGACCGAGGTTTACCTGGCGCTACTCGAGGAGGTGCTGGCGGTCCAAGGGCAGGCCCTGGTGCTGGTACCGGAGATCGCGCTCACGCCGCAGACGGTCGGGCGCTTCGCCGCGCGGTTTCCGGGCCGCCTCGCGGTGCTGCACAGCGGATTGACCGAGGCGGAACGAGCCGCGGAGTGGTGGCGGATCCGCCGCGGCGAGGCTGACATCGTGATCGGGCCGCGCGCCGCGGTGTTTGCGCCGCTGCCGCGCCTGCGCCTGATCCTGATCGATGAGGAAGAATCGTCGGCCTTCAAGCAGGAACGGATGCCGCGATATCATGCGCCGACCGTCGCCCGATGGCTGGCGCGGCGCACCCGATCGGTGCTGGTGCTCGGCAGCGCCACGCCCAGCGTGGCGACCTACCACGCCGCACTCTCGGGCCGGGAGCATTTGCTCGAGCTCCCGCACCGCGCGCAGGGGCGTTCCCTGCCGCCGGTCACCGTTGTCGACATGCGCAAGGAGCTCGCCGCCCAACAGTTCAGCCCGCTGAGCCGCGAGCTTCAGGCCGCCATCGGTGGCTCGCTGGCCCGGCAGGAGCAGTCCATCCTGTTTCTCAACCGGCGGGGACTCGCGACCTTCGTGCTCTGCCGTGATTGCGGGGCGGTGCGCGAGTGTCCGCATTGCAGCGTCGCCCTCGTCCACCATGCCAGCCTGAACCGCCTGCAGTGTCACTACTGCGGCAGCAGCGAGCCGATGCCGCGGCGCTGCCCCGCCTGCGGCAGCCGCTACATCAAGAGTTTCGGCATCGGCACCGAGCGTATCGAGCACGAGGTGCAGATGCTGTTTCCGGCAGCGCGGGTGCTGCGGCTGGACCGCGATGTGATGAAAACGGCGGATGCCGCGGACCTCGTGTTTGACCGCATGATTTCCGGGGAGGCCGACATCCTCGTTGGCACCCAGGTGGTGGCGAAAGGGCTCGACCTGCCGCGCGTCACAACGGTTGGCGTGGTCAATGCCGACACCGGGCTGCACTTCCCCGACTACCGCTCCTCCGAGCGGACCTTCAGCCTCGTGACCCAGGTCGCGGGCCGGGCCGGGCGAGGGACTGGCGCGTCCCAGGTGTTCATCCAGACCTACTCGCCCGAGCATCCGGCGATTCGCCATGCCCGCTACCACGACTATCGGGGCTTCTACCGAGAGGAGCTCGAGGTCCGGCGTGCGTATCGATTTCCTCCCTTCGGCGAGCTGATCGTGGCGACCTACGGGCATCGCGACGAAGCCCGTGCTGAGCTCGAGGGGAAGACGGCCGCCGAACACCTGCGTGCTACAATCGCCCTGCTCAATTTGGGCGACATCGAGGTCCTCGGACCCTCTCCCGCGTTCGTCTATCGCCTCAAGGATGAATTCCGTTTCGAGGTGACCCTCAAAGGGAACGATCTGCACCGCGCGGCAGACGGCTTACCGCGCGGCCGGGGCTGGAGCCTCGACGTCGACCCGATGTAAGTTAGCAACCATGGCTATCCTTCCGATCCTGACCCAGGAAGCGCCGATCCTTCGCCAGAAGGCGAAGCGGGTCGCGCGCGTCGACAGCGGGATCCGCCAGCTGATCGACGACATGGTGGACACCATGGTGGCCGCGCCCGGCGTCGGGCTGGCGGCGCCGCAGGTCGGCGTTGGACTGCGCGTGGTGGTGATCAAGACCGACACCAACCTGCACACGCTGGTCAATCCGGAGATGGTCAAGTGGGAGGGCGAGCAGATCGGCCTGGAAGGTTGCCTCTCCGTGCCGGGCTACGTGGGTGAGGTCAAGCGTTACATGCAGGTCGTCGCCCGCGGGCTCAACCGTCAGGGCAAGCCGGTGAAGGTCAAGGGTGATGCCTTGCTGGCGCGTGCCATCCAGCACGAGATCGATCACCTCGACGGCATTCTGTTCACCGATCGTCTGACCAGCCTCGACACCCTGCGTAAGGTCGAGCCGCAGGAGGAGGAGAGGGAAGCGGAGCTCGTCGGCGCCTAAACTGCGCATCGTCTTTGCGGGCACCGCGGCGTTTGCCCAGCCGACCTTGAATCGTCTCGTCGAGGCCGGCCACGAGGTCGCTCTGGTGGTCACCCAGCCGGACCGGGTTGCCGGGCGCGGACTCCAGTTGTTGCAATCGAGCACAAAGCGGCTGGCCCTGGAACTTGGCCTCGTGGTTTTTCAGCCCGAGCGCATCAGGGACGAGGCGGCGCAGGCTCGGATTCGCGACCTCGGCGCCGACGTGATGGTCGTGGTGGCCTACGGGCAAATCCTTCCGGCCAGCCTGCTTACCGCGCCACGGTTGGGAACGCTGAACGTCCACGCGTCGTTGCTGCCGCGGCATCGGGGCCCGGCGCCGGTCGAGTGGTCGATTCTCAGCGGCGACACCGAGACCGGAGTCACCATCATGCAGATGGATGCCGGCGTTGACACCGGTCCGATCCTGGCGCAGGCCCGCGTCCCGCTTGCGCCGGACGCGACGGCCGGTCCGCTCGAAGGCCAACTCGCCAATCTGGGTGCGCGGTTGATGGTCGAGACGCTCGACGGCCTTCTGCGTGGGGCGATCACCCCGGTTCCCCAGCCGGCCGAGGAGGCGACGCACGCCCCGCGGCTGAAATCTGAGGATGGCAAGCTTAACCCGGTCACCATGTCCGCCCAGGAAATCGATCGTCGCGTGCGCGCTTTGAGCGAGCGGCTCGGCTGCTGGATCACGCTTCATGGTGTCGAGCTAAAGGTGATCCGTGGTCATGTGGGCGGCGCGACGGAGGACGGCATTCCGGTGCCGACGGCCGTTGGGACCTACGTCGTCGATGAGGTCCAGCCACCGGGTGGCCGGCGGATGACGGCCGCCGCCTGGGCGCGAGGACGGCGCTGATGGGGAAGAAGAAGCGTGATGCCGACACCACGATTGCCAGCAACCGGGCGGCCTTCCACAACTACTTCATCCTCGAGTCGGTCGAGGCCGGGATCCAGCTGGTCGGCACCGAGATCAAGTCGCTGCGTGAGGGCGGCGCCAACCTGCGCGAGGGCTACGTCCGATTCGGCGGGGGAGAAGCGTACCTGGTCAACGTGCACATCAGTCCCTACATCCGAGGCCAGAGCAGTAATCACGAATCCAAGCGCGAGCGCAAGCTGCTGCTCCACCGGGCGGAGATCATCCGCCTGGAGATCACCCTCAAGCAGAAGGGCTTGACGCTGGTGCCGCTACGGCTCTACTGGAAGGGAAACCGGGTCAAGCTGGAGATCGGTCTGGCCAAAGGCAAGCGCCAGTACGACAAGCGGGAAACGATCGCGGCTCGGGATGCCCGCCGGGAGATGGATCGAGCGGTCAGAACGCGGGTTTAGGCGCCGATGCCCCCAGAGATATTGCAGTACATGTTCTGCACCTGGTTGCCGATGAGCATCACGATGATGATCAGCACGACAACCACCAGGCAGAGGATCAACGAGTACTCGACCAGCGACTGGCCGGTCTGATCCTCGAGCCATCTGAACGCGCGCCGCAATATCGTCACAAGCACAGGTTGCGCAAATCACCTTGGGTCCGGGGTTACAGCCCCCAACTTCGACCCGTCCATCCGTCGGCCGGCGGTACGTCAAACTCCGCATCGGCGCCGGGCCCTAAGTCAGTCGGCGTCGTTAGGTAGCTTGTAGCGCGGCGTGCGTATCGTGTCCGCCAAAGGTCATATCAGATGAAGAGGATGCTGACGTCGGTCACCGGCGCACTCATACTCGCGGGCTTCGCGACCACCACCGCGTTGACGGCTCCGGCAACAGCATCCACCGCTGCGACCTCTCAGCTTTCCAGCCAGAACACTACGTCGGGAAGCCACCCATCCATCCAGCGCGGCGCTATCGTGGCCAAGGGCGCGCCATGCCTCGTTCCCGTCCCCGGCCAACCCGCTGGAATCACCACCGATAGCCACTCCGTCATCACACCAACCGGCAACGTGACCCTGACCTGCCATACGTCGGGTCCGAAGCGCGGAGCGACCTTCAGCGGAACGGTCGACCAGGCATGCTTCACGTCTGCCGGCATTACGAGCGGACACCTCGTGGCCACTCGCAGCGGCCGCGTGAATCTCTCGTGTCACGTCCATCCGCAGACCGCGCAGAGTTCGGTTCACAGCCAGGCGGCGGCGCACCGGTGGCAGCACGGCGCGGTCGCCGGAGTCGGTCCGAAGGCAAAGCCTTAGCCTGAGGTCGGCGCGCGGTTAGCAAGAGTGACTCCCGGATCGCCTTGATTCCCACTGCCGGCGCGCCTATCATGCGCTGGTCGTTTGGGAGGAGGGGGAGATTTTCGCCTGGCATGATCGCGTTCGTCGGCACCTGACCTTTTCCGGTTTGGCTGCCATCCTTGCGGCGGCGGCCGCCGGGGTGCTTCCCAGCCCGGCCCTGGCTGCGGATTTCACGGTCAACGACACCAGCGACGCCCCGATTTCGGCGTCCGCCGGCGGCACGTGCCTCTCGACGCTGGGAACCTGTACGCTGCGCGCCGCGGTCCAGGCTGCTGATCAAAGCACAGGCGCCATCACGATCACGATCCCCGCCGGAACCTACACCCTCACCATCCCCCCGTCCGGCCCTGACGACACGAACAGCGGCGACCTTCATATTGTGGGCACCGTCAACCTGGTTGGCGCCGGGCAGTCTTCGACGATCATCCAGAACGGGAGCAGCCCCAAAGACCGGATCTTCGGCGTACAACCTGGGTCAACGGTAAGCATGTCTGGCATCACCGTGCGTAATGGGGATGTCATTGGATTCGGCGGTGGCATCAGCAACGAGGGCAACCTCACGCTCACTGCGGTGACGATCAGTGGCAACTCAGCCAGCCTGCCCGGGGGCGGGATTGACAACTTCGACGGAAGCCTGACGCTAAATGGCAGCACCGTAGCCCACAACACCGCCCCTGCCGGCGGCGGGATCGCCATTGAAGACTTCGGCGGCAGTCTCACGGCCACGGGCAGTCGCATCGTGAGCAACACGGCCAGCCTCGGGTCCGGGGCCTTTGGCGGAGGGATTGTCGTCGACGCCAACCAGAGCACCGTGAACCTCAGTCATACCGGAGTCAACAACAACGTTGTCTTTGGTGGCTCGGGGATCGGCAGAGGTGGCGGGATCGCGATCTCGGCTACGGGCGTGACGCTCACTCTGACAAACGCTGCCGTCAGCGGGAATGAGGCTTTTGGCGGATCGAGCGGGTACGGAGAAGGCGGCGGAATCGCCGACGCCGGGAATAGCGGGAACACACTCTCATTTATCAACTCGACGGTGAGCGCCAACTCGGCGAGTGCCCCTACCTTTGCGCGAGGCGGCGGGATCTCGAGCAGCGGCGGCAGCAGCCTCATCAACATGCTCAACTCGACCGTCGACGGCAACAATGCCGATGCTGGATCGGTCTTTAGTCGCGGAGGCGGGATCGACCTCAGCGGAGGGGATTCGGCCTCGATCAGCAACAGCACCATCAGCGGAAACTCCGCGACAGCATCAGGTGGGGTCACGACTATTGGTGGGGGATTCGCGGTCGGTGGACAATCGGCAGGCCATCTCGATTTCAGCACGATCGACCGAAACACGGCATTGTCGGGGAGTGCGCTGTTCAACTCCCCAGTCTCCGCCCTCACCGCCTCCAACAGCATCATTGCCGGCAATCCGGCGACGAACTGCACCGGCGCCATTGTTGATGGAGGTTATAACCTCGACAGCGGCACGACGTGCTCCTTTACCGGCACGGTCGACCTGAGCGCCACCGATCCAGGAGTGGGCGCGCTTCAGAACAACGGTGGGCCGACGCTCACCGAGTCCCCAGTTTCCGGCAGCCCTGTAATTGACACGGCCAACCCCACTTGTCCGCCACCTACCACCGACCAGCGCGGGGGGGCGCGGCCGTTCACGGTCAGCGCCGCCCGGTGCGACATTGGATCGGTCGAATTCGGAGCCACGCCGGCAACCGGCGGAGGGACCATCTCGGTCCTGACGGCAACCGGAGTCCCCGTCAACGGCCGGAGCGGCGGACCGCTCACCGCGACGGTCGCGAACTTTACGGACTCGCAGGCGACCGGTAATGCCTCGGACTACGGAGCGACGATCAGCTGGGGTGACGGTCATACGTCGACCGGTCAAATCATCGCGACCGCCTCCGGTGGATCGGTCCAGGGGACCAATACCTACACGCTTTCGGGGACGTACACCATCACGGTGACGATCACGAAGTTCGACGGGGCGAGCGTTACAGTCACCACCACCGCTCATATCGTGACCCACTTTACGGTCGAGGTGAAGGGATGGATCCCCCAGGCGCTACTAGTCGATCCCCAGCTTCCAGTCGACGGAACACCCTACCTGGCCGCATCTGTGGTCGAGCCGAACTGTCCTAGTCTGTCCCTTTCGCCGCTGCAAGTGGCGATCACCAGGGTGCAGAGCCGGTTTGGCGGCGACGGTCACGTGCCCTACGCGGGGACCTGGCGAGGCCTGGAAACGCTGGACTTCGATTGGGACGGCTCCGCCATTCAGAATTCTGTCGCAGTCGCCTCGACTGGGATCACCCATCGCTTTAAGACCTATTGGATCCCAGGTAGTCCGGACTTCAAGTGCGCCCAGACGGGCCACGCGCCGACGACTGACATGCATGGCCGGACGGTAGGTTCAAACTCGTTCGTGGTTGAGATCTGCTGTGCTTCGGGGCGGGATCCGCTGGTCCCATCCTTTGCGCCGGCTTACCACGTGACCATCAACGGGATGATGAAGACGGGTGACGAGCTCGATTACTCCTACGAGGAGGCCGGCTTTCCTAGCCTGGGAGTCCGGGTGACCCGCAATTCGGTCGTCGCTGACACGACGATCGGCAACGATGCCTCCTGCCTGTCGGCGAGCGACGTCCTGGGGCCGGGCGGCGCAGCGACGTTGGGCCTGGCCTTCCTCCTACACCAGTCTGGCAGCCGCCGGGTGCCACGCATCGCACTGCCACCCGCACCTCCTCGGATCGCGACGATCTGCAGACTGCAGCACCTTCCGATCGTCATTGCTGCATTAGGCTCTGCACGCTCGGCATCGAGCGCGAACGGCCCTCCTCAACCAACAACCATGTCGAAGACGGGTTTGAAAACCCCTACCGGAGTGGCGCTACCCCCGCAGCGGGTCAGCCCGGCCGGGACGACCTCTGGGACATCCAGTACCGGCGCCATCTCGGGGAACGTCACCAACTTGTCAGGAAGTCCCATCGGTGGTATCTGCGCTGCCGCGACCGATCCGTTCGGGAACGCAGTTACGACCGTCACGACCAGTAGCAAAGGCAGCTATACCATCACCGGATTGCTTCCAGGCGCGTATCAGGTTCGCTTCGAGGAATGCGCAGCGGGCACGCACTTGACCCAGTGGTTCAATGGAAAGCCGGTCCTGGGTGATGCAGATTCAGTGTCGGTGACGGCGGGGCAGACGACCTCCGGCATCAATGCGAGCTTGGGCACCGGCGGCACCATCACCGGATTGGTCACCAACAGCGGCGGCAGCCCGCTCGCGAATATCTGCGTCCACGCCCAGGACAATCGCGGCCACGCCGCCGATTCGATGAGCACGGGACGAAGCGGGACCTATAGCGTCGGCGGACTGCCCACCGGCAGCTACCTGGTGTCGTTCTCCGATTGCCCGGCGACCGACTACCTCGGCCAGTACTACAGCGGAGCCAGCACGTCGAACTCCGCCAGCCCTGTCGTCGTGACGTCCGGGAGCAACACACCGAACATCAACGCCACGCTAATCCTGGGCGCGACCATCACCGGGACGGTCACCGACACGGCCGGGGCACCGCTCAACAGAATGTGCGTCGCAGTTTTCAACGCGAAGTCCGCGACCGTAGTTGCCAGCGGGAACACGAGCTCGACCGGGACCTACGCGCTGGATGCACTACCTGGCGGCTCCTACATTGTCCAGTTCACGGACTGTAACGGCGGCAATCATGCGCCCCAGTGGTACAACGGCAAGGCGTCGGGCAGCACAGCCGACCTCCTTACGTTGACCAATGGGGTCACCACGAGCGGGATCAATGCGAAGCTGGCCACGGGTGCGGCGATCACGGGGACCGTCACCGACGGGGTAGGTCATCCGCTCGCGGGCGCGTGCGCCGCTGCCCAGCCCGTCAACGGCGGGAGTAGCGGCGTCGTCTCGACTGCCACCGGCTCGTCCGGCGCGTACGCGATCTCCTCGTTGGCGACGGGTAGCTACAGCGTCGAGTTCGTCGACTGCTCGGGCGGCAATCACATCCCCCAGTGGTACAACGGTCAGAACAGTCAGGCAGCCGCCAACGCGGTCAGCGTGACAGCAGGGACGACGGTTGGCGGCGTCAATGGCCAGCTGCTGACCGGGGGGACCATCGCCGGTACGGTCACCGCGGCAGGCAGCGCCGTCGCCAACGTCTGCGTGGGTGTTCAGGACCTGAACCAGAACGATGCGGCCACGGGCACAACCGACGGCTCCGGACGTTATACCGTGACTGGGCTGGCGACCGGCGATTACAAGGTGAACTTCACCGACTGCCTGGGTAGCGTGCACGCGTCGCAGTGGTTCAACGGACAGCCGGACTTCTCGTCGGCGACGGCCGTGCACGTGACGGCCGGCAGCGCGACGACCGGGATCAATGCGGCGCTGACGACCAACGGGTCGATCACCGGCACGGTCATCGACGCATCGAGCCATCCAGTCGCCGACTTGTGCGTGTCGGCGCAATCAACGACGACGGGCGCGCAGACATCAACGACCACCGACCCGTCGGGCAGCTACGCGATCAAGGGACTCACCGGCGGCAGTTACCTCGTAGACTTCCGGAGCTGCAGCACGGCCACGCAGGGGAACGTTCACCAGTGGTACAGCAACGCCCTTGACAGCTCGACGGCAACCTCCGTGACGGTGGCGCCGAGCGCAACCACGAGCGGCATCAATGCGACGCTGGCCTCGGGTGGTTCGATCGCTGGGACCGTGACCAGTGCGTCCGGCTCGCCGCTACCCAACATCTGCGTCGACGCTCAGCCGAACGGGACGAGCATCGCCCAGCCGCTCGGTACGGTGACCGATTCTGCGGGAAACTATTCGATCCCTGGAATCGCGACGGGAAGCTACACGGTGAGCTTCGACGACTGCACGGGTGGCCTTCACCAACTGCAGTATTTCAACGGCTCTTCGGATCCGTCGACGGCGAGCGCGGTTGCCGTCACCGCCCCCAACTCTACGACTGGTATCAACGCAACACTGGCGAGTGGTGGCGCAGTCGCCGGGACGGTTACCGACGCCGGAACCGGAACGCCGCTGCCAGGGATCTGTGTCGACGTTTATGCGGCAGGGGCGGCGCCCTTGATTGACACTACGACAACGGCGGCTGACGGTACCTATCGGATCGGTTCGCTACCGCCGGCTGGTTACAACGTCAACTTCCTCGACTGTCGCGGCGGAGGGCATACGACGCAGTGGGCAAACAACAAGCCCAACCAGGGGGCGGCCGATGTCATCACGTTGACCGCCGGGCAGACAACAACCGGCGTCAACGCCGCCCTCAGCCCGTAGTCCGAACCGGTCAGTGCGATTGAGCTGTCGGCCTACGCCGACGAGCGCCGAACGCCGAGCCCACCCCTAGGCCGACGAGCACGAGCGCCAGGTAGAGCGGCGCGGTAAGCGCCGTGTCGGGCTGCTGGGCTGAGACGGCAATCCTGATCAAGCTTGCGGCAGAGGCGATCAGAGTCGCGACCAGAATCCCAAGGTTGGCGAAGAGGTAGATCCGGGCCATGCGCAGGTGTCGGGTTACGGCCAGGAGTCCGCCGTAGAGGAACCAGCCGAGCAGAACCGGATAAAAGGGCACGGCGAGATAACTGAGGACGCCGGCCAGCGGGACCAGCAAGGCGACCGATCCCAAACCTCCCAAGACGAGGTAACCAATGAGGCGGGCCGGGGTCTTCAGATCGAACCGAGCGGCGGTGCGCATGCTCCCTGAAGATACATCCGCCCAAGTTCGGCGATCCTGCGACAGGCGTTTCGCGGTCTGTGGCGGGGGTAAAATAACGGTGCTCCGACAGACTGGCGGGGGCGCCAGGTCTCGACGGGGTAGTGGTCTGCAAGATGGCGGGCCGTGTCGCCGAGCACGTAAAAGCGGCAAGGCTATAAACGCCAATCGTCAACTGGCTTACGCTGCGTAAGTAGCGTAGTCAACCGGGGATTTATCCCCGGCGCCGGCCCGCTCTCGGTCAGCAGGAGCGGTCGCCGGCGTAAACTCCGCTGACTCGCTTCCGGCGGGCGTCGCGGCCGCCGGAGGGACTTCTTACCGCGACTGGCTCTGGCGGATCCGGTCCCAGGGGAGACGCCAGGGTGAGATCAAATCCGGGACTACGCTCGTAGATGTCTTGCGGGACGCTGCTTCGGACGCGAGTTCGATTCTCGCCGCCTCCACCAGCCGGCCGGAGCCCGGCGCACGGAACGCGCCAACCCGGATTTGACTCCGGCCTCCACCATTTGTGACAGAGTCGTCGGCGGGCGTCGGTCGGGTGACGCGCATATTAGGAGCTGTGGCGGAGAATGACTGGACCTCCGAGGGACGGGTCAAGAAGCGGCGGTCTAAAAAGCCGAGACCGGAATCACACGACGCCGAGCCACAAGAAGGCTCACGTGGCGGGCGCATGATCGTCGACCGGTGGACCCAGGCGATCCTGCCGCCGGGTTCGGACGAAAATCCCAACGTTCCCGGGATCTAAAGCAGCAGACCGCGGCGGCCAGCTAGATCGAATCAGCTGGCGGGAAACGAAAAACTGTCCAGCATTTGCTGGAAGGCCGCGTCATAGGTCCCGCCCGGTGCCTCGTCGATCTCGAAGGTGTTGGTTTGGTGCTCGAAGACCACGATGACCGCCCCGTTGGCGGGACCGGAATCGGCCACCACGATCCGGTCGGCTTTGACGCCCGCCACCGTGGTTTGGGTTACCTGGTTCCCCCCGGCGAGGCTGGTTTCCGCCTGGTCTTTGGGTCCCGCGACCACCCGGATCTCGATCGGCGGCGTAAACGTGCCCGACACCGGGACGTGCGCGGGCACGGTCGATGGCGTGCCAAACGCGACCACGCTCACGGCGCCGCCGGACCCGGGCTCAGCGGTGTAATCGCGCGCAGTCCAGCCGTCGGGGAAGCAGAGATGGTAGCCAAGCGTCGTGTGCTGGTACCCCTGACCGCTCTTGCAGCCTACCGATGATGACACGCTGGCTTGAAGGGGTGGGGCGGCGCCCGTGTCCTCGCCGCACCCGGCGATCAGGAAAGTCGCAAGCAGGCTGAACAGCACCCCCAGGGAGCGGCTGCTGGCCACCGGGGAAGCGTACAGGAAAAGGCAGGCGGCGCACCGCTGCGCCTCGTTAGTGGAAGATCGCCGTCGCCAGCCACCAGCAGGCCAGCACGCCGACGACCGCCGGCGCGATGCCGCCGAAGCGGGTGAGGATGGCGACGATCTGCGCGGGGATCAACCAGAACACGGAGACTGGGTCAGCCTTGACCACCCCTACCCGCGCCTGTTCCGCGACCGGGCCCGCCTCTTCGTAGGACGGGAGGGCATGGGCGGCGAACGCCAGTCCGAGCCAGAGCTGGACGCCCGTCACCCAGGTGGTGGGCAGCTGCAGCACCGTGCGCGGCGCCAGTGCGGGTGCCAGGCACAGGATCGCGAGGATGAACAGCGCGAGTGTCGGAATGTACGCGATCGAGATCGCCGTCCCGAGCCATGGTGGCGCTTCGTAGACGGTGTACCCGGCTGGGTCGTCGACGACAAAATAGGTGACCTCGTCGATGGCGAGGCCGGCGCGGTGCGCGACCGCGAATTGGATCGCCGTCCGGAGCACCACCGCGGGGAAGCCGAAGAGGTGGATGGTGCGGGCGATCAGCAGGGGAAAGGCGCGGATCAGGCTGATTCGCGCGGTGGCCTTGGCCAGCCGAACCGTGTAGGGCGCTCCGCGCTTGACCGCGACGCGGGCGACGCCGCCGCCTCGAGTCACGGCGACCTTTGCGGCGGCGCCCAGTTGCTCGGCGCCCGACTTCAGAGCCGGCGTCGCGGCCGCCCGCCAGCGAGCCCATGGGATGGCCCGCAGCCGCGTCAACAGCTGGTCATAGATCGACGGAGGTAGGTCAGCCTTGGGTCGCGCCGCGACCCAGGCTGGGGTGTCGGCCGACGCGGGCGGCGTAGCCGTCGTCTCGAACGGCAAATCTTCCTGGATGGGATCGACGGCCCCGCTCATTTGGCCGTCACCTTTGGCGGGGTATTGGCCGCCCGAATCTTGGCCAGCAGGGCGAGCTGGTCGGACTGCGTGTCGAGGGTGATCGCCGGATCGTAGCTGCGCGCCGTGTACCAGGCGCTGAGCCCGGCCTTGGTGTCCTTGTCGAGCAGGAAGCAATACGCCTCATATGCCCAGACCTTTGGGGAGTTGGGTACCGACTCCACCGCCTGTTCCATCTCGGAAGCGCAGCCGGCATAGTCCAACGTGACGAGCCGCGCCTTGCCGTCCTGGTAATGCCGCATGCCGTTCCACGCCCCCGGGAGGCCGGCCGCCGCCATCAAGCTGAGCGCCAGCGTCACGCCCAGCACGCAGAGGACCCAGCCGGGCATGTCGGGCAGGCCGCCGCGGGCCCGCCGGATCGGCTGGAGCGCCGCTTCATACCGCAGCAGCCGATCAGCGATTTCCGCATCGGCAATCTCGGGCAGCGCCGGCCGGCGCAGCCGTTTGGCGTCTCGCAGCAGCATCACCGCTCCGGTCACGTCGCCGGCCGCGTAGCGCAGGTCGGCCTTGAAGACCAGGGCATCGCGAGCAGCGGGGTCGCCGCGCAAGGCGCGATCGAGGTAGTCTTCGGCGACCGCCGTTTCTCGCTTCCAGTAGGCGATCATGCCCAGGCCCAGCAGCGCGGCGGCATTCTTCGGTTCACGGGCCAGCACCGTCTCGTACTCGGTGGTCGCCCCGACAAAGTCGGAAATCCGGATGCGTGCCAGGCCAAGCAGGCTGCGCGCATCGGTGAAGTCCGGATGGACCTCGATGATCTTGGCGAGCAGGGTCACCGCCGGCTGGGGGTCCTGGGCGCCGACGAATGCGTAGGCGAGGTAATAGGCCGCATAGGCGTCGTCCGGACGCTTGCGGACCTCGGCGGCCAGCAATGGCAGGGCGCCTTCGAAGTCATGCCGGCGGATCAGCGCCAGGCCATCATTAATCGACATGTCCGGTGCCTAGCCCGAGTAACGCCTGAGTTCAGGCGTGCTTGCGGACCAGGCGCAGCGTAGCCCTCTACGCCGCTTTATCGATCCAGCGCTCGGCGATGAAGGCCAGGAAGGCCCGGTCGAAGTCGAGGCCCTGCAGCTTGGTGGTGGCGGGCCATGCCGAACGCACTTCCGACTGGAGCCGGCGATACTCTTCCGGGTCGAGACCCTGGGCGAATTCCCAGGCGCGGGCGGCGAGCTCGGCATTCAGGGGCTTCATCAGATTTCTCCTACTCCCTACAACGTTCCAACCCGCCAGAAGGATTCACGTCGGGTTGTATCACGCTACGTGCAAATCGCAAGAGGCAATGGGCGATCGCGTCAATCGTGGCATGCGAGGGTTGGGCCTGATAGCCGCGATCATCATCGTCGGCGCCGGCGTGGTGATGGCCGTCCCCACCCTGATGGTGCTTCGGAATAACCCGACGGCCTCGATCGCTCCCGCGACCACCTATCCCGCCCAGACCACCAGTGACGATGCCGACCTCCAGGCCAGGCGCGCCACGCGGATCGCACTCGCCAACGCGACACCCAGCGCGACATTGACTCCGGCGGCGGGCGCGGCCGCCCCGGTCAGCGGAGCGGCAGCCGCACCGCC
>DATNMH010000043.1:0-4823 GCA_035602395.1 Candidatus Acidiferrum sp.
GCATCCTGCCCATTCGGGCGCAGGGCTTTGCCCAAAGGTCGGCCGCGATCTCAGGAAGCCTGGGCGGCGACGTTGTCACCCCGGCCGGCGGCCTGCGCCGCTCGGTCGGATAGCGATTTGAGTGCCCCCGTCAGAAGGTCCTGGGCGGTCAGGGCGTCGCCGTGGTACTCGGCGGTCCCCCAGTGGATCGAGATCCGGTCGGACTGCAACGCGCCCTCGATGCGGCCGGCCAGGACGGCGGCCTGCGACGCGTCGATGCCCGGGGCGAGGATGGCGAAATCGTCACCGATCCAGCGCGAGGCCAGGTCGTCGCCCCGGATCGAGGTGCGAATCGCGCGTGCGATCCGCTTCAGGACCGCGTCGCCGGCCCGGTGGCCGTAGGCCTCGTTGGTCTCACGGAGGTCCTCCACATCGATCATCAGCAGGGTTCCCCAGGACGGCGGTCGCAACATCTGTTTGCTCAGCGCCTCCTCGAACGCCCCGCGGTTCATCAAACCGGTCAGCGCATCCATGGTCGCGGCCGCGGCGAGCCGCTCGATCAGTCGTGCGTTGGCGATCGACACCGCGGCCTGGTTGGCCAGGATCGTGAGCAGGCGCAACTGGTCGAGCGAGTATTGATTCAGCCCCAGCTTGAGAACCACGATGACCGCCAGGACCTCGTCTTCGAACATGACCGGAACGGCCAGCATCGACTCGTCGATCACAGTGGTTCCCTTCACATGCGCCGCCTTGGGATGGTGCTCGGTATCACCCAGCACCGCGCCGCGGCGCGACTCCGCGACCCAGCCGGCAATCCCCTCCCCCACTTCGACTGCGGCATTGCTGGCCGTCACATCCCGATACTCCTCGCGGTCGGTCCCTCGCAGGTACACGACGTCCAGGCGCGTACGGTCTTGATTCATCAACAGCACGCGACACTGGTCGAGCGGGAGCAAAGCGGTAATGGTCTCACCGATGCGGTTGCAGATGTCCTCGATGCTGGTAGCCCGGGCGAGCTGCTGACCGAGGGCCTCGACCGTCTGCATGTGCTGCGCCCAGCCGCGCGGTCCTGAAACCGTGGCATCCGGGGTCGGTTGCCCGATCGCCTCGGCGGCAGCGGTGATGTGGGGCGGGTCGTGCTCGATCACGTCGAGCATCACGGCGACCACACGCGGGTCGAACTGCTGGCCGGTTTCCTTCCGAAACTCCGCCACGATCGCCTCGATTGGCAGCGCCTTGCGATAGGAGCGGTCCGAGGCCATGGCGTGGAAGGCGTCGCAGGCATGGATGATGCGAGACTCGATCGGAATCTCCTCGCCCTTGAGGCCATCAGGGTAGCCGGTGCCGTTCCACCGCTCATGCTCCGCCCGGACGATGGGACCCAGTGGGGCAAGAAATGCCACGGAGGCGACGATGCGCTCGCCGATGACCGGGTGCTCGCGCATGATGGCGAATTCTTCGGACGTCAGCGGACCCGGCTTCTGGAGGATGTAGCCCGGGATGCCAATCTTGCCGATATCGTGGAGCAGGGCGCCGTACTTGAGCAATCGGAGCTGGTCTGGCGGCAGATCGAGGCGCTCTCCGACGTGGACCGCGAGCTCTGCGGTTTCCCTGGAGTGCGCTTCGGTGTACCGGTCTTTCGCATCGAGCGCCGCAGCCAGGGCCCCGATGGTGGCGACGTAGCTTTCTTCCTGCTGCCGCTGGCGACTCTCGTACTCGTTGAGCAAGGCGCGGCGAACGCGAGCCGAGATGAAGGCGCAGAGCATGGTCGACACTGCGAGCACGACAACGGTTCGCGCGTAATAACTGTCCCAGCCGTTGATGAACAAGGGGAGCGTAGCCGTCGCCGCTGTCAGCACGGCGATGGCGGCTCCCGAGCGAAACCCGTAAGCCGCCGCCATGAACACCGCCGGCGCAATGAAGATCGGCAGGATGTGCGAGTGCGTGCCGCCCGTGTACATCGTCATGAAGCCGAGCAAGGCCAGGCCCGGCATGACGATCACCACCAGGAATCGCTCGACCGGAAGCCGGTGCCACGGGAAAAACCAGCTCACCGCCGCCCCCACATAAGAAAGGATGCCGACGATCCAGATGCCCCCGAAGTCGAGGTGCGGCGCCCCGATGAAGCTGCTGCCGACATTGACGGTGGCCGCCGTCACGAAGGCGATCGCGGCGATCCGGAACATCCCCTGGTGGAAGTCGACAGGAATCCGCTCGTCTTGGGCCATTCGGCGCCAAATACAACGTGACTACGAAGAGTTCCCGCTGTAACGTGCCCAGGCTAAGGGTTGGACGGCAACAAAGCGGCTAGATCCCCGTAGAGCCTTGAGCCGAGTGCATCGGCGACAACCTTCTCGTCTCCATGTTTGGTCACCATCCCACAGGGCGCTGAGCGCACATTCACGGTTTCCGAATCACCGTTGTCGTAGCTGAAGGTTAGTGCGACATATAGGCCGCCTTTCTCACAAGTTCGGCCGCTCCTCGGAAATGCCGGTAAGCCGTTGAGCTCGGCGGCCACCTTTGAGATCGTGGCCTGGTTGAAAATGACCGCTCCACGGGGGGAGGCCTTTGTAGTCGGATCGAAGCGGTAGACGTCCAAGGTTGATGGGTGCCCGTCGACTACGACATCGCTGGGGGAGGCCAGCCAAGACCGACCACCGAACCCTATTACCGCGCCAACGACCAGCACGAGCAACGGAGGGACGACTCGCCTGAGTCCCGCAGCTGGCCGAGCATCCAACTCTTCCGAGATATCCGCGGTCATCTGTCTGGCCTTTGCGAAAGTATGGTCCGTCCGCAGCCACTGTCTTCAGGCGGCTTCCAGCGACCCTAACGGCCCCCACCCTGCCCTCCCCAGGGAGGGGGAATTGTCCGGGACATTGGCCGGAGTTGCCCGATGGTGGCCTTGACGGCCAGAATGCCGGTATGGCCGTGGGCGGGAACGGGAACGGGCAGGCGCCGGAGCCGCCGCTCCGGGTCGAGAGCCGGGAGGAGCTGGTCTACCTGCTCGGCGAGGCCTGCGAGCTGGAGCACGGCCTGCTCTGCGAGTACCTCTACGCCCAGTTCTCCCTCAAGCGCAGTGTCCAGGAGGGCGTCACCCCCGAGCAGCTGGCTCGCATCCAGGCCTGGGAGCTCACCATCATCGACGTCGTCAAGCAGGAGATGCTGCACCTGGCGCTGGCGACCAACATCCTGACGGCGGTCGGAGCCGCGCCCCATTTCGAACGCCCCAACTTCCCGATCCTCTCCCGCTGGTATCCGCCGGACGTCCAGATCGCGCTGGTGCCGTTCGGCGAGCGGGCACTTCGCCACTTCATGTTCCTCGAGCGGCCGGAGGGGATGGCGCTGCGCGATGCGGAGGGTTTTGGCGCAGTCGGTCATCGGCGGGCGCTATCGACGGACGATCCGCAGATCACCGGCGGTGCCGAGGAGTGGCACACCGTCGGTCATCTCTACCGCGGCATCGAGCAAGGACTCGCCCACCTCGTCGACCGTTATGGCGAGGCGGATGTCTTCATCGGACCGCCAAAAGCGCAGGCAACCACCCAGGTCTTCGAGTGGCCGGAGCTGACCGCCGTGACCAACCTCGGGTCCGCCAGTTCGGCGATCGAGATCATCGTCGAGCAGGGCGAGGGTGCCCGCGGCGATTGGGTCAACTCGCACTTCGGCAAATTCGTTGGGATCCTCGAAGACTATCTGGCGGTTCGAAGGGCGGACCCTTCGTTCGAGCCCGCGCGTCCGGTGATTCCGGTCTTCCTGCGCGAGCCGCCTGACGTTGACCTGGTGACGCTGATCGAAGACCCACTGACCAGGCGCGTTGCCGACGTCTTCAACGCCACATATGAGGTCACCCTGCAGGTCCAGAGCCGGTACTTCGTCCATCACGGCGAGACGCCGGATGAACTCGAGACACTCGCCAAAACGGCCAAGCACCTGATGAACTGGACGATGCGAAGCCTCGGCCCGATGATGACCGCGCTCCCGGTCGGCCCACAGCATGCGGGTCAGACGGCGGGGCCAGCCTTCGAGATCGTGCGTCCCGCCTTCTTCGTCCTCCCCCACCGCGACGCCGCATGGAAGATTCTTCGCGAGCGATTCGAGACCCTGGCCGATGTGTCGCTCAAGCTGGCCGACGAGCCTGGTCTCGGTGGCATGAAGCAGATCGCAACCAACTTCCAGGGATTCGCCAGCGATCTAGCCCGTCATCTGCAGGCGCGCGCGGCCGCGACTCCGCCCGTCACACGGGCTTGAGCAATTTCATCAGCTTGTCGAGCTGGCTCTCCCAGCCCATCACCGCCATCTTTGTCCAGGACTCGTCGTGCATCGCGTCCAGCGTCAGCACCATCCTCGCCCCGCGCGGGGTGGTGTCGAACTCGACCGCCGTCGCCACTTCGTAAGCCGCGACGCCCGGAATGAAGTCGGCGAGCTGCGCGAACGCTATTCGCTTCAGCGGCACAACCTCGGTGTAGCGGGCGCGAGTCTCCGTCGTGAGCGGCATGCCCGCCTTTTTCAAGAACTCGACTTGCTCGGGAGCGATCGCGGTCATCGCGTACAGGAACTCGCCCCCGGGGCGAAGGTCGAGTTTGCGCACCTTCACCTCGAAGCCATCAGGACCCCACCAGGATTCGATGCCGTCGGTGGTGGTCCACAGTTTCCAAATCTCCTCGATGCTGGCGTTGAAGGTGCGCTCGATACTGACCTTTCGGCGTGCCGGCTGGGTCTGAGCCGCCAAGTTAGGCGCCACCCCGATACGACTGCTCGAGCGTGGCGATGTCCAGCTTGCGCATCTTCAGCAGCGCTTCCATCATCTTTGCCGGGTTCCCGGATTTGGGGTCACCCATCAT
>DATNMH010000044.1:0-2365 GCA_035602395.1 Candidatus Acidiferrum sp.
CGGCCCGGCGCTGATCGAGAGCCGATACGGCCCCCTCGGGAGCGGCGTGCAGACTCTGACGGTCAAGGACGTCGGCTACTCGGTCTCCGACCTGCTTGTCCGCATGGGGCTCAACTTCGACGACAGCCGGGCCATCGACGCGCTGGCGCTGGCGGACGGGCGCTATGTCTTCCGTTACTACGACGGGCAGGACCAGCGCGTGGTCGCCCTCGAGTTCGACGCCGACTTTCACCCTCTTTCCGAGGTGCGGGCTCAGTACCCCGAGTGGATCGGAGACGAAGAGTACTACCCGCAATACTCCGGTCATTAGAAGGGCGCGAGATGAAGTACGAGAACCCGGGCGGGCTGATAGAGCGCCGCGCTGACGCGGCGGATACCGAAAGGGGGCAATTGAAATGGTGACCTTCGAGTACCGGTTCGACGTCCTCCCCGGCAAGCTGAACGATTACGAGAAATACGTTACGGGCGCTGGCAAGGACATCTGGCTGAAGTTCTCCGGCGTCAAGGCCGTCCGCGTGTACAAGAGCATGCTGGGCGGGTCGTCCCCGCAGCGGCTGGTCCAGGTCGAGCTGGAGAGCCTCGCGGCGCTCGAGAAGATCCTCTCGGATCCAAGCTTCCGGAAGGCCAAGAACATCTTTCACGGCCTTGTCACCCACGTCACCGACTCCTTGCTGGTCCAGGTGAGCGAGAGAAGCAAATAGGAACCTGGCTTTCGAGGCGCCGGGTTCCCCCGCAGTGTAGGAGCAGCAGGAGCCAGCCATGAGCTCATTCGAGTCGGAAGTCGCCGAGACCGCGCGATGGCTCGCCGGTCCCCGCTTCGCGGGGATCACCCGGCTGTACTCGGCGCGTCAGGTGGTCGAGCAACAGGGCACGATCCGGGTCGACTACACCGTGGCCAGGACGGCCGCCGAGCAGTTCTACGATCGGCTCCAGGAGCTCTTTGCCCAGCGCAGGCAGATCACGACCTTCGGTCCCTATTCTCCCGGCCAGGCGGTGGCCTTGAAGCGGGCGGGCATCGAGGCGATCTACCTCGGCGGGTGGGCCACGTCGGCCAAGGGATCCGTCGCGGAGGACCCGGGACCCGACCTGGCCAGCTATCCGCTGAGCCAGGTGCCCGACGAGGCCGCGCCGATCGTGCGCGCCCTCCTGACGGCCGACCGGAACCAGCGCTTCGCGCGCTCGCGCATGAGCGAGGCGCAGCGCGCCGCCTCGCCCGAGATCGACTATCGGCCCTTCATCATCGCCGACGCCGACACGGGCCACGGCGGCGACGCGCACGTCCGAAACCTCGTCCGCCGGTTCGTCGAGGTCGGGGTTCCGGGCTACCACATCGAGGACCAGAAGCCCGGCGCCAAGAAGTGCGGGCACCAGGGGGGCAAGGTACTCGTCGCCGAGGACGAGCAGATCAAGCGGCTCAGCGCCGCGCGCTTCCAGCTCGATGTCATGAGGGTGCCCGGCATCATCGTGGCCCGGACCGACGCCGAGTCGGCCTCGTTCCTGGAGGGACGCGGGGACGAGCGCGATCATCCGTTCATCCTGGGCGCCACCAACGTCGAGCTGCCGACGTACAAGACCGGCTACCTCGCCGTCCTCAGGAGGCTCCGCGAGCTGGGCATCGACGACATGCGAGGGCACCTGCTGTTCAAGGTCTCGGCGGCCGAGTACGACGAGGCTAACGCCTGGCTGGCGCGGGCGGGCGTGATGCGCGTGATCGAGGACAGTGCGAAGGCGTTCAAGCAGGGTGAAGGGTCGTCGGTCGAGGCCATGCTGGACAGGGTCGAGACGCGCTACCTGGAGGCGTGGCAGGCCGAAGCCAACCTGAAGAGCTATCCCCAGGCGGTCGCCGACGTGATCCAGTTCCGCGCCAGCGAGGGCGAGCGCTTCGACATGAGCGCCGACGAGTGGCTGGCCTTCGCGAACCTCACGTCGTTCCACGCCGCCCGGGCAAAAGCCAAGTCGATGGGCATCAACATCATCTGGGATTGCGAGGTCTCGAAGACTCCCGAGGGCTACTACCAGGTCCAGGGCGGCATCGAGTACGCGATCGCCAAGTCCCTCGCCGCCGCGCCGTTCGCCGACCTCCTGTGGATGGAGACCAAGACCGCGGACCTGGCGGATGCCAGGCGCTTCGCCGAGGCCATCCACGCCGAGTTTCCCTCCAAGATGCTCGTCTACAACCTGTCACCATCCTTCAACTGGGACACGACCGGGATGAGCGACGAGGAGATGAGGCAATTCCCGGAGGAGCTCGGCAAGCTGGGGTTCGTCTTCAACTTCATCACCTACGGCGGACATCAGATCGACGGCCTGGCCGCCGAGGAGTTCGCCACCGCGCTGCGGCAGGACGGCATGCTGTGCCTGGCCC
>DATNMH010000045.1:0-2299 GCA_035602395.1 Candidatus Acidiferrum sp.
CGGCCCGGCGCTGATCGAGAGCCGATACGGCCCCCTCGGGAGCGGCGTGCAGACTCTGACGGTCAAGGACGTCGGCTACTCGGTCTCCGACCTGCTTGTCCGCATGGGGCTCAACTTCGACGACAGCCGGGCCATCGACGCACTGGCGCTGGCGGACGGGCGCTATGTCTTCCGTTACTACGACGGGCAGGACCAGCGCGTGGTCGCCCTCGAGTTCGACGCCGACTTTCACCCTCTCTCCGAGGTGCGGGCTCAGTACCCCGAGTGGAGCGGGGACGAAGAGTACTATCCGCAATACTGCGGGCATTAGGGCATTAGGAGGCAATGGAATGGTCACCTTCGAGTACCGGTTCGACGTACTTCCCGGGAAGCTGAACGAGTACGAGAAATACGTTATGGGCGCCGGCAAGGACATCTGGCTGAAGTTCTCCGGTGTCAAGGCCGTCCGCGTGTACAAGAGCATGTTGGGCGGGTCGTCCCCGCAACGGCTGGTCCAGGTCGATCTGGAGAGCCTCGCGACGCTCGAGAAGATCCTCTCGGATCCGGGCTTCCGGAAGGCCAAGAACATCTTCCACGGCCTTGTCACCCACGTCAGCGACTCTTTGCTTGTCCAGGTGAGCGAGAAAAGCAAATAGGAACCTGGCTTTCGAGGCGCCGGGTTCCGCCGCAGCGTAGGAGCAGCCGGAGCCAGCAATGAGCTCATTCGAGTCGGAAGTCGCCGAGACCGCGCGATGGCTCGCCGGTCCCCGCTTCGCGGGAATCACGCGACTGTACTCGGCGCGTCAGGTGGTCGAGCAACAGGGCACGATCCGGGTCGACTACACCGTGGCCAGGACGGCCGCCGAGCAGTTCTACGATCGGCTCCAGGAGCTCTTTGCCCGGCGCAGGCAGATCACGACTTTCGGTCCCTATTCTCCCGGCCAGGCGGTGGCCTTGAAGCGGGCGGGCATCGAGGCCATCTACCTCGGCGGGTGGGCCACGTCGGCCAAGGGATCCGTCGCGGAAGACCCGGGACCCGACCTGGCCAGCTATCCGCTGAGCCAGGTGCCCGACGAGGCCGCGCCGATCGTGCGCGCCCTCCTGACGGCCGACCGGAACCAGCGCTTCGCGCGCTCGCGTATGAGCGAGGCACAGCGTGCTGCCTCCCCCGAGATCGACTATCGGCCCTTCATCATCGCCGACGCCGACACGGGCCACGGCGGCGACGCGCACGTCCGAAACCTCGTCCGCCGGTTCGTCGAGGTCGGGGTCCCGGGCTACCACATCGAGGACCAGAAGCCGGGCGCCAAGAAGTGCGGGCATCAGGGGGGCAAGGTGCTCGTCGCCGAGGACGAGCAGATCAAGCGGCTCAGCGCCGCACGCTTCCAGCTCGACGTCATGAGGGTGCCCGGCATCATCGTGGCCCGGACCGACGCCGAGTCGGCCACGTTCCTGGAGGGGCGCGGGGACGAGCGCGATCATCCGTTCATCCTGGGCGCAACCAACGTCGAGCTGCCGACGTACAAGACCGGCTACCTCGCCGTCCTCAGGAAGCTCCGCGAGCTGGGCATCGACGACATGCGAGGGCATCTGCTGTTCAAGGTCTCGGCGGCCGAGTACGACGAGGCCAACGCCTGGCTGGCGCGGGCGGGCGTGATGCGCATGCTCGAGGACAGCGCGAAAGCGTTCAAGCAGGGCGAGGGGTTGACGGTCGAGGCCGTGCTCGACAGGGTCGAGACGCGCTACCTGGAGGCGTGGCAGGCCGAGGCCAACCTGAAGAGCTATCCCCAGGCGGTCGCCGACGTGATCCAGTTTCGCGCCGGCGAAGGCGAGCGCTTCGACATGAGCGCCGACGAGTGGCTGGCCTTCGCGAACCTGACCTCGTTCCACGCCGCCCGGGCAAAGGCCAAGTCGATGGGCATCAACATCATCTGGGACTGCGAGATCTCGAAGACTCCCGAGGGCTACTACCAGGTCCAGGGCGGCATCGACTACGCGATCGCCAAGTCCCTCGCCGCCGCCCCGTTCGCCGACCTCCTGTGGATGGAGACCAAGACCGCGGACCTGGCGGATGCCAGGCGCTTCGCCGAGGCCATCCACGCCGAGTTCCCCTCCAAGATGCTCGCCTACAACCTGTCGCCATCCTTCAATTGGGACACGACCGGGATGACCGACGAGCAGATGAGGCAATTCCCGGAGGAGCTCGGCAAGCTGGGGTTCGTCTTCAACTTCATCACCTACGGCGGACATCAGATCGACGGCCTGGCCGCCGAGGAGTTCGCCACCGCGCTGCGGCAGGACGGCATGCTGTGCCTGGCCC
>DATNMH010000046.1:0-34641 GCA_035602395.1 Candidatus Acidiferrum sp.
GCCAGGACTACCAGTACATGCTCAACGACTCGCGCGCGAGGGTCGTGATCGTAAGCGAGGCGCTGCTGCCACAGTTGGCGTCGATTGCGCGGACCGAGCTTCCGTACCTCGAACACGTGATCGTTGACGGCGCCGCAAGCGGTGAGATGCGTGGGATCGATCAGCTGCTGGCGGCATCCCCGTCCCTCGAGCTCGAGAACACCAGTAAGGATGACGCGGCCTTCTGGCTCTACTCCTCCGGCACCACTGGCTTCCCAAAAGGCGCGGTGCACCTCCATCACGACGTCGTGTTCACCGTCGCCTGTTATGCGCAGGGGATCCTCCGGATGACCGACGCGGACCGCACCTTTTCCGTTGCCAAGCTCTTCTTCGCCTATGGCCTGGGCAATGCGCTGACTTTTCCGTTCGCCGTCGCTGCGACCACGATTCTCTGGCCGGGACCGCCGGCGCCGCCCAATGTCTACGCCCAGATCGAACGTTTCAAGCCAACGCTCTTCTTTTCCGTTCCGACCAACTATGGGCAGCTGCTCGCGCACAAACGGGACGGAGCAGACTTCGACCTGTCCAGCATTCGCCAGGCCGTCTCGGCAGGGGAGGCACTGCCCAAAGCCCTCTACGAACGCTTCAAGGACCGATTCGGGTTGGAGATCCTCGATGGCATCGGCAGCACCGAAATCCTGCACATCTTCATCTCCAACCGATCGGGTCGCGTCCGTCCTGGCTCGGCTGGCGAGCTGGTGCCCGGCTATGAGGCTCGCATCGTCGACGACGCGGGCGATGACGTCGCGGACGGGACGGTCGGCAACCTCCTGATCAAAGGCGACAGCACCTGCGCCTATTACTGGAACAAGCACGAGAAAACCAAGGACACGATCGAGGGACACTGGATTCGCACCGGCGACAAGTTCTCGCGCGACGTCGACGGCTACTACTGGTACGCCGGGCGGGCCGACGACATGCTGAAAGTCGGCGGCATCTGGGTCAGCCCGGTCGAGATCGAGAACACGCTCGTCGAACACGCGGCGGTGCAGGAAGCCGGCGTCATCGGACGGCGCGATGCCGACGACCTGGAGAAACCGATGGCGTACGTGGTGCTGGCGGCTGGGCACGTGCCCTCGCCCGAGCTGGCCCGCGAGCTACAGGATTTCGTTCGCTCGATGATCGCCGAGTACAAGCGCCCGCGCTGGGTCGAATTCGTCGACACCCTCCCCAAAACCGCGACTGGCAAGACGCAGCGTTTCAAGCTGCGCGCATCGGTGGCCTCAGACGCGGTCTAGCGCCGAGTAGTACCAGCCCACAGCGGGCAGGAACCAGGGCTTCTCCCGGTAGAAGGGGACGGCCGGGAATGGGCGCTGCCAGCAGGCCGGCAGGTCACCGGCCGCGATCCAGTCTGCCGCGAGCTGCCCGAAATAGGTCGACATCGCGACCCCGGTTCCGCAGTAGCCGAGCGCGTAGGTGATGCCCTTGGTGCGACCGATGTGCGGCACGCGGTCGACGGTGAAGCCCACGTTGCCGCCCCAGGCATGCTCGATCTGAACCCCGGCGAGCTGTGGATGAATTTGAAGCATTCCCGCATAAAGCCATTCGCGCGCCTTGGCGATGGTGGTGGGTGCGAAGCTCGCGCGACCGCCGAACAGCATGCGATTGTCGGCGCTGAGCCGCCAGTAGTGGAGGAAGTTCTTCGAGTCGAACAGCATGCGCCGGTTCGGAATCACGCTATGGGCCAGGTCGGCAGGCAGCGGGGCGGTGGCGATGATGTAGCTCCCGATCGGGATCACCCGACGCCGCAGCCACGGAACAAGCCGATCGCTATAACCATTGGTCGCCACCAGGACATCGCGTGTTTGGATGACACCTCGCGGTGTACTGACCTTGAAGCCACCGCGACGCCGAGCCTCGACCCCGGTTGCCGGCGTGTGGTCAAAGAAGTGTGCGCCGCGATCCCGAGCCAGGCGGGTGAGGCCGGCGAAATACTTGGCCGGGTGCAGGCCTCCGCTCTGCTCGAAGAGCAGGGCTCCATGGTAGAGCGAGGTGCCCGCCTCGGACGCGAGCTCCACGCGAGGGATCACGCGGGCGACGACCCCGAATTGCCGGTTGAGGAGGTGCGCCTCTTCTTCGAGGTGTTGAAAATGCGACGCCTTGTCGGCCAGCTCGAGGTGACCGGTGCGGACGTAGTCGCATTCGATCTGGTTGACGCGAATCGTCTCCTCGACCAGCGCGAACGCATCGAGCGTTGCCTGGTAGCGCTGCCGGCCGCCCTCCGGGTCTCGTTTGAGCGTGGTCGCGAGATCGGCCTTGAATCCGGGGTGGACCATCCCGCCATTGCGGCTGCTGGCACCCGAACCGAGCTCGTTCTTCTCCAGCAACGCAACCGAGCGGCCTCGCCAAGCCAGCCTCGCGGCGGCCATCATCCCGGTGTACCCACCGCCGACGATCACGGCATCCATCTCGGTCGGGAGCGCTGACCTCGCACCCCGCCTTTCCCCCGCAAGGGGGGAGGGAGGCAGCCAGGGGGCGTCTCGCCACCAATAGGGCTCTTCGCGGTAGCCCGCGGCAAGGGGAGTCCTGTTCGGCTCAGCCATCCGACGGTCAGCCTAGCCGAGACGACCCGAGTGTCAGCGCGGCTGAACACAAGTCAGCCAGTCGGCTAGATTTGGCGGATGGGGCGGACGCCGTTTGCAGTAGCTGTCGAAGGCGGGCAGCTGGTGGGCTGGGTAGAGGGGTCCGGACCTGAGTTATTGCTGCTCCATGGCGGGCCGGGGCTCTCGGCGGATTATCTCGACGGCCTGGTTGCGGAGCTGGTGCCCGGATACCGCGTCGCCGTCTATCAGCAGCGCGGCCTGGCGCCGTCTACGGAACAGGGCCCGCTCGACGTCGACGGCCACGTCGCGGATGTCGCGGCGGTGATCAGAGGACTCGGGTGGAAAAGGGCCCTTGTCGCCGGACACTCATGGGGAGGTTACCTTGCCACCCACGTCGCAGCGCGGTTACCCGGCCTCGTCCACGGTGTGCTCGCCATCGATCCGATTGGCGGAGTTGGCGATGGAGGTGTCGAGGCCTTTGAGGCCGCGATGAACGCTCGTACGCCCGATGTCAACCGTCAGCGCGCCAGGGAGCTCGATGAACGCGCCATGAGAGGCGAGGGTGACGAACAAACCGCGCTAGAGGGCCTTGCGCTGGTCTGGCCGGCGTATTTCGCGCATCCGGATGACGCGCCGCCAATGTTGCCGGTGCGCATGTCAGTGGAAGGTTATGCGGCCGGCTACGAGTCGATGGTCAAGGAACTCCCCGCTCTCGAGTCGCTGCTTCCGACGGTCAGGGTTCCGGTTGGCTTCGTGCTCGGAGCGGAGAGCCCGATCCCCCCAGATCAGGCTGGCGGTGCAACAGCCGATCGAATTCCCGACGCGTGGGTCGAGATCATCCCGGATGCCGGCCACTTCATATGGCTCGAAAAACCCGGAGCCGTCCGCGCGGCTGTCGATAGGCTAGCCCGTTCGGTCGAGCCGATCGGCGGTCGGGTCGCTACGCCTCGACCTTTACCCCGTGCCAGAAGGCGACGTAATCCTTGATCTCGGCAGCTTCTGGCTTGGGGTCTGTGTAAAACCAGGCGGCATCGGGATTGGTCTTGCCGTCGACCGCGACCGTGTAATAACTCGCCTCGCCCTTCCAGTGGCAGGTCGTGTGAGTGTTGCTTGGCTGAAAGAGCTCACGTTTGACCGCATCGGGCGGAAAGTAGTGGTTGCCTTCGACGACGATCGTCTTGTCACTCTCGGCCAGCGTGGCCCCATTCCAGACGGCTTTCATTGCTCTTCGGACAACCGCTCCCGTGCCTAGCTTATTCCCCGCCTCGAGTCGCCCTCCTAGCCCTGGTCGGCAGCGCTCGACCACAAATAGGCCGCTGACTGCCCGGCGATGTACACGAAGGCGATCAGGGCGAGGGCAGCCCGGAGATACCAGGGAACGTGCGGAGTTCCCACCACAGCCAGGACTCCCGCGAGCAGGCCGCCACCGACCGGAATGATCCAGCGACGCGGCTGGCTCCGCCTCTGCGGCAGGGCTGGCGTGCTGTCCATGGTCAATTAATTCCCATTCTCCCTAAGAGCAAACCGGCGGCGCCAGCCCCGTTATTCAAATCGTGAGCCGGCTCAGCGACGTCCAGTTCAGCCGTTTCGCCGAGATGGAGGTCGCCAAACTGCTCACGTTCGGACGGCCTCGGGGGGTGCTCGAGGTCATGGTGCCGATGACCGACGACGAGCGGCGGGATCTTGAGGCGCACATCAAGGAGCACTTCCGGCTCAGCGCGGCACTCCAGGTAAAGGCCAGCTACGTCTTGTACCGGCTCGGCCGCGCTCCCCGCTTGCAGAAGAGCTTTGTCGTTCGGCCCGAGCGGCTGATCGAGGACCTCTTCTTCTTCTATTTCTTCGGCTACCTGGATCTAGAAACGATGGCTTATCGTGCCCCCGTCTTCCTGGTGCCCTCGCACATCGTGCACAAAGAGGCGGTCCACGAGCTCCGCGGCGGTCTAATCCATTTCAACTTTGTCGCCAGCATGGACCCATCATCCAAGGATCGCTGGCGGCCATGGGCGTGCGATCCATCGGAGGTCGCCGGTCGGATGATCAAGTTCCTTCGAGCCCATGAAAGCGGCAAGCGCGCTTCGTTTGGGCGACCCGACGGATCGGTCATGGTGCAGCCCGGGACGATCCTGGTCGCTCGGGCCGCCTGAGCTCGATAGCACCGTTCCCTAACCGTTTCGAACTCTCGCTTGACCTGCCGGCCGACTGGCCCGTACACTGACGACTCAGATTGTTGAGTTTGTAGATCGAACCAGTCAACTATGAAGAACACAACCGGCGACCTGCCCCTCTACGACCGCACGGCACGCAAGGCGCACCAGTGGACCATGGTCGCCCTCGTCCTGGCCGGTCTCATCTTCGGAGGATTCGCAGGGACCGTGCTCCTGGCGATCGCCGGCCTCATCATGGTCGCCGGTCGGTTCTGGTGGCCGGCCGACGTGGCCCGGCAGCTGACCTGGCGAGTCCTCGAGCCCGCCGGAATCCTCAAGCGTGACGACGTGCACGAGGACCACGAGACGCGGCGCATCGCTCGCATCATCGGCGGGGTCATCTGGCTGGTTGCCGCGCTGCTCCTGGCCGTCAACCCCCGTACTCGCGTGGGTGATCACGATCCCGATCGCCGTGATGGTGGCGCTCGATGCCAGCCTCAACTTCTGCGCGCTCTGCTTTTTACTCGCCCAGCTGGACCAGCGCGGCATCCTTCGACGGGTCTGACACGATGATCGAACGGTCTGTGCTCGCCCTCGCCCTCGCGCTTGTCGTGGTCGCCGGTGTCTACACGGTGCGCGCCTGGTCAGGCCGGCGCGTGGCGGGACTTAACGCGGGCCAGACCAAGGGTCTGTGGAATGCACTCGGCGAGGCCCCGGACGGACGGCCGTCGTTAGTCGTCTTTTCGACGCCGAGCTGTACCGCGTGCCGGACCGCCCAACATCCGGCGGTTGAAGCGGTCGAGGCGCGATTCGGCGAAGCGCTGCGCGTGCTCAAGGTCGATCTTTCGCGGCGACCCGCGGTCGGGCAGGCGTTCAAGGTCATGACCGCGCCGAGCACCGTCGTTCTCGGCGGCGACGGGCGGGTCGGGAGCTTCAATCACGGATTTGCCCCGGCGGATCAGCTCGCAACGCAGATCAGCGCCGTCGCTCCGCGAGTGTCCTCGCGGTAACCGCGGCCGCGAGTTCGACGAGTTCGCGCGGAGCTGGAGACGGCCGGCCGTCGGTCAGCCGTACCCACACCCACTCAGTCAGGACCTCGGCCAGCAGTTCGCGATCGGCGATCCTTTTGATGGTCGTTCGTCGAACAGCGCGGGCGCCCCGGACCAGCTCAACCCGCACAGTCAGCTCGACTTCGTCGCCGTAGACGGCCGGCCGATGATACGTGATTTCGGTTTGGCGCACGACCCAACCACCGCCGCGGCTGACTGACCATTCTCGACCATACCCGGCGGCTTCCGCATGCGCGGTGGCGAGCTCCTCCGCCCAACTGAGATAGACCGCGTTGTTGACATGCCCGTTGCTGTCCAGCTCGTAACCGCGCACCGGCCAACGGAGAGTGAACTCGAGGGGGTCGGCCCGAGGATGGTTGTCCGCCATGGGATTAGTTTCGCTGACCCGCCAAGGCAGCGAGACCGAGGTAATCCCCGGCCGCAAGCTCCTCGCGACCGATCCGTTTCATGGGTGTGGGACCTTCCAGGCGGGACGACCAGGTTGAGATCGTGCTCAAGCGTGCGGATGCCAAGCTCGAAGAGTGGTTCCGGCGCGGGCAGAAGGCGACTCGGAAGGCGTCCGTCAGTTTTGCCGCGTTCCTTCGAGGCGCGAAGCGGCAGAGCGCCGGTGCGCTCCGCCACGAGGTTGACGACCTGCAGGCGGGACTGAAGAAGCTGAGCACGCGACTCGACCACGTCGAGCATGGCGCTGCAGAGCGGCCAAAGAAGGCCAGGGCGCACGAGGTCACGGTGGCGCCGAAGAAGCGGCGGGCTCGGCCGGCTGCCGCGCACAAGGCGGCCAAACCGACCAGGGCCGCGTCCGCCCGTAAGCGAAAGAAAGCCGCCTGACCGTACTCCCCTAAAATCCACGCCCGGTGGGCATCCTCTCGCCGGAGCACCTCGTCCCCTTGGCCCTGCTCGTGATCGTCGCCGCCACGCTCTGCACCGCGGCGAGGCGCGCGCCCGGCCGCTGGACCGGAATCGTCGCGGCGATCATCGCTGCCGCGATCGTCGTTACCGAGCTGAGCTGGCAGCCCTACGTCCTCGCCAACCACAGCTGGTCGGCGGCGTTCAGCCTGCCGGTGCAACTGTGCGACATCGGCGGATTCGTGGCCGCCGCGGCACTGCTCTGGCGACAGGCGTTGTTGGTCGAGATCGCGTACTTCTGGGGGCTGGGTGGCACCGTCCAGGCACTCCTGACGCCCGACCTGCGAGATCATTTCCCGAGCTTTCCCTACCTCCAGTTCTACGCGACACACGACCTCGTGGTTCTCGCCGCGCTGTTCCTGGTGATCGGCCTGGGCCTGCAGCCGCGCGCAGGAGCCGTCGTCCGGATCTTTTTGCTCACGCTCGCCTTTGCGGCCGCCATCGGGCTCGTCGACGTGGTGTCGGGCGGCAATTACCTCTACCTGCGCCAGGTGCCGGCGCAGGGAAGCCTGCTCAGCGTTATGGGTCCCTGGCCCTGGTACATCGCGGTCGGCGCGCTCCTCACGCTGATCGTTCTCACGGTGCTCGACGCACCATTCCGCTTCGCCTCCCGACGTCGCTCGGCCTGAGATGCTGGCGGGATGACCGGGATCAAGCGGCCGGCCGTGCCGGCGCCTCTCTATGCACTGGGCGCGATCGCGTCCGTCCAGATCGGCGCGACAGTCGCCCGGCGCCTCTTCCCATATCTCGGTCCGACCGCGACCGTCTTCGTGCGCGTCGGCTTCGGCGCGCTCATTTTGCTGGCGATCGCCCGGCCGGGTTTGCGTCGTTTGTCGGTCGCGCAGTGGCGGGAGGTCGTGCCCTTCGGGCTGATCATCGCCGCCATGAACCTGTGCTTCTACCAGTCGATTGCACGAATCCCGCTCGGGATCGCGGTCACGATCGAATTCCTCGGCCCTCTGGGCGTCGCGATCGCCGGCTCGCGCAAAGCGGCCGATTTTGCCTGGGCGTTGATGGCCGCGGCCGGTGTGGCGATCCTGTCCCTGACCGGCGGGAGCGTCACCCCGCTCGGCGTCCTCTTTGCGTTGGGTGCGGCGGTCGGCTGGGCATCCTATATCGTGCTGGGCCAGCGAGTCGGTCGGCTGGTGGCCGGACCCGATGGGCTGGCGCTGGCCCTGACCGTGGGTGGACTCGCGCTGGCACCCCTCGGGATCGCGGCCGCCGGTGTCCGCCTACTGGACCTACGCAACCTCGGCCTGGGCCTGGTGGTCGCGATCCTGTCCTCGGCTATTCCCTTTTCGCTCGAGTTCGCCGCGCTGCGCCGCTTATCGAGCCAGCTGTTTGGCACCCTGATGAGCCTGGAGCCGGCCATGGGCGCGTTGGCCGGCTTTGTCTTCCTTGGCCAGCTGCTGTCAATTCGCGATCTGCTCGCGATCGGGCTCGTGACGGTTGCCAGCGCCGGTGCGACCCTCGGTTCCCGCCATGTTTGAGAGGCCTGCCGGTGCGGTATATATAGTAGTCACGTGCCAGCCGAATTCACTTCTCCGTTCCTTCCTGGCGAATTGGTTCTCCATACTACCCACGGATTAAGCCGGTATACGGGGACCCGCCAGATGGAAGGTGCAGATGGGACAACCACCCAGTTCCTGCAACTCGAGTATGCCCAGGGCGACCGCATCTTCGTCCCGGTCGAACACATCGGCCGGCTGAGCAAGTACGTGGGCGACGACGTGACGCTGGCCCGGCTCAACTCCGAAGTGCAGCGGCGCTCGCCCTACAGCCGCTTCCAGAAACCAGCCTAACGGCACGTTTCTCCAAACCCCGGCCTGTCGATTTGGCGCGCCCTCGTTCGATGTATCAGTAGAGCGAGGGTGGCGGGACCGATGAGTTTCCCGGCGCGGCTCGTCTAAGGGTTCATGAGACGGAATAGAGGAGAAGCGCAATGCGGTTGAAGAACGAGAACGACATGGGGCAATTGACGATTGACGCGAGGCCCTCGCCTCGATCGGGCGACTCGCGCTGGCTCGCGCTGGTCATCCTGTGCACCGGATTTTTGATGATCGTGCTCGATCAGACGATCGTCAATGTCGCCCTCCCCTCGATCAAGAACGACCTCGGGTTCTCGCAAGCCGGCCTGGCATGGGTGGTCAATGCGTACCTCATCGCCTTTGGCGGCTTCCTGCTGCTCGCGGGTCGGCTCGGCGACCTGCTCGGTCGCAAGCGGATCTTCCTCATCGGTCTCTTCATGTTCACGGCAGCCTCCTTGTTGTGCGGGCTGTCGATCAGTCAGCCGATGCTGGTCGCCGCGCGGTTTCTCCAGGGAATTGGCGGCGCCGTGAGCTCGGCCGTGATCCTGGGCATGGTCGTGACCATGTTCCCCGAGCCCGCCGAACGCGCCAAGGCGATCGGCATCTTCAGCTTCGTCGCCTCCGCCGGCGCCTCAATCGGCCTGCTGGCCGGCGGCCTGATCACCCAGGCGGTCAGCTGGCACTGGATCTTCTTCGTCAACCTCCCGATCGGGATCGTCATCGCCGTCCTCGCGTCACGGCTGCTCGACTCGGACCGCGGGATCGGCCTGCGCAGCGGCGCGGACGCGCTGGGCGCGGTGCTGATCACCTCGGGATTGATGCTGGGCGTCTACACCATCGTCGAGTCGTCGACGTACGGGCTCGGTTCGCTGCGGACGCTCGGTCTCGGTGCGGTCGCGATTGGGCTGGTGGTCGCGTTCATCATCCGCCAGGCGACGGCGGCCACGCCGCTGCTGCCGCTTCGCCTATTCCGCGGGCGCAACTTCTCAGGCGCGAACGTCATCCAGGCATTGTCGGCCCCGGCCATGTTCAGCTTCTTCTTCCTCGGCTCCCTCGATTTGCAGCGGGTGCTCCACTACGGGCCGCTGGCGATTGGGCTCGCGTTCCTGCCGGTCGCCCTCGGGATGGGCGCGCTGTCGATTGGCGTTACCGCCCGCCTGATCATGCGATTTGGCGCCTATACCGTGGTCCTGGTCGGCTTAGCCCTGATTACGATCGCGCTCGGGTCGGCCGCGGTCGGGCCGATGATCACCACTTATTTCCCGAATCTGTTCATCCCGATGGCGCTTCTCGGGATCGGCGGCGGGTTGGCCTTCCCATCGCTGGCCGTGCTGGCGATGGCGCGGACGACGCCGAGCGATTCGGGGCTCGCCTCGGGGTTGATCCAGACTACCGCCCAGGTTGGTGGTGCGCTTGGTCTGGCGGTACTGGCAACGCTGTCGACGAGTCGCACGAGCGACTTGCTTGGCCAGGGCGAGGCGGTCACGCCCGCACTGAGCGGCGGGTTCCACCTCGCCTGGACTGTTGCAACAGGACTCGCATTCGTCTCCCTCGTCGTCGCGGCGACAGTGCTTCGGCGGGAACCCGCGTCCGAGCACGTTGAGGTCCGGATCGAGGAAGAAGAGATCCCGGCTTAGCGTCGGCGTCGTGCCGTATTCTCGTAGGGCTAAAAGGTTGGATTCAGGAAGGAGAGAGGCATGAGCGGAGTTCGGGTACTGGTTGGGACGCACAAGGGCGCATTCGTGATGACCTCGGATGCCAAGCGCAAGCAGTGGGACATCAGCGGTCCGCATTTCACCGGTTGGGATATCTACCACGTGAAAGGATCGCCGGCTGACCCCAACCGGATCTATGCCGCCCAGAACACCGGCTGGTTCGGGCAGATCATCCAGCGCTCCGACGACGGCGGCAAGACCTGGAATCCGGTCGGGAACAAGTTCGCCTACGAGGGCGCGACCGGCACCCACCTCTGGTACGACGGCACGCCGCGTCCATGGGAGTTCAAGCGGGTCTGGCATCTCGAGCCCTCGCTGACGGATCCGGACACGGTGTACGCCGGCGTCGAAGATGCGGCACTCTTTCGCTCCACCGACGCGGGCCAGAACTGGGAGGAGCTGCCCAGCCTGCGCCAGCACGCGACCGCGCCCAATTGGGCGCCCGGCGCCGGCGGGATGTGCCTGCACACCATCCTCCTCGATAAGAACCATCCCGAGCGGATCTTCATCGCCATCTCGTCGGCGGGCGTCTTCAAGAGCGAGGACGCCGGCAAGACTTGGCGACCCGCGAATAAGGGCCTGCATTCCGAAGGCATCCCCGACCCGAACGCCGAAGTCGGGCACTGTGTGCACCGCATCGCGATGCACCCCTCGCGCCCGGACACTCTCTTCATGCAGAAACACTGGGACGTCATGCGCAGCGATGACGCCGGCGAGTCGTGGCGTGAGGTCAGCGACAACTTGCCGAGCGACTTCGGATTCCCGATCGACGTCCACCCGCACGAGCCGGAAACGATCTATGTCGTGCCGATTAAGAGTGACTCGGAGCACGTGCCGCCCGACGGCAAACTGCGCGTCTATCGCAGCCGCACCGGCGGCAACGAGTGGGAAGCGCTGACCAACGGATTGCCGCAGAGCAACTGCTTCGTCAACGTGCTGCGCGATGCCATGGCCGTCGACTCGCTGGAATCACCCGGCATTTACTTCGGCACCACCGGTGGGCAGGTATATGGATCGGCGGACGCCGGAGACAGCTGGGCTCCTATCGTTCGCGATCTTCCAGCGGTCTACTCGGTGGAAGTCCAGACGCTCCGATGATCCGGGTGGTCCTTCCCGCGCACCTGCGCAACCTGGCGCGGGTGGACGGCGAGTTGAGAGTTGACGTCGCAGGCCCGACCACCCAGCAGTCGGTGCTCGACGCGCTCGAGGCCGGCTACCCGATGCTGCGTGGCACCATCCGCGACCAGGTCACGCACAAGCGTCGGGCCTTCATCCGGTTCTATGCCTGCGAGGAGGATCTCTCGAATGAGGCACCCGATGCGCCGCTGCCCGAGGCGGTGGCAACCGGTAAGGAGCCCTTTCTGGTTGTCGGGGCCATCGCCGGCGGCTAGATGTCGATTTGGCCGGCCCCTGTTCGATGCATTAGTAGAAGAACTCAAAACCAGAAGGAGGCACGAAAATGCGATTCCTGATTTTGGTCAAAGCCAGTAAGGACTCAGAGGCCGGCGTTCTCCCTGACGAGAAGCTCTTCACCGAGATGGGCCAGTTCAACGAGCAACTAGTGAAGGCGGGCGTGTTGCTCGTCGCCGAGGGGCTCCAGCCCAGCTCAAAGGGCGCGCGTGTCAAATTCTCGGGCGCCAAGCGGACCGTCATCGACGGGCCGTTCGCCGAGACGAAAGAGCTGATCGCCGGCTTCTGGCTGTGGGAGGTGAAGTCGAGGGAAGAGGCGATCGAATGGGCCAAGCGCATCCCCAATCCCACCGGCGAGGATGGTGTGGTCGAAATTCGCCAGGTGTACGAGGCGGGCGACCTCGGGGAGGCGTACACGCGGGCGCAGGCGGCCGTAAAGGCCTAACACGTCCGATACCCACCGCACGATCGACGCCGTCTGGCGGATCGAGTCCGCTCGGCTGATCGCCGGGCTGGCGCGGATCGTGGGCGACGTCGGTCTGGCGGAGGAGCTCGCGCAGGACGCGCTCGTGGCGGCGTTGGAACAATGGCCGGTGTCAGGCGTCCCGGACAGACCGGGCGCCTGGCTGATGGGCACCGCAAAACACCGCGCGATTGACCTGCTTCGCCGCCGCAAGACGCTCGAACGCAAGCATGAGGAGCTCGGCCACGACCTGCTGGGCACCCGGCAGGAACTGGCGGAGCGGGACTTCGACGCCGCGATCGAGGATGACATGGGCGACGACCTGCTGCGCCTGATCTTTACCGCCTGCCACCCCGTTCTCTCGACCGAGGCGCGCGTCGCCCTCACACTCCGTCTCCTCGGCGGGCTCACGACGGATGAAATCGCGCGCGCGTACCTCGTCCCGGAAGCAACAGTCGCCCAGCGGATCGTCCGGGCGAAGCGGACGCTGGCCGAGGCGCGCGTTCCATTCGAGGTCCCTCGCGGGGCCGATATGGCCGCGCGCCTCTCCTCGGTGCTGGAAGTTGTCTACCTGATCTTCAATGAGGGCTACTCGGCGACCGCCGGCGACTCCTGGGTGCGTCCCGAGCTGTGCGAAGATGCGCTCCGGCTTGGCCGGATCCTCGCTGAGCTCGTCCCGACAGAGGCAGAGGTCCACGGCCTGGTCGCGCTGATGGAGATTCAGGCGTCGCGGCTGCGTGCCCGACTCGGACCTTCCGGCGAGCCGGTCCTGTTGCTAGATCAAAACCGCGGCCGGTGGGATCAGCTTCTGATTCATCGCGGCCTCGCCGCGCTCGAACGTGCGGAGCAGCTGGGCGGCGCACTCGGTCCGTACGCATTACAGGCCGCCATCGCCGCCTGTCACGCCCGCGCACAAACGCCGGCAGAGACGGACTGGCAGCGCATCGCGGCGCTCTACGATGCGCTCGCGCAGCTCACGCCGTCGCCGGTTGTGGAGCTCAATCGCGCGGTCGCTCGCGCGATGGCGTTCGGTCCAGCCGCCGGCCTCGAGCTGGTCGACGTCCTGACGTCTGAGCCCTCGCTGAAGTCGTACTACCTCTTGCCCAGCGTGCGAGGCGACCTCCTGGCGAAGCTCGATCGGTTCGAAGAGGCGCGGGTGGAGTTCGAACGCGCTGCCTCGCTGACAAAAAATGCGCGCGAGCGCAAGCTCCTACTCGAGCGAGCCGCCGCCTGTGCGGCGGGCGTCAGCTAGACCGCCTTACCTGTGGACGAGGGACCAGCCGGTCCCCGACGGGGTGTCTTCAACCTCCACGCCACACTGCGCCAGGATCTCGCGCAGGCGATCGGCATCGTGGAATCGCTGCTCTCGCCTGGCTTCGCCCCGCAACGAGAGCAGCACGTCAACAAGTGGCTCCAACCGCTCGCGCATTCCTGCTTGCGCCCCTCCGCGCACCATCTCGCCGAGTCGTACGACCAGCTGGCGTAGCTCCGCCCGGCCTCGGTCGCGCTCCCCCGTGCCGCCAAGGTCGGTGCTCCACTCGTGCAGCACACTCTCCATCTCGAGGATGACGGCCACAAGCCCGTCGACATCGCGCCGAGCGATGGCGTCACGTCCTCTCGCACCCCCAGTTCTGGCTCCCACGCTCGCGGAACCCCTCCCCCGCTCGCGGGGGAGGGCAGGGTGGGGGCTCAGGGTGGGGGCCTGATCTTCCTGCAATTCGGCCAACTCAAAGGTGGTGCGCTCCCAGCGGCGTTCCATTCCTCGCCGCCGGATCGTGACGCCACCCGGCCCGCGCACGGTCACCGTTTGCGCATCGACATCGATGATGCAGGCGGTGTACTCGTCGATACCGAGGATCAACACATCGTCGGGCAGCATCGATTCGAGGACACGCAGGCGAGCTTCACCCATCCAGCAGAAGCGGGTATCGTGCGACCCGCCCTCGCGGTTGTTGTAGTGAGGAATGACGGCGCAGCGGACGCCGATCGCACCGAGCACGTCGAGCCCTTCGGTCCACGATGGGTCATCGCCCACCTTGTAGATCTCGTAAACAGGGAGCGAATACGCACCAAGCCCGATGGCGGCCGCGCTCGCGAAGGCCAGACAGCCGCCCTGAGTGAGCTTTTCGATCAGCCGGTCGCGCACGCCGTGACCGCGCCAGTGCCGTAAGGCATAGGTCGGACTGCCGGGCCCCGCAAACACGTAATTGGCGTCGCTAAGGCTCCTGAGGAACTGCTCGACCTCGAGTGCGGTCGCCCGTGCGCTGTGGCGGAACGATGCGAGCGTGATCGCGGCCCCGACATTCTGACGGAAGTAGGCCTCGATGCGGTACGCGATCTCGTCGGCATTCTCCTGGAAGCCGAACGGCGTATCGATCAGGATGGCGTTGAGGAGCGGCTGGCTTACCCGGGCGATCAGGTCCTGGTGGACCGACGTCATGCCTGGGCTCGTTTCGCCCGAACCAAAAAGGGCGACTAACCGGGGTAGGCGGTCGGAGGATCGGCTCACCTCAAAATGCTACGCAGATCGAATGTGCTGCCGTTCCTTACCAATCCATTTTTCGTAGAGGGGGGCGGGCGGGTATAGCGCCGCCCGCCCCGCATCGATCTACGAAGCGTTGGTCACGCAGCGCACCAGTGGCTCAATGCCAGGCTGACGGCAAGGTCCTTCGCCCATTCGGTGGCGCGCTCGGCCTCGCCCTGCTCCAGTTCTGGCACACCACGGCTTACGAAGAAACTCTGCGGCCGCACGAAGACCCGGATGCCGGCCTGCCGCAATTTCCTGGCAACCTGTCTTGCAGCCGAGCCGGAAAGCGCCGCCGGCATGCGGAACCTGGTATCAAAGGTCGCGGCGACCATCCCGGTTGCCGATCGGTTCTCCATCAGATCTACGAACTGCCGGATCCGCGCGCTCATCCCATGCATCTGCGTCGGTCCGCCAACGACCAGCAGATCGACGGTGCCCAGATCAGTGGGGTGTGCCTTGTCAAGACCCATGAGACGAACTGAACCAGCGCGGCGCAATCCATCTGCGATGGCTTCAGCCACCTTCCTGGTATTTCCAAATTTCGAGTCGTAGACCACGAGACTTTCCATGAGCGTCCTCCCGAGGCGAGGCGCTCGCCTCACGTCCCATCCTCGCGCTGATGCGCTGGGCGCGGCAGGGTCGTAAGTCCCGCGATGGCAGGACCAATGGCCCTACGAGGTTGCCGGACAGCAAAAGCGAAGGAGGCCGCTCGGCGCTAGCATCGACATAGATGAATCTCAGCGCGTTGACTGCCGAGCTGCTGGGGCAGCCGCTGGACCAATTCGCGTCGCGGCGCAACGCGAAAGTGAAGGAGCTGAAGGCGTCGGGTCAGGCCGACCTGGCCCGTGACCTGGCCGCATTGAGGAAACCAGCGGTGCCGCTGTGGGCCGCGAACCAGGTCCGCGATCGCGCGCTGCTGAGCGGGCTTCGCCGCGCCGCGCAGTCCGTTGCCCGGGCGCAGGCTTCCGCCGCGACGGGGCGGGCCAACGCTGGCCAGGATCTACGCGCCACGTCAGAGGAATTCCAGCGCCACCTCGAATCGATCACCGCCGCGGCGTCGAGCGCGCTTCGGCACAGCCAGCATGCTGCTGGGGAAGAGACGCTACGCCGTATCCGAGAGATCTTTCGGCTGGCGGCGCTCCAGGGCGGGGAGACCTGGGACCGGCTGCAGGAGGGCGGCCTGACCGCCGAGCCGCGCCCCGGTGACGACATGCTCGAAATGTTCGCGGCGGGCGCGATCCCGGCTACGGGTAGACGGGCCGAGCAGGCGGAGGCTCGGCGGGCCGCTGAACTCGCCGAGCGAGCAGCGCGAGCCGACGATGAGCGGGCCAAGCAGGCCATAGCGGCGGCGGAGCGGCATCGTCAAGAGGCGAAGGAGGCCGCTGTTGCCGCCAAACGGGCGGCCGAGCGAGCGGCCGCCGCGGAGAAGGAAGCCGCGCGCGCTCGGGCGCAAGCAAAGAACTCGCAGCGCGCGGCGAGGCGCCGGAGCGAGCCTGGCGGTCGAGCCTAGGCTGGGGACGTTCGGCTAAAGACGCGGGCAGCCAGCAGCGCGACCACAGGGAAGATGGCCCCGTAACCAAGGATCCCAACGTTTCTAAGCTGCATGTTGCCGAGCGCTGCCCCGGCGAGCCCGAGAAGACAAAGGGTCCCTGCCACGAGCAACCCCGCCCTGACCGAGCGCCCATGCCGATTGCCTCCGAAGACTGGGGCTGCGGCAAGGAGCGAGAGACCGAAACAGAAGTCCCACGCCAGTATGTCGAGCGCATAAAAGACCGAAGGCCACTGCCAACTGAAGAGCTGGGTGAAAGCAGGAATGGCGGCCGGGCTGACCTGGCGTCCGAAGGTCAACAGGACGAAATGGACGCCGATCGTGATGGCCATCGTCAGGCAAACGAAAGCGAATGCGGTCAGACTGAAGACGCGGTTTGCGCGCCCGGCATACGCGTGAATGACGGCAAACATCACGATGATCAACGGTGCCTGCACCAGGATCAACAGTTCCATGATCGCCAGGTGAGGGTCTTTGATGGGATCCGTGAGATTGCCCGCGGCCGCGAACGCGGCCACCATGGTGACGACGTACGCGATGCCCAGCGCGAAAAGGGTCCATCCACTCAAGATTCCAAGCAGACGGGCCCTCGGGGTCCAGTCCAGGGTCGGCTCCAGAGGCGACGCCTGCTCGCCCCATTTCGTTAGCCGCAGTGTTTCTTGCGGTGTCGCTGTAGCCATGGTCAACGTCCTGTGGTTCGCGACCAGGCCACGCCTACAGCCGCGATGACCGTCCCGAGAACGAGGTAGAAAGCCCAGAACAGGCTCGTGACCCCGGCGAAAATTACCATCTCAACGGTGATCCAGACCATGAGAGTCAGTCCGACTGCGAATGCGGCCAGAGGGCCGATCGCCCGCCGACGGGCCGTGAGCGCGGCCGCCACCATTGGACCAAGGCCCACAAAGGTGAACAGCAAGAGCCCCGGCACGAGGAAGGTGTGGAATGGCGTGCCAGCCAACATGCTGAGCGGCACCCCGAGTAGATGCCCGTCCGGCGCCAGGATGAACTGAATTCCGCCAAATAGGGCCCCGATGCCAAGGAAGATCTCGAGGACCATGGCCAGGCGCCCGAGTTTGGGGAGGCGGCGGGACGTCGAAGCTTGTCGCGGCGTCGGAGCCGGAATACGCAATGTGGTTGCCATTTGATTACCTCAGGATGAGTTCGCGACTTGCCATGTATGCGGGGTACGCGAGGTGAGCCAAGGGCTCATCTCGCTCCCCCTCGTCCTATTTGGCTGGCTCGACTCGCTCGACCACGATGCTGCAATCGGTCACCAGCGCGGCGATTGCGCCGACTGCCGCCAGCCAAGGAGCGAGAACGGTGCCGGCCACTCCGATGGTCAGTGGTAGTTCGACGATCGTGTGCTCACCCTGCTTGATACTGATCCGGCGGACATTGCCTTCCTTGAGCAGCCGCTTGAACTCCGCGAGCAGGCGATCACCGTCGATCTTGAACTGTTCGGTCCGCGTTTTTTCTTGCGTTTGGGTGGTCATGACATCCTCCTAGGACAAGTCGTCTGATGGAAAAGGGCGACGCTACGGGCGCCGCCCTTTCGTGAATCTCGATTGTCTAACGTGCCCCGGCCGCGACCAACTCCTTCTTCACCGCTTGCGGTACAACTGCGGCTCGCTTCAGAGTCACCTTGAGCGCGCCGGTTGTCGCCGCCGCCGCGAAGACGTCGTACGCCGCAACCGCATCAGCGAGCGCGAAGCGATGGGTCACGAACACGGTCGGATCCAGCCGTCCGCCCCCGATCAGGTTCAGGAGCCGCGGGATGGTGTAGCTGTCGACCAGACCGGTCGTGATGGTGACGTCCTTGATCCAGAGCTTCTCCAGGTGGAGGGTCGCCGGGTGTCCGTGGACGCCGACGTTGGCGACATGGCCTCCGGGCTTCACGAGCTCCGTGCACAGCTCGAAGGTGGGCGGCACGCCAACCGCCTCGATCGCGACATCGACGCCGAGTCCGTCGGTCAGGGCCATCACCTGGGCGACCGGATCGCCCGTCGTGTTATTGATGGTGACGTCCGCGCCGAATTCCTTGGCTTTCTTGAGCCGCGAGTCGGCGAGGTCGATGGCGATAATCTTCCCCGGTGAGAAGAGGCGAGCGGTCAGGATGACCGCCAGGCCAATCGGGCCGGCACCGACCACCGCGACCGTATCGCCGGGCGAGACCTTGCCGTTCAGCACGCCAACTTCGAACGAGGTCGGCAGGATATCGGAGAGGAACAGGACCTGTTCATCCGTCAGGCCCGCCGGGATCTTGTAGACGGAGGTATCCGCGAACGGAACGCGCACGAAGTCGGCCTGGGTCCCGTTGATGGTGTGCCCAAAGATCCATCCTCCGCCGCCGGTGCAGGCGCCGTAGCGTCCCTGCTTGCAGTAGACGCAGCGTCCGCAGGAGCTGATACAGGACAGCAGCACGTGGTCGCCTTTCTTGACGGTGGTGACCGCCGATCCGACCTCGACGATGGTCCCGACGGCCTCGTGCCCCAGGATAGTGCCGGGCTTGGTTTCGGGGACGTCCCCCTTCAGGATGTGCAGGTCGGTGCCGCAGATCGTCGTCATGTCAACGGCGACGATCGCATCGGTCGGCAGTTGAATCGTCGGGTCGGGCACCGTGTCCCAACTCTTTTTTCCGGGTCCGTGATATACAAGCGCGTTCATAGATTGCCTCCTTATGGCTAATCAGTCGATGTCGTTGAGATGGCGGAAGTAGAAGTAGACAGGGATGAGCCCAACAAGTGCCAGTACCGCGAAGACTGGCGTCATGGCCGCGGACGCCACTGTGGACGCCGGGTCCGCCGCACTACCCATCCACTGGTCGACGGCGACGCCCACGCTTTCGATCACCCACATGGTGAGGATCGATCCCACCAGGAGATACCCCCACGGGCGGCGGCGCCAGAGCCAGACGGCGGCGACCGCCATCAGTGGGAGCCAGAATGCCAGGTCCAGAACATAAACAGGGTGGGTGCCAAGCCCGGTGCCGTCGAGCCACGATGGTGGCGTGCTGCTCAACACGGAGGGGACCACGTTGCGCAGCCAGACGAGGGCATTCAGCGCGACGATGACGAGGGCATAGGCCGCCAGGCCGCGGACCGGCAGCCTCGGCGAGAACCTCGCGCGGAATGCCTCTAGGTCAACCTGGTGAAGGATGCCCGTCGCCGACCAGAAGCACAGTGAGAACATCGATACGTAAAGCAGGAAGAGCTGGTTGAAGGGCGTCGCGAAGATGAACAGCACCGCGTTGTAGGAGAGGTAGGCAATGACTCCCAGCCAAACGACCAGAGCACGGATGGAGCCGTTCGCTGCGGACCACATCGCGATGAGTAGCACGGGAACCCCGACCAGAAGGATCACCAGCGCGGTGCCTCGAGCGGATCCATTCATCACCGCCGGCCCTCGCAGCACGCCCGGAATGAAGAAGGTTGCCGCTGCGGCCAGCGCCGTGACCAGCGCTAGCGCACCCGACAACCAGTAGGTCGACCGGGCCAGCGCCGTGCCACGGATGAAGACCGAGGGAGATGTCCCGTTGAGCCGGATAGGCGTGGCGACCATGGTTCTCATCCGACCGGTTGGCTATGCCTGGCAAGATATGCCGCGGCCTCGGCGCGTCGCGCCACCTCGAGCTTGGAGAGGATGCTCGACACGTAGTTCTTGACGGTTTTCTCGGCGAGCTTCAAGTCGGCGCCGATCTCTCGATTCGTCTTGCCGTCCGCGACCTCCGCGAGGATCCGCTCCTCCTGGGCCGATAGCCGGGCAAGCCGCTCATCGGCGAGCAGGTGCTTGCCCTTGCGAAGCCGATCGAGGACGGCTTTCGTGACAGTAGGATCGAGCAGGTTCTGACCGGCGCCGACGGCCCGAATGGCACGTACCAGGTCACCACCGTGCACTTGCTTGAGGACGTATCCGGCAGCCCCGGCCATGATCGAAGCGAAGAGTGCCTCGTCGTCGGCGAAGGTGGTCAGCATCAGGACCTGAGTGTTGGGGAGGCGGGCGCGGATCTCCCGGGTGGCGTCGATCCCGCTCCCATCGGGGAGCCGGATATCCATCACCACGACATCGGGTCGCGCCCACTCGGCCCGCTCAATAGCCTCACGTACGCCTCCGGCCTCGGCGGCGATGGTCAGGCCTTCTTCTTCCGCCAACAGCGACTTGATCCCGTCGCGGACAACCTCGTGATCGTCGACCAGCATGATCCGAAGTGGCATATAGGTCTTGGGGCCGACGTGGGCCTGCATAACGACCTCATCTTGGCGTCTGAGGGCGATTCCGATCAGGGCGGAAGGTCCCGAGATGCGCGGGACGTTGCAGCCCCCACCCTGCCATCCGCAGAGGGGGAGGGGCCTTATAGGGGGACAGCGAACCTTACGGTGGTGCCTTCGCCGGCTTTGCTCTCGACGGTCACCCGCCCACCGATCGCCAGCCCCCGGTCAAGGAGATTCCGCAGGCCTAGGCCGGTGTGCGGCGCCATCGGATCGAACCCCCGTCCGTCGTCGTCGATTTCCAGGACGGCCTGGTCGCCATCCCGACGCAGGCTGACCCGACAGGTCGTCGCCTGTGCGTGTTTGCCGACATTGGACAGGGCCTCACGCGTCAACTGCACCAGGTCGGCGGCGCGCGGCGCCAGCTCGGCGGCCACCGTGCCATCGATATCGGTCACTGTCGTCACGCCGCTCTTCTCTCCGAACTCCTTGGCCAGGTCGTCCAACGCCTGCTCCAGCTGGCGATCGGCAAGGATTCCAGGACGGAGCCCAAAAATATAGTTCCGCAGGTCGCGAATAGCCTGGTCAATTTCCGCCACCGCCGCTTCGACGCGCGACTCCACCTCGGGATCGCGGCTCCGGTTCGCGGTCGCCTGCAGCCCCATCCCTACCGAGAACAGTGACTGGATGACGCCGTCGTGGAGCTCACGGCCGATCCGCTCGCGCTCATCGAGCACGCTGAGGCGGTTCAGCTCGCTCTGCGCTCGACCGTACTCGAGGGCCACCGAGGCCTGGTCAGCAAACGTCTCGACCAGCCGGATAGCCTCCTCGTCAAAGACGGTGCCCCCGACGGGGTTGGCGACGGTCAGCGTGCCGAAGGGCCGGCCTCGAAGGACCAGAGGGACGAGAACCATCGGCCCCATATTGCCGAGGGCAATCATCGGTTGGTAGGTTCGGCTGTCTCGCGAGGCGTCGGCAAGCGCTGTCGGCAGACCGCTCTTGATAACGTCGCCGGACACCGATCCTTCCAGTGGTACCGCCAACCCGACCAGCTCATCGGCGTGGGCGCCGTCGGCGATGGCAATCGTGAGGGAATCGCGGTTGCCGTCGGTCGAGGGCGTCACGATCGTCGCGGTCGCGGCATTCGCCAGGTCGCGGGCACGCCGAGCGACGGTCTGAAGCACATCCTCGCTTGCGGCGCCCGATAGGATCGCCGAGCTGATCTCGCGCACCGCATCCAGCCACTGGCCGCGTCGCTTTGCCTCGTCGTAGAGCCGAGCATTTTCAATGGCGACGCCCGCCTGCGTTGCGAGGACGAGGAGCGCGGCTTCGTCCTCGGCATCGAACTCCTTCGCACTCTGCTTCTCGGTGAGGTAGATATTGCCGAAGACCCTGCCCCTCGCGATCACGGGAGCGCCGAGAAAGGACTGCATCGGCGGATGGTTGGCCGGGAATCCGACGTGGCGCGGATCGTCCGAGATCCGCTGCAGCCGAAGCGGCTTCGCCTCGCGGATGAGGACGCCGAGGATGCCCTGGCCGACCGGCAGGGGCCCGATCGCGTGGCGTTGATCGGGCGTGAGCCCCGTCGTAATGAAGTCTCGAAGCCGGCCGTCGGATCCAACGACTCCCAGCGCGCCATAGCGTGCGTCGGTCAACTTGACAGCCAGCTCGATGATCCGTTGCAGCACGGCAGGAAGAGAGAGGTCCGACGCGAGGATGAGGGCGGACTCGAGCAGCTGGTCCTTCCGATCCGGGCGAGATGCCATACCGGAGTCTTTCCACCTCTTCGGCTTGAAATGGGCCTCCCCGTCCCGCAGCAACCGGGACCTTTGTCCGGTACGCGCGGGCTGGGGACAGCCAAACTCATGATATGGACTTCTTCGTCCGTTACTTCGTCGAGATCGGGCGGCCAGTGGCCTCGGTCGAGACCGCACTCGACGAGCTCCCCGGAGAGTGGCTCGTCGGCATGGCAAACAAGGCGCATGCTCGGGCGCTCGGCTTCATGCTGGAGGCCGATCCCAACGCGGCTGATGACGTCGCGGGAGCGGTGGTCGTGCTCGGTGTGACGCCGGCTGTTCGGCATGGATCCACCACCACCCGCACCATGGCCTGGGCGCTCGTTGGACCGCAGACGGCAAGGCCGCTACTGGATGCGGACCTGGAGGTCGGCTCTTTAGGATGCGGCCGTAGCCAGCTGGCGATCGCCGGTCGCTACTACGTTCCTGGCTCCGGCACGAAGCGGCGCATCGACCGGGGAACGGCGCAGCGAGTCGGTGAGGCGACCATCAAGGAATTCGTCGACGGCCTGACGGACCTGGTCCAGACCCTTATCCGCGGGGGATCGCTCGCGGCGGCGGCAACGGCCTAGCGGGCACCAATCGGTCGCCTCGGGACCGGCATTTCCAGCCGAACCCTGGCGTCGACCACGACGGCACCGTGCTCTAAGACCATGACCGGGTTGCAATCGAGCTCGGCAATCTCCGCGTGGCCTTCGACCATGGCGCTGACCCGCAACATCACGTCCTCGAGTGCGGCGACGTCCGCTTTAGGGGCGCCGCGGTAGCCGTCGAGGAGCGGAAAGGTCTTGAGCGACCGCACCATCTCGTGCGCGTCGAGATCGGACAGCGGCGTGATCCGCACGGCGATGTCTTTGAGCAATTCCGCCGTGGTCCCGCCCGCACCGCAGGCCAGAACCGGCCCGAACAGGGGGTCGTGAACGACGCCGACCAGCATCTCAACGCCGGAGGTCACCATCGCCTGAACCAAAAAGCCGGAAAGCTCGTGACCTTGGCGAGCGATTTGCCGCACCATTGCGGTGGCGGCAGCCTCGATCTCTTCGCTGCTCAAACCCAGGCGGACACCGCCGGCATCGGACTTGTGGAGCAGAGAAGGCGACATCGCCTTGAGCACCAGCGGTCCCCCCAACTCACGACCGGCGGCTGCGGCCTCTTTGGGTGTCGATACGAAACTAGCTGGCGCAAGCGGGATCCCGTAGCAGGTCAGCAGCCGCTGGCTCTCCTGCGCGGTCAGCCAGCGGGCACCGGTGGCGAGCACCGACGAGATGATCCCTGCCGCCTCGTCGGGCCGCACGTCAGGGAAGTCGCGCAGCGTTCCTTCCGGGCGTTGACGCCACTCTCCGTAGACAGCCGCCCGAGCAAGCGCTCGCGCTGCATCTTCGGGGAACTGGTAGGAGGGAACGCTGACGGTTTCGCCCTTCAGCTCGTCGGGCACGCCGTGCGCCGACATGAAGACGCTGACGAGCGGGATCGGCCGCGGCAACGCCTCCGCCGCGTCTCGGATTGCCCGTGCCACGTCGGCGGGCCGCGTTACAAGCGGCGGAATGAAGATGACGACGATGGCGTCGATGCTGTCCGAGGCCGCGACCGTGTGGATCACTCGCCGGTAGTCGTCGGCTGAGGCGGCGGCGATCATGTCGATCGGATTCCGGACCGACGCCTGGGGTGGCAGGAATTCCCGCAGGGCGGCCACGACGTCGTCGGGAAGGGGAGGCACGATAAGGCCCTCCGCCTCGCAGGCGTCAGCGCAGAGGATCCCGGGACCGCCGCCATTGGTGATGATGGCCACTCGTTTTCCCGCCGGAGCGGGTTGGCTGGCCATCAGGGCCGCGACGTCGAAGAGTTCGGCCAGGGTGTCAGTACGGATGACGCCGGCCTGGCGGAAGAGGGCATCGACGGTGGCGTCCGAGGCGGAGAGCAGCGCGCCGGTATGCGACGAGGTCGCCCGGGCGCCGGCCGTGGAGCGCCCGCTCTTGACGGCGATGATGGGCTTGGTCTTAGCGACCCGGCGGGCAATCCGCGCGAACTTGCGCGGATTCCCGAATGATTCGAGGTAGAGCAGGACCAGGTCGGTGTGCGGATCAGTCTCCGCATACTGGAGCACGTCGTTGCCGGAAAGATCAGCCTTGTTGCCGGCCGAGATGAACCAGGACAATCCCAGGCCCAGGCTCTTGGCGTAGTCGATGACGGCCAGGCCGAGGGCGCCGCTCTGCGACATGAAGCCCACGCGGCCGCGCGGGGGTGTGGCGGGGCCGAAGGTGGCATTCATCGAAACGTCCGGCGCGGTGTTGATCACGCCCATGCAGTTGGGCCCGACCAGCCGCATCCCAGCTTGCCGGCAAACGGCGAGCAGGTCGGACTGGCGGCTGATGCCTTCACCGCCTGACTCGGCGAACCCGGAAGAGATCACGACCAGGCTCTTGACCCCTTTGCTCGCGCACTGGCGCGCCGTCTCGACCACACGGATCGCGGGCACCGCGATCACCGCCAGATCGACCGGGCCCTCGATAGCGAGCACTGTTGGATACGCCACCACCGACTGCACGACGGGAGCGGAGGGATTGACAGGGTAGACCGGGCCGTTGAAGCCGCTTTCGAGCAGGTTGTGGAAAAGCTCCGCGCCGATCGTGCCTCGCGTGCGCGATGCGCCGATGACGGCAATTGAGGAGGGCACGAGCACATGCTCGAGTGCCGCCATCGCGGCGCTCTGCTCCCGACGTGCAAACCGCTCGATGGCTTCCGGCCGCAGGGAGGTTGGGAATTCCAGGTCGATGACGCCAGCCTGGGCATGAGTCGATACCGCAAAGCCGCTCTCCCGGAATACCCCGATCATGCGGTGATTTTCGGAGAGGACCGAGGCGTCGAAGGTGGAAATGCCGACGGCCTGCGCTATCTCGGCGAGCTGGCCGAGCAGGATGGTTGAGATGCCGCGGCCCTGGAAGGTGTCCGCCACCGCGAAGGCGACTTCGGCCCGATCCCCATCGGTGCGGACATAGCCGGCCTGGGCGACGATGGTGGGCTCGGCGCCAACCAGGGCGACCAGGTTGCACCGCTCATTGAGGTCGGAGATGGCTGCCCGGTGAGCCGCTTCTTTCAGGTTCGGCGCGCCGGAAAAGAAGCGAAAATACCGTGACTCTTCCGACAGGCCACCGAGAAAGGCGAGGATGGCCGCCTCGTCACCTGCCCGCGTCGGCCGCACGCGGACGGTGGACCCGTCTCGCAAGGCGATGTCCGCCTCCAGCGCCGGGGCTCCCGGGCCCGAAACGGTCTGGCTCACCGCATGAATGCTAGGCGCCCCAGGCGCTTCCCAGGCGGCGGACCGTGGTCGCGCCCTCAGCCAAAAATAGGCGCATGCCGAGAAGCACAATCGCGGTCCCCACGGCGAGGTAGATGACCTGGAGCCACGCCTGTGGGGTGCCGGGCCCGTTGGTTACGAGCGTGAAGCCCACGACACTGATTTCGACCAGTTCGAATCCAATCATCACCATGCCGGCCATAACCGATAGGGCGCCTCCCAGCAAAGGTCTGAACATAACGGCCAGCCCGGCGATCAGGCTTCCGCCACCACAGATGATGCCCAGGGCCAGGGCAGGAATCGTGTAGTCGGCAAAGGGGGTGCCCTTGATCCAAGCTGGTGGGAGGTTGGGAATGACGAAGATCGCGCCCTGGACCGCGGTCAGCATCACGAACAGTTCGAGAACGCCGAGGGCGATCCGGTTGACTCGATGGGTCATTTCAACCTCCCTGCATATTCAGCTGAGCGTGCCCACCACGGTTGCCGCAACCGCTTCCGGCTTCTTTGCCGGCGTCTCCGGCGGCCTGACGACCAGCACTGGGACATGCGCCAGGTGCAAGACTTGATGGGTCACACTGCCGACAAACAGGCCGGCGATGTCCGAGAGACCCCGCGATCCCATCACGATGAGGTCGGCTCCCTGGCTCCTGGCGGTGTCTACGATCTCTCTTGCGGCGTTCCCGGCGACGGCTCCATGGACTTCACCCGTGGCGACGATACCGGCGTGCCGAAGGGCCACGACGGTCTCGGCCACAAGCTGGGTCGCCTCCTGCGGCGTCTCGAGCGGAAAGGCGCCCGCCCTGCCGCGATCGTGCTCGCGGACATGGAGCACCATGGCCTGGCTTTGAAACTTGGTGGCGACCTCGACGACGGTGGACACGGCCGGTGCGGAATAAGGCGAGCCATCGACGGCGACGAGAATGCGATCAAACATCTTTCTTCACCTCTGTGATGTCGTGTTCCGATATTTCGTCTACTCTGAGTGTCGGCAAACGGCTGCTGCGGGCGAGGGCCAGGTGTCCCCTCGCCCGCAGGACTCTTAGATAAAGAGGGTCGACGCTCCCTGGGCGGCGAGCAGCGCGGTGGTGGCTCCGGCCGGCTCCTCGAGCCCCTCGATCAGGTCTTCGCGCTTGAGTCCCATCATGTCCATCGTCATCTGGCAGGGAATCAGCTTGACGCCCATTTCCTTCGCAAGTGCCAGCAGTTCCGCCGGGCTGGCCACCTTGTGGCTCTTGGCGAGGCTGTGCATCATCGCCGGGCCGGCGCCGACGAAGTTCATCTTCGAGAGCTTCAGGTGGTCGATGCCGCCGCGGTTCATCATCGACAGCATCTTCTGCATCCAGTTCTCGCCCGTGATCCGGACCTCGTTCTTCACCAGCGGGAACAGGCCCCAGAACGTAAAGAAGACGGTCGTATCCTGACCCATTGCGGCCGACGTCGTCGCCAGAATCAGGGTCGGCCAGATCTTGTCCAGCTCGCCGCTCCAGGCGAAGATCACCAGCTTCGGCTCCAGCTTCGGCGGCGTCTGCTGCATCGCCTCTTCGATCGAAACGCTCGGCGTCTGCGTTAGTGTCGTGCTCATCGGAGTGTTCACCTCTTCTTCAGGATAAAGCGGTAGATACCGCCCTCCAGGGTTTGTTCGACCAATGCGTTGCCGGTCGTCTTGCTCCAGGCATTGAAGTCCGGGACCGACCCGGGGTCGGTTGCCAGTACCTCGAGCATTTCGCCTGACGCCATTTGCTTCATCTGGATGGCGGTCTTCACGATTGGGATGGGGCAGTTGAAACCCTTCACATCGAGCCGGCGCGTGATACTTAACGTTTCCATCGTGTTCACCTCCTTCAGGCCACCCGGCCCTGCGGCACGGTTTGCCAATAGAGCCGGTTGAATGCCCACTTGGCGACATGCCATTGCAGCGACGGCTGCGGGGAGACGGGGGGATGCTGATAGTCGAATCGGATCGTCGTCGCCTGGTGGTGTCCTGTCTCCAGGAAGCACATCACCCGGCCGCCGTAGTTCTCCTTCGCCGCCGTCCCACGGATGCGCGCCGCGATCTGGCTCGCCACCACCGGTGCCTCGAAATGAGCGGTTGAGCCGCTCTTTGAGATCGGTAGGTTGGTGGCATCGCCGATCGCGAAGATGGTGTCGAACTTCTCGTGCTGGAGCGTCGCCCGGCTGACCGGTACCCAGCCACGCTCGTCGCCCAAACCCGAATCCTCGATCACCTGGGCGCCGCGGTGCGGCGGAACCAGCACGAGGAGGTCATAGGGTAGTTCCTCGCCTTCGATGGATGTCACGACCTTCTTATCCGGCATCACCGCTTCGACGTTGAAGAAGGTGCCGAGCTCGATGCCGCGTTCCTCCAGGATCGGCTGGACGAGTTTCGATGTCGCTTCGATCGTGAAGGCCCGGTTGAGCGGCGACGCGAGCGTGATGGCGCTCTTCTCTCGGATGCCGCGCTTGCGGAGGAACTCTTCGAGCATGAAAACGAATTCGACGGGCGCCGGCGGACACTTGTAAGGGATGCCGGCGACGCCCATCACGATGCGGCCGCCGGGAAACGTGCGCAGCGCTTCGCGCAGCCGGATGGCACCCTCGAGCGAGTAGAAGTCGTGGGCGCCCTCCACCAGACCGGGGATTTCCTCGCGGGCGAGCCGGGCGCCAGTGGCAAGAACGAGATAGTCGTAGCCGATGCTGCCGCCGCGGGCCAGCTCGATGCTGCGATTCTCCGGGTCGATCTTGACGGCCCGGTCGATCACCAGCTGGACCTCGTCGCGCAGCAACCGCCGCTCATCCTGGGCCAGCCAGCGACCGTTCGCCTGGCCAAGAGCCACGTACAGGAAGCCGGGCTGGTAGACGTGCATCCCGACCGGGTCGATTAGCGTCACTTTGGCCGCCGCGCCGAGTTCCTTGCTGACCAGGTTGGCGGCGATGGTCCCACCGACCCCGCCTCCGAGCACGATCACCTGGGATGGCATGGTGCTCACCTCGCCTTGCGGACGGCAAAGCGGGCGTAGCCGTTCTCATCAACGACTGACACCAGCTCGTGCTTCGCCTTGGTTACCCAGGCCCGGATGTCGGTCCGCGACCCCTGGTCGCTCGACCAGACTTCGATCACGTCTCCGACTTGGCCCTGGCGGATCGCCCCGATCAGCGCCATCAGGGGGCCGGGGCAGGCCATCCCGCGCGCGTCGATCGTCTTTGTCGGTTGTACGGCAATCATTTCCATTTCTCCTTTAGATGAAGACCATCGGACCGGTGGCGTCGGCCATGAAGGCGGCGACGCCTTCGACGTCGTCCACCAGCGGGTCCAGGTCGTTCTTTTCCAGCTTGAACATCTCCATCGACAGCGCACAGGCGTGCACCGAGACCGCGCCGACTTCTTTAGCCTGGCGAAAGAGCTCGCTCCAATGGGTCCCCGGGTGGTTCTTGACCGAGGGCGCCTGCTGGACCGTTGCCTCCGGCGAGAGGGCGTGGTCGGCATCGATGCTGTCGGCGCGGAAGGCGTCCAGCGCGTAGTACTGCAGAAAGACGTTGACCGTCCGCCCCATCGCGGCCGCCCCGACGGCCAGCACCGCGGCCGCTGACAGCTTGTCGTCCGTTCCGGAGAACAAGACCAGCGAGAGCGTCTCTTCTTCTTCGTTCATTTCGCTACCTCCTAGCGCCACCAGTGTCGTCCGACGACGCGGTGCCCATCAGAGGCGGGAGTCCCGGTCCGATAGGGCCTATGTGCCCTATGTGCTTGATCAGTTACGGAGCTATCGTCATGGCATGACGATGAGCCCGGACCTCGTCGAACTGGCAGCGCACCGCTTTGCGTTGCTTGGCGATCCCACCCGGCTGCGCATCATGAACGTGCTCATGGAGTGCCCCCAGTTGTCTGTTGGTGACATCGCCCGCGCCGTCGGCACCTCGCGATTCAACGCGTCGGCGCATCTGAACCGCCTGGCCGCCGCCGGCCTGCTGGCGCGACGGCGGGTGGCGACGACGGTCTACTACCGCGTCGAGGATGCCAACCTCCCGCGCGTTTGCGAATGGATGTGCGAATCGTTGCGCGCGCGAGCGCGAAACCTCGCCGGTGCAGGCTCCGCGTGACGCTCCGGCGGGCCTTCGACTCGGGTGTCGCCATGGTGGCCCTGGCCCTTACCGGCCTTTTGGCTGGGGCGGTCGCGTGGGTATTGGGGTGGCGCTCCGCTTCGGACGTCGCCTGGGCACTCACGACCGCGATCGCGGTGCCGCCAGTCGCCATCTCGCTCGTGCAGCGGCTGCGTCGCGGCTCGCTCGGCGTCGATCTGATTGCGTTCCTCGCCCTCGCCGGCGCACTCGGCTACCACCAGTACCTGGCCGGCGCGCTGATCTCCCTGATGTTCGCCACCGGCCAGGCGCTCGAAGCCTACGGAGGGGCGCGTGCCCGCGCCGAACTCACCGCGTTGCTAACTCGCGCCCCTCGGACGGCCCACCGCTACCTGGGAGCCGCGGTCGAGACGGTGACGGTGGATGCGATCAAGCCCAACGATCGGCTGCTCGTGACGGCGGGAGAGGTGCTCCCCGTCGACGGGGTCGTCCGTGAAACCCCAGCCGTGATCGACGAGTCGGCGCTCACCGGTGAGTCGGCGTTGGTCCATCACGAGCCTGGCGACAAGGTCCAGAGCGGCAGCGTCAACGCGGGCGCCGCGTTCGACCTGCAGGCGACGGCCGCCGCCGCGGAGAGCACCTATGCCGGCATCGTGCGGCTGGTGCGCGAAGCCGAGTCGTCGAAGGCGCCCTTCGTCCGGCTTGCCGACCGCTATGCCGTGATCTTTCTCCCGCTCACGCTGCTGCTGGCAGCGCTGGCGTGGATCCTTTCGGGCGATCCAGTTCGGGCGCTCGCCGTCCTGGTAGTCGCGACGCCCTGTCCGCTGCTGCTGGCGGCGCCGGTTGCCATCGTCTCGGGCATGTCGAGAGCGGCAGCCGCCGGCATTATCGTCAAGGGTGGAGGCGCGCTCGAGACACTGGGCCGGGCGGAACTCGTCTTCCTTGACAAGACGGGCACGGTCACCACCGGCGTCCCAACTCTTGGCGGAACGATGACCTTTGGCCAGATGGATTCCGATACGATTCTTCGCCTTGCCGCGTCCATCGAGCAGGCTTCCTCGCATGTGCTGGCCGGAGCGATCGTAGACGGGGCGCGAGCGCGGGGGCTCGAACTGGTCGCGCCGCAGGACGTCAGCGAGGAAGCCGGCAATGGGGTTCGCGGACGAGTTGAAGGCCGGCTGGTGGCGGTTGGACGGCGCAACTGGGTCACACCCGGCAGAGCGATACCGGAAGAGGCGCGAGTCGCCGAGCAACGCGTGGCGGACGAGGGGGCGTCGACGGTGTTCATCGCTATCGACGGCACGCTGATGGGGATGGTATGGCTGACCGATCCAATTCGGCCGGATGCCGTCGCCACGATCCAGGCATTGCGCGCCGCCGGCGTGCGACGCGTGACGATGCTCAGTGGGGATCACGCCAGTGTGGCGGCCCGAATCGGCGCGGTCCTCAAGGTTGACGCCGTCCTGGCCGAGCAGTCTCCGGCCGACAAGATCGAGGCCGTGCGTGCCGCCCGTGCGCAAGGGACGACGGTCATGGTGGGCGATGGCATCAACGATGCCCCAGCCCTGGCGGCAGCCGATGTCGGGGTCGCGATGGGCGCGCGCGGGGCCACCGCGTCATCGGAGGCGGCGGATGTCGTGCTGCTGGTCGACCGGCTGGACCGGCTGGTCCTGGCCATGGCGATCGCGCGCCGAAGCCGGGGGATCGCCGTGCAGAGTGTTGTCGTCGGCATGGGCCTGTCGCTGGTCGCCATGGCGATCGCGGCGGCGGGATGGTTGCCGCCGGCACCGGGCGCCCTGCTCCAGGAGGGCATCGACATCGCCGTCATCGTCAACGCCTTACGTGCGCTTCAGGCTACCGCGGGAGAGCCCATGCCAGACAGCTCGCTGTCTGGCACCGCCGAACGCCTGCGAGCTGCCTGAGAACTTAAAAGACGGGCAGCATCGCGGGATGTACAACCTCGCCGAGTCGGGCCTTCGCCTCCACCTTCACCTTCACCCTGGCCACGGCCGGAACGATGACCACCGGGATCGGGCTGTGATGGGCGACCTGATGACTGACGCTTCCCAGGAGAAGCTCAGTCACCCCGTTGTGGCCCCGCGAACCGACGACGATCATGTCGGCGCCCTCACGCAACGCGACCTCGATCAGCGCCGTGCCAACTGGCGTGCTCTCCTCGAGGACGGCACGGTAACGAACGCCCGACTTGCGTAGTGGCAGGCACCACTCTGTGGTGAACGCCTCCTGGAGGTCTACCCGCTCCTGCGGTGTTTCGGCCGGCGGCACGATGCCCATCGGGCCTGGGATGTAGATCGGGAGGCTGTCGACGTGGACCGCGACGATCTCGCCGCCCAGTCGCTTTGCCATGTCCATGGCCCACTGGAGGGCGTGCGTTGATCCCGGCGATCCATCGAGTCCAATAACGATCCGCGGCGAGTGCTGATCGTGTTCCATGTTTGCGTCCTCCTTGGGGTCGCTTACGCGATCCTCTGGCCCCACGCTAGCCCCGCAACCCGGTGAGCGACCCGGCCAATAGTCCTGCGACGTTTAGGACGGGCGAGGCGCGGAGGCTCAGGCCCCCGGCGTTGTCGTGTGTCGCGCCAGGTAGGCCGCCGCTTCCGCACGGCGGGCGACCTCGAGCTTGGAAAGGATGCTAGTGACGTAGTTCTTGACAGTCTTTTCGGCCAGGTGCAGTTTGTCCCCGATCTCGCGATTCGTCCTGCCGGCGGCGATCAACTCGAGGATCCGCTCTTCCTGGGCCGAAAGGCGCGCGAGACGTTCGTCCTTGAGCAGATGCTTGCCCTTTCGCAGCCGATCGAGCAGACCCTTGGTTACGGCGGGATCGAGCAAACTCTCGCCACGGCCAACCGTTTGGACGGCCCGGACGAGGTCGGCGCCCTTGATCTGCTTCAGGACATAGCCGGCCGCGCCCGCCATGATCGAGGCGAAAAGCGCCTCGTCGTCGGCGAATGTGGTGAGCATGAGGACCTGGGTCTTCGGCAGCCGCGCCCGGATCTCCCGGGTGGCCTCGATCCCGCTGCCGTCCGGCAGGCGAACGTCCATGATGACCACGTCGGGCCGCGCCCACTCCACTCGGGCGATGGCCTCCTTCACGGTCCCCGCCTCCCCGACGACGCTCACATCCGGGATCTCCTCGAGGAGGGCCTTGATCCCATTGCGGACGACTTCATGGTCATCGACCAGGACCACCCGAAGCGGCATCGTGCTCAAGACCACCCTATCTTCGCAAAAGCCGCGGTCAACAGACCGGGTCGGTCCTACGCGAATGGGGACCATGGTCCCTGTGGCTGGCGGAGCATCGGCTGTACCGTGGAGACATCTTTATCAGGTACTACGTCGAGCTGCCACACCCACGCGCAGCCCTCGAGAAGGCGCTCCTCTCCGCGCCCGAGAGCCTGATCCCCAGCATTGCCAGTTTCGCGGACGATCGGGGCCAGCACCTGCTGGCGGAGGTTGGCTTTCCGGTGGACGGTCACCGGGTGTCCAAGAACGTCGAGATTGACGTTGGCGCTCCGGTCGCGAGTACCGGTAAGACCTGGATCCCCATCTCCTGGCGCGCCACCGGGCCGGCCGGCCTTTTCCCGGTGCTCGATGCGGAGCTGGAGTTCGCGTCGCTGGGAACCGAGCTGACGCAGTTGTCGCTCAGCGGACGGTATCAGCCACCACTCGGGTTGGTCGGACGGACGATCGACAAGGCTTTGCTCTCCCGCGTTGCGGAAGCGACCATCAAGGATTTCGTCGATCGGCTTGCCGGCGCGATCGAAGCAGCGGTGTCCGCCGCGTGACCTAATAGGGGTTGGAACGCGGGTCTAGACTGGTCGAACGAACTAGTCGCTGATTGCGTGAGGAGGGGTCACGATGAAGCCGACGTACCCGGTTACCTTCGCGGTTGACTATCCCGACCGAGGCCTCAACAGGCTGACGAGCGCGTTCCGGATCATTACGGCGATCCCCATTGCGTTCATCCTCAGCTTGCTTACCACCACCTCAACTCGTTATGTGGCGACCACCAATGGGACGCATGAGACCGTCAGCACCGTTGCGACTGCGGGTGGCCTGCTCTTTCTCCCCGTGGTGCTGATGATCCTGTTCCGGCAGAAGTATCCACGGTGGTGGTTCGACTGGAACCTCCAGCTGCTCCGCTTCACGAATCGGGTCACCGCCTACCTATTGTTGCTCGACGACCACTATCCGTCCACGGACGAGGAACAGGCGGTTCACCTGGACTTCCCGTACCCGAACGCCCGGCAGCTCAACCGATGGCTTCCGCTGGTGAAGTGGCTGCTGGCAATCCCGCACTACATCGTGCTCTTCTTTGTCGGGATTGGTGCCCTGGTGGCGGTGATCATCGCCTGGTTCGCCATCCTGTTCACCGGGCGGTATCCGCGCGGCCTCTTCGACTTTGTGGTTGGGGCGATGCGGTGGAGCAACCGGGTGACCGGCTACGCCACGGTCCTGGTCACCGATCAATATCCGCCGTTCAGCCTCCAATAAGAAGACTCCGGGAACTAGTGTTTAGGGGTCTCGCGGCTTGTCCAGAGCGGTTTCCCGTCGATTACCTTTTCGGCCTTCTCAGGTTTTCAGTCTTCCAAGCCGTTTGACTCTTTCGCAGTAGTTTCCGGAGTCGACTCTCACGGTACATCTCGTTTCAGGACTGGAGTAGGGCCGGATGGCCCCTCAGTTTCGGGACTGCCGCCATCCAGTCCCGGTCTTGGCGGGCCAATCGGCTGCAGTCAAGGCAGGTAACCACGTTCAACATGATCGTAGGCGCCGGTAATCGCGACTAGAGGAGATGAGCAGAATGAAAATCGGTGAGCTCACCCGACAACGGGTCCAGACCGCTGACCTAGCTGACACCTTGAGCCAGGCGGCGAGCCAGATGCGGTATGTGGACGTCAGCGCACTGCCGGTTGTGGAAGCCGGCCGGCTGGTCGGCATCTTGACCGAACGAGACCTCGCGCGAGCGGCTGCGGAGGGTGCGGATCCGCGGACCCACACGGTCGCCGCTTACATGAGCCTCGGCCCGTTCGTGGCCGATCCCGCCGAAGACTCCGACGATGTCGTGGCCCGCATGCT
>DATNMH010000047.1:0-29629 GCA_035602395.1 Candidatus Acidiferrum sp.
AGGGGTAAGGTGAGCTAGGTCGGCAGCTGCCGGCCTCATGAGTCTCGGAAGGGCGTCGTGCACGGCCTGTGGGGCAGCAAATCTAGATCACGTCACTCCCCCGCTCATAGACGTCCAAAGAGTCGAGTCCGGAAGAGGACGGGACTACCGAGTGGCACGGATTCTGATCGTCGACGACGAGCCGGACATCCGGTTCATGATGCGGCTGATCTTCGAGGGCGCCGGCCATACTGTCATGGAGGCGCGCCATGGCGGGACTGGCTTGAAGTCCGTCAAGGCGACGCGCCCCGACCTGGTGATCACGGACGCCATGATGCCGACGATGGGCGGACTCGAGTTCATCTCGCGCCTGCGGTCGGATCCAGAGACGGCGGCGATCCCGATCCTGGCCGTAAGCGGCAACTCCGAACTGGCCACCGCGGCCGATGCGGTCTTGCGCAAACCATTCCTGCCGAATGAACTCCTGCTGACCGCGGCCGACCTCATCCGAGAAGACGGCGGCTGACATGGGACGGCTGCGAACCGGGATTCCGGACCTCGATCTCATTCTCGGGGGCGGGCTCGAGCCGGGCTCGCTCGTCATCCTCGCCGGGGCCCCGGGCACCGGCAAGACCATCCTCGCCCAGCAGATCTGCTTCGCCAACGCCACGCCGGAGCACAAGGCGCTGTATTACACCACGCTGTCCGAGCCGCACGTGAAGCTCGTGCGGCACCTTGAGCCGTTCGATTTCTTCAAGGCAGCAGCGCTCGGCAAGAGCGTGGACTTCATCCACCTGGGCGAGTTGGTGGCGGAAGCAGGCACAGAGGGCCTCGAACCGGTCGTATCGGAAGTGGTCCGGAAGTGCTTTGAGACCAGGCCGGCCGTGGTGGTGATCGATAGCGCCAAGGCGATTCGCGACTTCGTGAGCGAGCACGAGCTCCGAACCGCTCTCTATGGCCTCGCGAGCCGGGTCGCGCACACTGAGGCGCTCCTCCTGCTGGTGGGTGAGTACACGCCCGCGGAGATCGAGGGCGGGGTCGAGTTCTCGCTGGCGGACGGAATTGTCCAACTGGCGTACGAGCCCCATGAGCCGGTGGACCGCCGCTGGCTGCGGGTGGTGAAGCTGCGCGGTGGTGACCACCTGGTCGGCAAGCATTCCTTTCGCATTGGCCAGACGGGCTTCGAGGTGTTCCCTCGATTGGAGACGCTGGCGCCAACGCACACCGCCGAGGCCACGGGGAAGGTCTCCAGCGGCAACCCCAGGCTCGACGAGTTGATGGGCGGCGGGATGACGGCCGGCCAATCGACGGTCGTCCTCGGACCGTCCGGCGCCGGCAAGACCATCCTTGGGCTCCGATTCATCGCACGGGGCCTGGAGGCCGGAGAGCGCGGCCTTTACGTCTCTTTCCAGGAAACTGGCGACCAGCTCGTTAGGAAGGGCACCAGCTTCGGGTGGGACATGGAAGGCGCCTGGAAGTCAGGGCAGCTGGCCATCCATTACGTCCCAATTGGAGAGCTGGACCTCGACACGATCGCGGGCGCCGTGCGCCGCGAGCTCGCCAAGGGCTTGGTTCGCCGGGTGGTGGTCGACAGTCTGGCCGAGCTGGTGTTTGCGGCCCGCGAGGCGGAACGGTTCCCCGCCTATTCCCGCAGCCTGGTGGGGTGGATCCGTGCCGCCGGCGCCTCGGTCGTGATCACGAGTGAAACGACCACCCTGGGACCCATGACGGAACCGATCGGTGGATTGTCCTTCCTGTTCCACAACGTGATCATGCTCCGCTACCTCGAAATCGGTTCGGAACTCCGCCGGGCGCTGAACGTCATCAAGATGCGAACCAGCAACCACGACAAGGGCGTGTTCGAGTATGCGATCGATTCGCATGGCCTCACCATCAAGGACCGGCTGGAGGGGGTCACCGGAGTCCTCGGCTGGAGCGCCCTTCGCACTCAGGAGTGACCTCGTAAGGCGACGTGTCGCCGGGCGCTGCGGCATCCTGGTACCTTCCATCGTGGCTCCCCGTTGTGCTGGTCTACGGGGGAGTGACGGAGGGGCCGAGCGATCGAACCCTCCGTCTTTTAATGCGAGCTACTGGCTCAGTTGAACTCGATTCGCCCGAGGACCCTTCGGGCTCGGCTCGATCTCGAACGAAACCTTCTCACCGCCCGTGAGGGCGTCGAAATCCTGGACGCCGGAGCGGTGGAAGAAGTATTCCTTTCCGTCGTCGGCCGCAATGAAGCCGAACCCGCGATCGGGCACGATCTTCTTGATGGTTCCTTCAGTCATCTGATGTCTCCTCCTTTTCGAACAAGCTTCCTGACGCGACGGGCCTGTCCGACTGGGAGCCACCGCGAGGGGCCATCAGGCTGATGGCTGCTGCAATTATGCCGGGAACCGCATGGGCTCAAGCGCCGGCACTCTTGGGAAGCCCCGGAGGCGCCTGTTAATGATGGCCCGTCGTGCCTCGGCCACCAGGTAATGGACGCCGCGTGGAAGAAGTGGGTAGCTTATTTTCGTCGCTGCCGCTTGATTCGCTTTTTCAAATCGGTTTGCGGCGCCGCCTCGGCCCATTTGCTCAACGATCGCATTTCGGCGGAGAGCTCCGGCTCCCTCTGCCAGACCGGATCCACGACGATCCCGAACTCGCTATCGGTTCTGCTGGCGAAATGATCGAGGGCCACAAACACTAACCTGACGTCGCCACCAAACCACGCCACCACGTCGCCGTCCGCGTCAAGCCACTTCACCGTCCATTCACCGTCACGGCTCTCGTTGATCCGGTACTCTCGGCCTGCCAGGCGATTCAGGATCGGCCCCTGGGCCGACCGCCCACGCGGTTGCCGATTTCGATGCGCGACGCCCCATCGTCCCGTCCAGCTCCGACCGCTCACGCATCCTCCTTGCAGGTCCGACGGCGTTTCGGGCTGACGAAATCGTTCGATCGGCGCCAGGTAGCTGGCGTTGTTAGCTAACGGAATGGTGAGTGAAATGGAGCGGGGCGCGCCAGTTGGCGAGTGCGAGCTTGCCAAAAACGGATCCGTTTCCGATAGCGGAGTTGCTCACCCTCAATGATGGGCACATCGATGCGCCTGATCTCCTGATTGGCAGGCCCGGACATGTCCATCAGATCCTGATACATGTGATCGAGCAGTTTCTGCTTGAACGCCAACAGTTCCAAGTAGATGCTGACCCAATGCTTCGCATCTGCGGGCTGGAGCGAATCCGGATTCTCCCCGTCCATCAATCGGTAGGGGTTTCCCGCGCCATGGGCGGCATGGCGCGCCGCTGCTACGAATCGGCGCTCTTCTCGGATCGGCGAATCTGGCATCGCCAGCACCGCCTCTGCCCATCCCCGGATTTGGGAAAACTTTGAGCGGCTCAAGCGCAGACGATCTTGAGTCGGAGGGCAAAGCGCCCTTGAAATGGTGTTCGCAGCATACTCCCTTTGTTTAGAAACGAGGAGTTCAAGCAGCGTCGAAGGATAGCCGCTCGACCTCTCGCTATTGGGCCCGACTTTTGCCCCGGGTAAGCGCGCAGCGGCTGCGTTCCTGCCCTGACTGGCAATCCCCGGCGTCGGCAAGCTTGTCGGATCAGGTCGCGCCGGGTAAAGCCCACCTTCTGGCCCCAAAAGATGGGCTCAGGATGTGCGGCTTGCCAGTCAGAATGCCAGTCAATTGTTACAAGGGATCAGCGGCTAGGCCGAAATCCGAATACAAAAAACTGGAGGCGAGTGCGGGATTCGAACCCGCGGTGGAGGTTTTGCATCGCAATCTGCAGTTCGCCAGAGTTCGCTGAGGTTCATTGCGGACTGAATTTCAGCGTGTACGGTTCATTGTTGTTCATTGCATATCGCCAGAGTTCAGCGGTGTTGCCGTCACCGTTGCCGTCAACCACGCCTTGGATCACCGGCATCCCGGGACCGCAGCGAGTCGCTGCCGAAACATGTAGGTAACTGGGTTGATCCGGGCTCAAGTTTGACGACGTGCCACCTACAAGCGCCGGCCCGCACAGCGGGGAGGGCTACGGCCCGCCGCGTTTTTCTTCAGTGAGCTGACTGGCTGACCAGCACCATGCCGGCGATGCCCGCGCCGTAAAGAACCAGGACCAGCAGCGAGTCGGGGCCCAGCCGCAGGTACTGCCGCCTGGGGCGGATTACAAGCCCGGCGACGTAGACCGCCGTCAGCAGGATTCCCAGAACGGCCAGGAAGGCGTCGGTCTTGGCCGCGTTACCGAGCACCGACTGGCCCGCGAGCAAGGTTGCTGGGAAGAAGAGCACCGGCAGGAAGGCGTTCCCTCCAAAGATGTCGCTGACCGCGAGCTCGAAATCCTCGATGCGGACGGCGGCCAGGCCGGTGGATAGCTCGGGGAGTGCCGTCGCGGCCGCGAGCACGGTCCCGCCGAAGACCGCGCCGCTGAGGTGGATCTGTGTGGCGATGGCGCTGCCGCTTTCCTCGATGAGGACTCCGGCGACAAGTGTCGCCAGCCCCGCGGCGGCAAAGATGCCGAGGGTCACCCCGGTTGGTCGCGGCTTGCGCGCCTTCGCCCGACGCCGGGGGCCGGCGTCCGGCCCGGCCCCGCCGATGACCTTCCAGGGGAGGCTCTTGCTGGCGCGCCAGACGACGTAGAGCCCGCCGGCCCAGAGCAGCACGATCAGTAGCGCGCTGGGGTCGATGCGGCCCACGACCACTCCTTTGGGGAGCAGGATCGCCCCGATCGCCACCGCCAGCACGGCAATCACCAGCGTTCCCTCCAGCACCTGTACCAGGGAAGCGGTGACGTTGGTCAGCGGGCGGCGGGGGACGCCGAACCCGTCGAGCGCCACCAGGACGAGGGTCTGGATGGCGATGCCGCCCAGGATGTTGCCGGTGGCGATGTCGAAGTTGTGCTGGACCGCCGCCGCGCTCACGATCGCGATCTCGGGCAGGTTGGTGGCGAACGCCAACAGGATCAGCCCGCCCAGCGCTTCCCCGAGCCCGAAGCGCGAGTCAATCTCGTCGGTGGTCCTCGAAAGCTGGATGCCGGCGAACCAGATGACAGCAGCCGAAACGATGAACACCGCTCCAAGGACCGGGAGGGCAAGGTCCCCCATCAGCCCGACCGCGACCTGGGAGGGTCGCTGGCCGTCACCGTCCAACAGCTCCGACGTTTATTGTCGATTTCCCGAGCCCTCATTCGTTTTCATTTGTGGAGGCAGGGTTCGCGGGCCGCAAGAGCCCGTATCCCCAGCCGAGTCAGAAAAACCACACGGAGGTACCACTATGCGCATCATGATCCTGGCTCAACGCGGTGTTGGGGAAAGAGTCCGTCGACGGTTAGTTACTCTGCGGCCGAGCTCCGGCCCCGGTGCCGCCAATAAAGTTGGCGGCCGCTGGCGTTTGACGTCCGACCTGACTCATTCGCTCCAGCTACGTTAGACCGGCCAAAGACCGCCGTCTACAGCCTTTCTATGTGCCAGAACAAGTCGCGCTCTATCGTCGGGCCACACTTAGTGCTGACTTATCTAAAACGCGAGAGGCGCTTCCAACCAGTGGCAAGGGCTACCCCGACACTAAGGCCGACAACTGCAAGCGCCGGGCGAGCCCAGGAGACCCTCATCGCCGTCAGAACCACCAAAATAGCCGCCAAAAACACTGCCGCCGAAAGGACCCCTGCCAGGCGGCGAAGATCTGCACGTTGCACTGAAACGATGCCTAGTCCTAGGCCTGCAAACAACATCCCGATTGCCACAACGTAACGCCATGTTGGGCCGGGGACCCGAAACGCAAACCGGAGAGCCAAGGCCGCCACCATTACCGTGCCACCGGCATAGCAGAGCCGCCTAGCGAGGGATCGCAAGGCGGCCTCGGTCTTTGATCCGCCTCTGATCAACGGCTTTCTCACTCGCGGCCAGCACCCGCTGACCCGGGCTAGGCTTCACGGTGCAGTTCGCTTCTAAGAGTAGCGCCACCTGCGTCTTAATGCTCAACAGGCCTGGTGGGTGATGGCCGCTACCGCCGAGGGCCTGGCGATCCCTAAGCCGGGCGCCCGAGAGCTCGAAACACCTTAGAGTTCGCCGGAGTTCATCGAGGTTGCCGTAACCGTTGCCGTCACCCGCGATGAGAATGGCGAGGCAGGCGTCCAATCGTATTCAAAAACTGGAGGCGAGTGCGGGATTCGAACCCGCGGTGGAGGTTTTGCAGACCTCTGCCTTACCACTTGGCTAACTCGCCACCGGCCCAGCCAATCGCATAGTTTAGTAGGCGCTCCGCCCCTTCCGGTTCGGCTATCACCTAATTTGTCAGCCGCTTGCCGCGCCGCCGCGGCGCGAGGGGCACATAATCACGCATCGTGCGGAGATCGCGGCTCCCTCTGGCGGGGCTGATCGTCCTGATTTCACTCCTTGCCGCCTGCGCCCCGATCCCTGGGATGACAGTAGCCCCGCTCGGGAGCGTGATCAACGTGGGCGCCGTCCTGTCGCTTACTGGCAGCCAGGCGGACAGCGGTCAGATGGCCAAGGAGGGCTATCTCTTCTGCCAGGATTGGATCAACGGCAAGGGCGGGGTCACCGTAAAGGGCGCCGGCCACCGCCTGAACATCGACATCGCGGATGACCAGAGCCGCCCGTCGATTGCCGCGGCCGTCACCGAACAGCTGATCTCGCAGAACCACGACACCCTGCTGCTGGGCCCGTCGAACGACGCCACGACCAGCCGAGCCGCGCCGGTCGCCGAGCACCACCAGGTGCCGATGGTTAGTAGCGGCGCGTCGTCCGACGCCATCTTCGACAACCACTACCACTATCTATTTAGTGTGCTGGCGCCCCTTGACCGCCAGTTTCAGGGCGTGATCGATATGGCCCTCAGCCAGGACCCGAAACCCCAGTCGCTGGCCATCATGTTCGCAAGCGATAGCCTCAACCAGGAACTAGCCACCGCCACGGCCAGCTATGCCCAGGCGAAGGGGCTGCGCCTCGTCTCAGGCTCCAGCTATACCTCCGGGGTCAACGACCTGAGCGCCCAGCTGGCAGGGGCCGCCGGAAGCGGCGCCGACCTCCTTCTCGAGGCGGGGCACCCGGCCGAGAGCGTGCGCACCGTCGAACAGGCGGAACAAATGAAGATTCAGCCGAAAATGCTGGCCTTCAGCGATGGTCCGGGCACGACGCAATTCACGGAGGACCTTCGGGCCGCGGCGAACTACAGCGTGGGCACCACGCAGTGGGCGCCGGGCGTCCGAAACCGTACGAGCTATTTCATCGATAGCTTCCATTACTCGCTTGCCTTCGCCAAACAATTCGGGCACCTGCCGGACCAGTACGCCGCCGCCGCGACCGCGGCCTGCTTGACGCTCGAGGTGGCGATCGAACAGGCCAACTCGACGCAACCGAGGTGGGTCCACGATGCGCTCGCCATCATGGACTTGAACATCTTCTTCGGCGAGATCAAGTTCGACGACCGGGGGGCGAACGTCGCGAAGCCGGTCTATGTTCAGCAGGTGCAGTCGGGCCTTACGGTACTTATCTGGCCACCCGAGATCGCCACCGCGCGCCTTCGGTACCCCGACCCCGGATGGGCGAAGCGCTAGGCCTCAGCGCTCGATCGCGTACCAGACGACGTCGAGCGTTCTCCAGGGCGCCGTGCCGCGGATTGTCAGGCCGAGACGTTCCATGACGGCACGCGACCGCGTGTTCTCTGGGACCGTGATCGAGATCAGGCGCTGATCGCCCAGGAGCCGCTCGCGCCATATATGCATCGACGCCCGGCCGCCTTCCGTCGCCAATCCACGGCCCCAGTAATCCCGATGCAGGGTCCAGCCCACCTCGATCGGATCGGGCTCGACCGGCCAATCGTGGTGCCGTAACAGGCCGATCCGCCCGATCAGCCGATCGGTTGGAAGGTCGACCGCCGCCCACTGGCAGACACCGTCGTCTCGCCACCTGCGCATAAACGCTTCGATCTGCTTGGCCGTTCCATCCCGATCGAGGGGGGGCATGTGGGCGAGGTAGTCGGGTTGCGCATAGATCTCGACCAGCGGATCGAGATCCGATTCAAGCCACTGTCGCAGCAGCAACCGGTCGGTTCGGACCTCCGTCGGGACGCCAAGCGTCGTGACGTCGGAGATGGCTTAACGCTCTGCGAGGAGCTCGGCCAGGTGCGCCATTACGCGCACCCCCGAACCGGTGGGACCACGAGGGACGGTCTTGAGTTCGGCCGCGTCCTGCCAGGCGCTCCCCGCTATGTCGAGGTGGACCCACGGTCTGCCATCGACGAACTCGCGAAGGAAGATCGCCGCCGTCGTCGCGCCAGCCCAGGGGACGCTGGAATTTTTGAGGTCGGCGATCTGGCTATCCATCAATCCGTCGTAGTCGGCCCACAGAGGAAGCTCCCACAGCCGCTCGCCCGCCAGATCCGCGGCGCGCCGCACCTGGTCCATCAGCGTCGGGTTGTTGCTGAAGGCGCCGATGGCGAGCGGACCCAGGGTCCGTGCGATCGATCCGGTCAGCGTAGCGATGTCCACGATGTGGGTTGCGCCTTCCTTCACCCCGTACGTGATGCCGTCGGACAGGATGAGCCGACCCTCGGCGTCGGTGTTGATGATCTCGATCGTCTTCCCACCCGAGCCCGTCACCACATCGCCGGGCTTGATGGCATGGCCGGAGGGCATGTTCTCGGTGGTGGGGACGATGCCGATGACATTGATCTTGGGCTCGAGCTCGGCGATCGCCAGCATGGCGCCGACCACGGCGGCGCCGCCGCCCATATCGGACTTCATCATCTCCATGTTCTGGGCCGGCTTGATGGAGATGCCTCCGCTGTCGAAGGTGATGCCCTTGCCGACGAGCGCCAGCATGGGGCCGCCCTTGCGTCCGCCGGTGTAGCGCAGCACGATCATCTTTGCCGGCTCGTCGGAGCCACGCGCGACAGCGAGGAGCGCGCCCATCTTCAGCCGGCGCATGTCGTCGACCTCGAGGACTTTCAGGTCGAGGCTCGTTCCTTTGACGGCCTCCTTCACCTTCTCGACAAAGACGGTCGGCGTGAAGGTGTTCGCCGGCGCATTGACCCACTCCCGGATGCGATTGGTGGCATCGGCGAGCACGAGCGCGGCTTTCACCGCGGCCGACGCCGCCTTGTCCCCGTCGAGGCCGACGATGCTCAGGGAGCTGAGCTGCGTCACCGCGTGCTCGTGACGCGTCTTCAGCGAGCCCACGTCGAAGTTGCTGAGCCCGATCCCTTCGGTGACGGCGCGCGCCACGTCGGCAGCGCTGGCCCTCGCAGCCACGTCTTTGGGGAGGATCACGGTAACTCGGCGATGACCGCGCTTCCGCAGCACCCGTCCGGCGGACTGCAGGGCGTTGCGCAGCCGCACCATGTCCAGGTCCTCGGATTTTCCGACGCCGACCAGGACGGTCCACTTGCTGGGCACGGTATTGAGGTTATGGACGGGGACCAATTCCATGAACTTGCCGCGGAACTCCCGGTCCGCGAGCAGTTGCGAGATGGCGCCCTTTAGCTTCTTGTCCAGCGCGACCGCTTCCGATGGCAGCTTCGCCTGTCCTTCGAAGATCGGCAGAATGAGCGCGTCCGCCTCCGCCTTTTCAGGGGCGGTGGTCAGCAGCCGTGCCTGCATGCGTCCTCCTCGCCCCCTCGCAAAACCTCCGTATTGTACGTGTCAGGGCGACGGAGGTTGCGCGGCGCGCTTGCGAGCCTGCCGCTCCTGAAAGCGGCGTTCCATCTCTTTGATGTCCGCTTCCGTGTACCGATTCCGGCCGAGCCCGTCCTGGCGGCTGGCCGTGACAATGCCAAGCCGGATCCAGGTCGCAATCGTCGCCGGCGAGACGCCCAGCTTTTCAGCGGCCTCCGTGATCGAGTAGAGCCGCTCTTCCGCCATCGCCTGTTACGCTACCGCGCCGCGGCGGCCGTTTGCCGCAGGCCGGCCAGCGTCTGACCCGCCAGCTCGATGGCCTCGGGATCCTCCATGCGGGGCATGTTGAAGATCAGCCCGTCGAGCCCGGCATCGAGAAATTGCTGCGCCTGCTCCGCCACCCGGTCAGGGCTTCCCGCGATGAAGCTGGTGCGGACTCGCTCCTTGTCAATTCCCGGTAGGTTCAAGACCTGCTCGAAGAGTCGCTGGGCTTCCCCGTCGCTCTTGCGGATGATCAGGCTGCCGAGTCGCGTCTTGATGATCGTGCTCGGATCGCGGCCGGCCGCCTCACAGTGCCGCTCCAGCACCTCCAGCTTGTGGCGAACCATGGCCACGTCGCCAAAGATGTTCGACATGTCGGCGTACTGCGCGACCAGTTTGAGCGTGCGTTGCTCGCCCCCGCCGCCGATCATGATCGGCGGGCCGTTCGGTTGGACGGGCCGCGGGAAGTTGAGCGCGCCGTGGATCCGGTAGTACCGACCCTCGAAGGTCGGCGCCTCTTCGCGGAACATCGCCCGGCAGATCTGCAGGGCTTCCTCGAGCCGGCTGATCCTTTCACCGACCGGTGGAAAGTCGTAGCCATAGCCGCGATGCTCGTCCTCGTTCCAGGCCGCGCCGAGGCCGAGGATCGCGCGGCCCGATGACACGACATCGAGCGTCGCCACCTCTTTTGCCAGGAAGGCCGGGTTGCGGTACGTCACGCCGGTCACGAGGGTGCCGAGGCGCACCCTCTTCGTGCGCGCGGCGATCCCAGCCAGCGTGGCGTAGCCCTCCAGCATCGGCTCGGTCCGTGGCCCGATGTTGGGCAGTTGATAGAAGTGATCCATCACCCAGACGGAATCGAAGCCGGCCTTTTCCGCCGCGCTGGCGAGCATCACGACATGATCGAAGAGCTTGTCGTTTGTTACCCCCGGAAAGGTGTAGTTCGGAATCTGAAAACCCAGCAACTTCATCGCTCCATTATCGAGCCGGAAGCCGCCACCCTGCCCTCCCCCGCAACGGGGAGGGAAAATCCCATGAGCCAGATACCATTGCTCTGCATGGAAGATCTCCGGCCGCCCGTGCGCTGCCCGCAGTGCAACGGAGAGCCCAACTGGCAGGAAGTGCGCCAACCCTTTGTCGATGAGGATCCGCCGGGCCGGCTGGGCGTGCATCCTCTGATCGGCTGGCGCTGCAATATCTACCCGTACTTTCTTCCCGTTTCGCAGTGGGAGAGCTGAAGGAGCGCTTCGCGGCGCGTTAGTCAGGCGTCGACCACTAGGCCCTGGAGGGGACCAAGCAGGAGGCGCGAGCGCCGGGATATCCCGGGCAACATGATCAGCCGGCGCGTCATTTGTTGTTTTTGCTTTCGACGCTCCGCCTGCTCCTGGGCGATCGGCTTCCACACCCGGTCGATCACGTCGGTCGGATCACCGGCCACCTCGCTAACCGGCCGCTGCAGATGCTCCGACCACAAGCGCATGCGGGTTTGCTGAGCCAGACGCGCGTCGTGGGTGACCAGGTTCATCTCCGTGTCATTGAAGAGCGAGTGCTCGTTCAGGTTGGCCGACCCGACGGTCATCCAGGCGTCGTCAACGATCCCCACCTTGGCGTGGATGTAAACCGGCCAGTCCCGCTCGCCGCCGATCGCGTAGAGCGTACACGCCAGCAGCCGGCCTCCGTCGCCGTCGGCCTGGACCAGCGTGCCGAGCTGGCCTCGGGTATCGTCGCTCCCGCTGTCCGGTTTGGCGGGAAGGACGAGCACCATACGGAAGTCCGCCGTCGGGGGTTTGGCGAGCTTCTCGCGAAGGACCGCGAGGATCTCGGGCGACCAGAGGAACTGGTTCTCCAGGTAGATGAAGCGCTGCGCGGCACGCAGCGCGCGCAGGTAGGACTCGAGGATGCGGAAGTCCCCGCGGGGAAGCTGCGGGTAAGTGCCATTGGGCACCGTGCGCACGACCTGCACCTCGATGTCGCCCGCCGGTGAGGGCATCGCAACCGGCGCGAGCGCCTCGCCAGTGATCGCCCGCCAGCGCATCGCAAAGTTTTCCGCGACGTCTTGCACGGCGGGTCCCTCGAGTCGGGTCGCGACATCGTGCCAGCCGACCGCACCGCGCGGCTTATGCGCCTGGGTGTCCCATCGGTCGGCATGGAAATTGGTCAGGTCGATCCCACCAACGAAGGCAATCCGATCATCGATCACGATCGTTTTCTCGTGGTGGCAGTGCATCGGCCGCTCCCGGGCATCGAGCGCGCACTGGATATGGTTGCCGGCAATGAGCTCGTCGCGGACCTTGCGGACGTCGCCGCGCCAGGGCTTCATTATGGGCACCGGTACGCCTGCCCAGATCAATACCCGGACGGGGATGCGTGCGGCAACGTCAGCGAGCACTTGTTTCAAGACGAGCGGCCGGTCGCCGCGGGTCATCGCATAGGTCGGCGTGATGTGCCAGCCGGTGACATGAACATGCGATCGGGCCTCCGCGATGGCCGCGGCCATCACTTGGAGTGCGTCAGCTCCGTCGATCAGCACCGTCAGCGCGTTCCCCGGCCGTGGCGGCGGGTCTCCCTCGGCCCATCCGCCCGCTGTGGCATCGATCGCTCTGGTCCAGCCCACGTGCTCGAGCCGACGCCGGTGGTGCGAGGTGGTGAGCCGCTCGACGAGCTGGCCGAGGGCGTCATCGGCTAGGTCGCGCGGGCTTTTCGCGGGCATGTTCGGTAAAGGGTAGCTGCTAGGCTTCGCCGGATGTCACATCAGATCATCCAGATCATCACGGCGGGGGGCCTCATCGCCATCTTCCTCACGATGGCGGCGGAGAGCGCCGGCATCCCGATCTCCAGTGAAATCGTCGTCCCGCTCGGCGGCGCGCTGGCTTCGCAAGGCAAGGTCTCCTTCTTCGGCGTCGTCGTGGCGGCCAGCGCCGGCAACCTGCTGGGCTCCCTGGTCGCCTACCTGCTCGTCCGCCGTTACGGCGAAGCGCTGATCCTCGGCCCGGGCCGGCGCGTCGGCCTCACCGCCGGTCACCTGCGGCTCGCGAACCGGTTCTTCGAGCGCTGGGGTCTGTTTGCGGTCTTCCTCGGTCGCCTGCTGCCGGTCATCCGCACCTACATCTCGTTTCCGGCGGGCCTCTCGCGCATCACGGTCGTCCCCTTCACGCTGGCGACCGTCGCCGGCGCCATTCCGTGGAACCTGGCTCTCGCGTTTGCGGGCTACAAGCTGGGCCAGAACTACGAGAAGGTGGCGGGCGCCCTCGGTCCGCTCACCATCCCGCTGGCGATCCTCGTACTACTCGCCATCATCGTGGCCTACTACTACGGTCGGCGCATCGGGGAGGCGGAAGCCTAACCCGGACAGAACCAGGCACGATCAGGAAGCTGGCTGAAGTAAGGCGGCCAGGAACCGATGAATCCGCCTTCCCGTAGCATCATGTCCCCCGTCGATGCATTGGAGGCGACCACCATCCAGTTCAACGGTGGCTTCGGCCGGCCGGGCGCTGGCCCTACGGCGAAGTTGGGCATCTTCCCCGACACGGCGACAACCCACACGAGAGTTCCGAGCTCTTGCGAAGAACCGTGGCCCATGCTCGGGTCCGCCGCTTGGAACTCGCCGAACGTGGTCAATCTGGCGCTGGCCGAATAGCCGCTTGCCTTTCCGATCACGGAATTGATGGCTCTAGAGCGCGAAATATGTGGACATTCGAGTCCGACGCGGCCGCCCAGCGCGACGGCAAGCGTCACGCCGGCAAGCGCCAGCGCCGCCGCTACGCTGACGACCGTCAGCCGGGTACGCGACCTGCCTGGCATCCACCTAACGAACGGCGGCGACGATCTCCTTGTCCAGGCCCGGATACTTTTGCAGCTCGGCGACCCGCTCCTGCTTGAGGCGCTGGACCAGGGCGCGGTACTCGTCGCCGCGACCAGTCCGCTCGTAGAGCCGCCGCGGCTGGAGAACCTCGATATCGTCGATGCCGGGAACGGACTGCGCGACCTCGTAGCCGAAATCGGGATCCACGGTCCAGATGATCGTGCCTTCCGCGATCGCCTTGACGATGGCGCTCGAGTATTCGATCGTCAGCTTCTTGCTGTCCGGCGACCCGTCCGGGCCACCAACCCTGCCGGTGTTCATCAGGTAGACCTCGAACGGCCGGGATCGAACCAGCTCCAGGAAGCGGTTCCCCTGCTGCTCGTGGCGCAACGGGAAAAAGGGATTCGTGCCCGGCACGCGCAGGGCCTTGCCCATCTCATCCTTTCCGCCGGCTGAAGTGCCCTGGGTCTCGCCCAGCATGAAGTAGGCCGCCGCGTGCGCGGAGTCGAGCCGCGCCACGCCGGGGATGATGTTTTCATTGCGATTAAGGATGAGAAGGATGTCGGCGGGCCCGATATTGCGGGCATCCTCGACCCAGCCCAGCGCCGAGAGCTCAAAGGTTGCTCGGCCATTCTGGGTGTAGCTCGCGTCAAAGAAGTCGACCGGCCCACCATTCTCTTTCTGTGAGACGTTCTCCAGGTACGCCTCGCGCTTGGTGACCGCCCCGTAGATGGTCGGCTCGTGTTTCGCGTCCAGCGCAAAGGTCTTGGCGAAGCAGCCGTTCTCCGTGCCGTAGATCTTTCCGTGCGGCATCAGGGCGATGAAATCGTCCTGCACGGGCTTGGAGTTGTTTTGCCGGGTGAAGGTGGTCGTCGTCTTGCCGGTCCCACTCAGCCCGACGATGAGGACCACGCGCTGCTGCGTGCCCACCGGGATGACCTTGCAGCCGGCATGCATGGCGAGGCCGCCCGCCTCGTAGACCTTCTTGTTCCACATCCGCAGACCGCCCTTCTTCGACTCGCCGAAGTAGTCCGAGTTGAAGACGCGCGTGATGCCGGCGTCGAGGTCGACCAGGATCAACCGGTCGTTGGGATAACCGGGTGCTGGAAGATTCGGCGTGATGATCATCGTGACTTCGGGCTGCTGGCCGCGGGCGGGCGGGTAATACAGATGGCGCTGCATCCCCGCAACGTTGGCGTTGTGTGCCTCGATGATGAGTCGAGCTGGCGTCAGGAAGGCGGGATCGTTACCGATGACGCCGTCGAGGAGCACCATTTCCTGGCCCCGGATGTACTCGTCTTGGAGCTTGGCCCATTTCCGGCCCTCTTCCGGCGTCACGGTTTGCGCCGTATGCTCCTGTGGCCGATCCGTGACGATGTAGGTGCTCTTGGTACTTCGTGAATCTACGCGGGTCTGGACGTTGTAGTTATCGAAGTTGGTAAGCCGCGCGTTCGGCATCCGGGCGGTGAGCTCTCGAAGCTGTTCGGCGATCGGGTTCTCGATCAGACGCTTAGACGCTGGGATATACCCGCTTCGGATCTCGATGGTCACTGACTCAAGGATACCGTTACGGGCTCCAGAACTAAAGGCCCATAACGCCGACGAGTTCCTTGACGGAGTCCGCGGATCGTTGCAGGGCGGCGCGCTCGTCGCTTAACAACTCGAGCTCGATGATCTCCTCGGCGCCGCCCGCCCCCAACTTGACCGGGACGCCGACGAAGAGACCGCGAATGCCGTATTCGCCCTCGAGCCGGACGGCGCAGGGCAGGATCTGTTTGCGATCGAAGATGATCGCGTCGACCATCTCGGCAACCGCCGCCGAGGGCGCGTAGTAGGCGCTGCCGGTCTTCAAAAGGTTGACGATCTCGGCGCCGCCGTCGCGGGTCCGCTTGACGATGGCCTCGATGCGATCCGGCTTGATCAGCTTGCCGATCGGGATGCCGGCCACGGTGCACATGCGCGCCAGGGGGACCATGGTGTCACCATGCCCACCCAGTACGTAAGCTTCCACGTCCCGCACCGAGGCATTGAGCTCCTGGGCGATGAAGGTGCGAAAGCGCGCCGTGTCGAGCACGCCCGCCATCCCGACGACGCGCTCACGAGGAAACTTGCTGACCTCATGCGCCAGCTGTGCCATCGCGTCGAGCGGATTGCTGACCACGATCAGGATGGCGTCCGGGGATCGGCGCACCAGTTCCTGCGTCACGCCGCGGACGATGTTCATGTTGGTCTTCACCAGGTCGTCGCGGGACATGCCCGGCTTGCGCGGCACGCCCGAGGTGATGATGCAGATGCTCGAGCCACTAGTCTCGTCGTAGCCGTTGGTACCCGTGATCCTCGAGTCATAGCCAACGATCGGCCCCGCCTCCAGCATGTCGAGCGCCTTGCCCTGCGGCAGGCCTTCCACGATGTCGACCAGCACGATGTCCGCATAGCCGCGCTCAGCGAGGCGCTGTGCCAGGGTTGCGCCGACGTTGCCGGCGCCGACCACCGTGATCTTCGAGCGACCCATCCGCACGCTACCGTAGCAAATCGGCCCCGGGCGTCGGTACACTCCGTCGGGATGGCCGCCACCGAACGGCGCTTTCTGCGGACGCTGCACGAGTCGGCGGTGCGTACGCATCTGTCGTGGCCCCGCATGCTCGTGCTCAGCTCATTCTGGTTTGCGATCGCCTACACCATGCAACCCCTGGGCGGCAATATCATCCCGCTGCTCGTGGCGCGCTTCACCCATCCGATGACGGCCCACTTAGGTCCGCTCTCGTTTCCACTCGACGTCAACACCTACGTGTCCGTGCTCGACACCATCGGCGCGGCCTTCGCGATCGTCTGGCAACCCGCGATCGGGGCGATCAGCGACAACAGCCGGTTCGCGCTCGGGCGGCGTCGCCCGTTCATCGCGATCGGCGTCATCGGCGACATCATCTTCCTGACGCTGATCGCGTTTGTCACCTCGTACTGGGCGCTGCTCCTGGTTTATGTCTTCTTCCAGATCGCGTCCAACACGGCCCAGGGCCCCTACCAGGGCATGCTGCCCGACCAGGTGACGCCCGACCAGCGTGGCGAGGCCTCCGGCTACTACGGCCTGATGAACATGGTCGGCACCATCATCGGTTTCCTCGTGGTCGGCGCGCTGCTGATCCCGACCCATCATCTCCGGCTCGCCATCCTGACCCTGCCGGTCGTCATTGCCATTGCCGGAGCGCTGGTGATCTTCGGCGTGCCCGATCGACGGCGCACCGCCGTAGCGAGTCAGGAGCTGCATCGGTCGGTGCTGCTGAGCGTCGCCATCGACACCACGCGCTACCGCGACTTCGCCTGGTTGATGGTCTCTCGGCTCTTCTTCCTGATGGCGCCGGTCGCGATCGGGACCTACGCCTTCAACTTCATCCGCTACACCTTCCACTACTCCGAAGGAAAAGCGTCGCTCTACGCCAGCGCCCTACAGGCGACCATCCTGGTGTTCGCGGCCGTGCTCTGTATGACCGCCGGCTTCCTCGCCGAGCGCTACGGCAAGAAGCGGCTGATCGCCGCGGCCTGCGTGATCGGCGCGGTCGGTTCGGCACTGCTGATCTTCGCTCCGAGCCTCCCGTGGATCCTGGGCTTCGGGCTGATCGTCGGCATCTCCCTCGGCACCTTTCTCTCTGTCGACTGGGCCTTCATGACCGACTTGATCCCCAAAGCCGAGGCCGGTCGCTACATGGGGGTCTCGAATATCGCGACCGCGAGCGCGGGGTTGATTGCGCGGCCGATCCTGGGACCGATCATCGACGCCTTCAACAACAACCGCACGAGCGCGATCGGCTATCGCGTGATGTTCGGGATCGTCACCGGTTTCTTTTTGATCGCCCTGCTCACTCTGCAGCCGGTGCGGGAGATCAAGGTCGAGTAGCGCGCCCGGACGCCGGGACCGAGCCAGGAATCTGCCAAGCGCTCAGTCGATCGCGGGAAGACTGACGGCAACCTCTGTCCCCCGGCCCTCGGTGCTCGTCACCGCGATGTCGCCCTTGTGCGCCTCGACGATCCACTTGGCGATCGCCAGGCCGAGACCGCTGCCGCCGTTCTCGCGGGTGCGCGCCTTGTCGGCTCGGTAGAAGCGCTCGAAGATATGCGGAAGATCGCTCGTTGGGATCCCCTCCCCGGTATCGGTCACCGTGACCTGCGCGCGGCCGTTCTGGCGGGCCACCCCTACCGATACCTCGCCGCCGGCGGGCGTATGCAGGAGGGCGTTGTCGATCAGGATCAGCAGCAGCTGGCGGACACGAACCAGGTCGGCGTCGACACGCACCCCGCCATTCAGATCTGGGCGAAGCTGCACACCCCGTTCATCGGCCAACGGCGTGGCCTGAGTGATCAGGCCCCTGACCACCTCGTTGAGCTCAACCGGCTTGGGATTGAGGCGGAGTTGCCTGGCATCGGCCAGCGCGAGGGTCGTCAAATCACCGACGATGCGGTTCAGCTGTTCGACCTCCTCGACGATGCTCTGCGCGTAGGTTCGTGTATGGCCATTCGAGCGTCGCAGCCAGGCCTCCACGTTGGTCCGGATCAGGGTCAGCGGCGTGCGTAACTCGTGCGATGCATCGGCCACGAACTCACGCTGGCGCTGGAAGGCACGGCTGATCGGCCGCAGCGATCGGGTCGCCATCAGCAGTGACGCGAGCGCGCCGAGCATGATCGCGATCGCCGAGGCCAGCACCAGTTGCCGCACGAGGCCCGACAGCGCGTCCCCGACCCACGAGATCGGCTGCGCCACCTGCATGACACCGACGACCTTTTTCGACTTCGGGTTGAGGACGGCGCTGGTGTGCACCATATAGAGGTCGGTGCCGTTCGCGACTCGCGTGTCGGCGGATTGGCCCGCCTTGGCGCCCTCGATCGGATCGGTCAGGCTCGGGCTGTTGAAGAGCTTCTTGAGCGCAGGCTGCGGCTGGCCGACTTCCTGGAGCTTGACGTCCAGGACGCGAACGAAAGTGTCGGCGACGCTTGGGTCGAGCAGACCCTGCGCATTGACGGAGACCGTATCCGTCGCGACGACTTCTTTGGCGGCCTGGCTGACCGCGTGCTTCAGGTCGTTATCGGCCTTCGCCTGCAGCGACTGAGAAACGGTGACGTAGACGATCAGGTCGAAGAATCCCAGGATCAGAACGAGCAGCACGAAGTACTGCGCAGCGAGGCGCACCAGCGCGCCCCGGAACATCATCCCGACAGCCGGTACCCGACCCCATACACCGTTTGGATGAGCTTCGGGGAACGGCCCTCGTCGATTTTGTCGCGCAAGTAGGAGATGTAAACCGCGACGCGATTGGTGGTGCCTTCGAAGTTGTAGTCCCAGACGCGCTCCGCGATCTGCGCTTGCGTCAGCACCTGGTTGGGATGGCGCATCAGAAACTCCAGGAGGGCGAACTCCCGCGCCGTCAGCTCGATCGGAGCATCGCCTCGACGGACCTGGTGCGTCTTCAAGTCGAGGACGAGATCGGCGACCTGCAACCGGTTGGCGTGCCCATTCTTCTGTTCGCGTCGCATCAAGGCCCGCAGGCGGGCCAGCAATTCCTCGAACGCGAAGGGCTTCGGCAGGTAGTCATCGGCGCCGGCGTCGAGGCCCGCGACCCGGTCGTGGATCTGGCTGCGCGCCGTGAGCATGATGACCGGCGTCTGGATCCGGTTTTGGCGCAACCAGCGGCAGACCTCCATGCCGTCCTTCTTGGGGATCATGAGGTCGAGAATGATCGCGTCATAGCGTGCCGTCTCGGCAAGCTCCTGGGCTCGCTCGCCGTCCGACGCGATGTCGACGGCATAGCGTTCATCCTCCAGGAGCTGCTTGAGCAGCGTCGAGAGCTTTCGCTCGTCCTCGACGAGGAGGAGGTTCATGGACTGTTCGGCTCCAGTCTAGCGGTTCGGCCGACCAGCTTTTGGTAACAGCCAAAAGCTGGGTTAGATCGCGAGGGCCGAGGCGCCCGAGCCGCGTTGGCTGGCGAGATCGGGCCCCGTAAGCAGGTGGTTGCCCGAGATCCGCGAGCCACTGTCCAGGAACTTCCCCAGGCTGTCGCGGGCGCGGCGCACGTTCCAGCCAAGGATGTCGCAGTACTCGACGAAGGTCTGGCCGTCAAAGAAGCGATGGGCTTCCGTCTGGTAGGCCTCGACGCTGAGATCGGCGACGGCTTGCCAGATGACGCGCGTCAAGAGCGATTGGACGGCTTCCAGTGGGATATCCGGTTCCGTTGCGCCTTTCTTCATTCCCTTCCTCCGCAGCGACTGCCCCGCACGGCTGGTTTTGCCGTGCCATTTGAATGATAGTTTCGCTAATTTAACAAGTGTTACCGATAATGTCAATCACGGCGCCCTGGACCGGCCGTGGGATGCACGAGCAGGCCGGCGGCCCGCAACTGGGGGCCGAGGCGCGTCAGCCCGCGAGCTGCGGCCGGCGGGACCAGCGGAACGTGCGGGATCCGCTCGAGGTGCTCGGCGATCCACCATAGGTCCTCAACGCTCGTCATCCAGTGCAACCGGTCGAAACGAGCCAGGTTGACCGGGCGGCCGTACCCACGTAAGGTGCGCTCCCCTGCAAGGTTGAAGTACTGCTCGAAGTAGGACATCGCCAGCTCGCGCACCGTCCGGTAGACGGGCTCTCGATAGCGCAGCCCGGTGAACTTGCTGGTCGCGATCGCGCCCCAGAGGGAGCCCTTTCGATACACCGCGATCACGTGATCCTCGTCGCGGACCGCCGTCAAATCCATGATCAGGGGTGGGTCGCCCTGGACCCGCAGCGCCGCAGCCGCCAGCACCGCGCCCTCGATGCAATTCGCGGTCCGATCCGCAAGGACCCGCGGCGGCGACCGGAAGGTCTCGCCGTGCACCTCGGTGTTGTACCGAATCTCGTCCAGGAACCGCTGGATCTTCGCCGGTGTGTTCAGCTGCCGGCGGAAGACCCCCAGCTCCGCCGCCGTCAGCTCAGCGAGCGCGCGCGCCATGGCCGGCTGTGGCAAAATCTGTAGTTCGACGCGGCTGTGGTGAAATCGGTAAACACGCCAGGTTCAGGGCCTGGTGAGCGCAAGCTCTTGAAGGTTCAAGTCCTTTCAGCCGCACTCCAGCTCTCAGGTTAACGCCCGACTTCGTAGTACCAGTCGCTGACGTAGGCGTAGCGCTCCTCGGACTCGACCGCCGAGTCGATGTGGACCCCATGGAACCGGCGGCTGATCGCCATCACGTAGCGCGGGCTATAGAGAAAGACGGCAGGAATTTCCTTGGCGAAGTCCTCCTGGAACGTCGTGTAGGCTTTGGCCCGCACCGTCAGGTCGAGCGTGGCGCGGCCTCCCTCGAGGTCGCTGTCGATGAAGACATTCTTCTTCATGCCGGAGAAGTTGAATCCCCCCGGGTGCGACTGGGACGAATGCCAGAAGGTGTAGACATCGGGGTCGGGCCCGTTGTCGAAGGCCGTGAGCGTCATGTCAAAAGTCCGCGGGTTGAGGTAGTCGTGGATCAGCGACGCGGTCGTCACCGGCCGTACTTCGGCCACGATGCCGACCTGGGCCAGCTGGTCTGCCACCCTGGCGGCGACGCGCTCATAAGGCGGCACGTCACTCGAGACCGTGAGCCCGAAGCTGAGGGTCACCGTGCCTTTGGTGCGGATACCGTTGACGAGCGCCCAGCCGGCGTCATCGAGCAGCTTGCCGGCAGCGGTGGGATCAAAGGCCGGCTGCTGGGCGGCGCTGTCGTAGGCCCATGTGATCGAGCGGGGAATCGGCCCGTCATCCGGCACCGCCTGCCCGCCGAGCACGTCGCGGATGATGGCGGCCCGGTCGATGGCTTTCGCGATCGCCTGGCGAACCTTGACGTCCTGGAAGTACGGCTCGTCGCTCTTCAGGTTGAAGAGCAGCTCCGCATATTGATAGGTCGAGGCGCTGAGCACGCTGACCTGCTTGTTGGCCTGCTCCTGGGCCGCGCCGGAGGGGGTGAGATTGGCGAGCCCGTCGATCTGCCCACGGTCGAGGGCGTCGAGTGCGGCCGCCTGCGAGGGAAAGCTTCGGATCGTCATGGTGTCGAGCCACGGTCGCCGCCAGGCGAACTCGTTACGTTCCAGCTGGATCCGATCGCCCAGGTTGGCCACCAGCCGGAAGGGACCGGTCCCGACCGGGTTCAGGTTGGGCGAGGCCGACGCGAGCTCACCCATCGTCTTTCCCGCCAGCAGGTGCGACGGCAGGATGTCGAGCAGTTCCAGATTGGCCAGGAACCCGGCATTGTGTCCCGGCAGGGCAAAGCGAACGTGATTCGAATCGATGGCGGTCGCGATGATGTCCTTCCAGCTCTGGTTGAGCACGGTGCCGGGAAACAGCGGGTCCTGGACGGTGCGGACGGTGAAGACGACGTCATCGGCGGTCGCCACGGTTCCATCCGACCAGCGGGCGCCCGGCCGGATGGTGAAGGTGTAGGTCCGCCCGTCCGGACTCACGTCCCACTGCGACGCGAGCCGGCCCTGGATACTGCCAGTCGGCAACACGCGGACGAGTGGCTCGAAGAGAAGCGCGTCAAGGTCGTTGGACCCCGCCGTCGCCGCTCCGTAGAGCGGGTTCAGGGAGCCAAGCAAGCCGACCACGCCTTCGACAAAGCTGCCGCCGCTGCGCGGAGCTTCGGGCGCCAGGATGACGCCCCGAAACACCAGGACGAGAACGGTCAGCAGTGCGAGGAGCGGCACGCCCACCGCGGTGGCGAGCAGCCCGCGCCGGATCAAACTCGGATGTAGACGACGGAAATCACCACGAAGAGGACGACCAGTCCGATCGTGGCATAGAAGAGGTTCTTCTCCAGCCCGCGCTTGGTGCGGTAGCCGCCGCCCGAATCTCCGCCGCCCCCGATGGTGCCGCCGAGCCCGCTCGCCTTGGGCGTCTGCAGCAGTACGCCGAGCATGACCAGCAGTGCGAGCGAGAGTTCGACAATACCGAGAAAGGCTTTCATCGTATTTAGGGCCGCTGAATTATACCGCCAATTCGCCGCGCCATAGGTCGAAGCGCCTGCACGGTATCGCGTTGACATATACACAAATCCGTAGTAGTATCCGGGCGTGTACGGCCCGGTCCACCGCCTCCGGTTGCCCCTCCTCCTCCTGGCGCTGCTGGCCGCCTCCTGTGCCCCGGGCCGTACCCCGTCCGCCGTCACCCTCGCCCTCCCAATCCCCTCCATCCCGGCGGCGCCGATCGTCAGCGGCGCCGACCGGCTGGTGCCGTTACCCGACGGGCCGAGCGCGTTTTCGGCCATCACCGGCGAGCTGCGCCACGCGAGTCACTCGATTGATCTCGAGCTCTACGAGTTTCAGCGCCCCGACCTGGCCGCGATGCTGCTCGATGCCCACGACCGCGGCGTGGCGGTCACCGCTATCAAGGACCCTTCGGAGCGGAGCAGCCGGCCCATCTGGGCCGAACTCGAGCAGGGCGGCATCCGTGTCGTGGCGTTTCCGCTGGAGCGGTTTTCCATCGACCACGTGAAGCTCCTGATCGTCGACGGCGTCGAGGCGATCGTCGGCGGGATCAATTGGGGCACGCATTCGAGCCTGAACCACGACGTCGATGTGCTCGTGGTCGGGCCGGTCGTCGACAACCTGGAGCGGGTCTTCCGGCAGGATCTTGCCATCGCCGGGGAGGCGGCTGCGCTACCCCCGCCGGCGCCCGACCGGCAGGTTCAGGTGCTGGTGACCCACCCGGGCGAGGGGATTCGGGCTGCGGCGTTGGCCGCCATTGGCGCCGCCCAGCATTCGATCGACGTCGCGATGTTCGTGCTCAGCGACCCCCTCGTGCTCGACGCGCTGGCGTCCGCGGCGCGTCGAGGGGTCAGGGTTCGCGCCGTTCTCGACCCAACCCAACCGCAGAACGCCGCCGCCATGGCGACACTCGAATCGGCCGGTGCGCTGGTGCGCTCGTATCGTCAGGCGGGCGATGAGTTGCTGCACGCCAAGCTCGGGATCTTCGACCGGCAGACCGTGCTCTTTGGCAGTTGCAACTGGTCGCGTTCGGGATTTACGCGAAACCACGAGCTCGACCTCCTGGTGGGCGACGCGACGCTGGCGCGCGTCTTCCTCAGCCGGCTCGAGCAGGACTGGGTGCTGTCAGCACCGTGAGGTCGTCGCCCCTCATCTCGGCCGACGGGGTCAACCCGATCACATGCAACAACGTGGGCGCGACGTCCCCCAGCTTGCCCCCGTCCCGAAGAGCTTTGACGCTGTCATCTCCGGCCAGGATGAAGGGGACCGGGCTCGCGGTGTGGGCGGTCAGCGGCGCACCGGTTACATCAACTTTGAGTTCGGCGTTGCCGTGGTCGGCCGTGATCGCCAGAATGCCGCGGGCTAGAAGCACCACGTCCGCGATCCGGCCGAGCATGGCATCGACGACCTCGACCGCCTTGACCGTCGCCGGGAAGACGCCGGTGTGCCCGACCATGTCGGGATTCGCGAAGTTCACGACGATGAAGCGATACCGGCCGCTTCGCACATGGTCGAGGAGTTCATCGGTGACGGCGCGAGCACTCATCTCGGGGTGCGTGTCGTAGGTTGGCACCCGTGGCGAGGGAACGAGCAGTCGATCCTCGCCGGGGAACGGTGCCTCGCGCCCGCCGTTGAGGAAATAGGTGACGTGGGCATATTTTTCGGTTTCGGCGGTGTGGAACTGCTGCCAGCCGGCGTTGGCCACGACCTCGGCCAGCACCCCGGGCAGCGGCTCATCGGGAAAGGCGACCTCGGCCGGAAGTCCTTTCTCGTACTCAGTGAAGGTCACGAAGTGCGCGACCCGGGGCCGGTGCCGGCGCTCGAAATGGTCCCAGGTTTCGTCCAGGATCGCATGGCTCAACTGACGCGCCCGGTCCGGACGGAAGTTGAAGAAGACCACGCTGTCGCCGTCGCCGATCGGCGGCGGGGGTGACTGACCCGGCGGCACGATCCGGGTCGGCACCAGGAATTCGTCGGTGATGCCGTCCCGATAGCTCTGCTGGATGAACGTGACCGGGTCGGGCGCGGTCGGTCCCTTTTCCTCCACCACGGTTCGATACGCGCGCTCGGTGCGGTCCCAGCGCTTGTCGCGGTCCATCGCGTAGTACCGGCCGCTGACCGAGGCAATCTGGCCGGTGCCGATGGTACCGATGCGCTCGACAAGCTCGGCCATGTAGCCCGCGGCGCTCGTGGGGGGCTCGTCGCGGCCGTCCGTGAACGCATGAAGAAAGACTTCGGGCAACGCCAGCGAATGCGCCATCTCGAGCAGCGCATATAGATGTTGCATCGAGCTGTGGACGCCACCCGGGGAGACCAGGCCCATCAGGTGCAACGCGTGGCCCTTGGCGGCCGACCGCATGCTGGCGCTCAGGACCGGGTTGGTGAAGAAACTGCGCTCCTCGATGGCACGGTTGATCCGGGTGAGGTCCTGGTACACGATGCGGCCGGCGCCGATGTTCAGGTGGCCGACCTCGGAGTTACCCTGCTGACCCTCGGGCAGGCCGACTGGTAGACCGGCGGCGGCTAGCGTCGTATGCGGCCATCGCTGCCACAGTGCATCCCAGTTCGGCGTCTTCGCCGCCGCGATCGCGTTCCCGACGCGGTCGGTGCGATATCCCCAGCCGTCGATGATCACGAGCACCAGGGGACGGGCCGGCGCCCCGTTCACGCTCGCGCCGACTGGACGACCTCGGCCGTGGCCTGCACAATCGCGGCGAAGTCGGCGACCTTCAGGCTCGCGCCACCGACCAGGGCGCCGTCGATCTCGGGCTGCTCCATCAGGCTCCGCGTGTTTTGCGGCGTCACGCTGCCGCCGTAGATCACCCGCATTACCTGGGCATGGCGAGGATGCGCGCGGGTGAGCAGCGAACGGATCCAGCCCATCGTTTCGTTGGCGTACTCCGGCGTCGCGGCGCGGCCGGTGCCGATCGCCCACACGGGCTCGTAGGCGATCGTGAGCTGCGCGGCATCGCTCACCTCGACGCCCTCGAGGTCGGCCTCGAGCTGGGCGGTGATAATCTCCCCCGTCTGCCCGGCGTCGTATTCCTCGAGGCTCTCGCCGACCGCGAGCACGACGTGCAGGTCGTGCCCCAAGGCGGCCTTCACTTTGTTGTTGATCTCGACGTCCGTCTCGCGAAAGATCTTGCGGCGCTCGGAATGCCCGAGCAGCACATAGGGGCACCATCCCGCCAGCATCTTGGGCGAGATTTCGCCCGTGAACGCGCCCTGATCCTGCCAGCCGGCGTTCTGCGCGCCCACCTGGAGCGGCGAGCGTTGCAGGACCCCCGAGACCTCCCACAGCATGATGGCCGGGGGCAGCACGAGCAGGTCGACCCGGTCGGCGTACGGCTCGAGCGCGCCCCGCAACCGGCCGGCGTGGTCGACGCCCTCGGGGACGGTGAAGTGCATCTTCCAGTTGCCGGCGATCAGCGGCCTACGCATCGCGTTTGTCACGCAGCACCGCGATCCCGGGCAGAATCTTGCCTTCGAGGAACTCCAGCGTCGCCCCGCCACCGGTTGACACGAAGGACATGCGATCGGCCAGATGCTGTTTCTGCAAGGCGGCCACCAGGTCGCCGCCGCCGATAATCGTTTCGGCGTCGCTACCGGCCAGCCCTCCGGCCAGCGCATCGGTTCCCCGGTCGAAGGGTGGGACCTCGTAGACCCCGAGGGGACCGTTCCAGACGATGGCGTGCGCGCCATCACAGGTTTGCAGGAAACGCTCGACGGTCATCGGGCCCACGTCCAGGACCTTCATGTCAGCCGGAACGGCGTCGATGGCAACGGTTTCGACCTTCACGTCCGGCCTGGCATCGGTCGCGATCACGGCGTCGAGCGGCAACACCAGGCCGGCCGACGTAAGCAGCGAACGGGCGACGTCGAGCTGGTCTTCCTCGACCAGCGAGCGGCCCATCTCCAGCCCTTTCGCCTTGAGGAAGGTGCAGGCCATGGCGCCGCCGATGCACAGGCGATCGACCCGCTTCAGCAGGCTTCGCACCACCCCGATCTTGGTCGAGATCTTCGAGCCGCCGATGATGGCAACCAGCGGATGCGGCGGGTCAACCATGATCCGGCCGAGCGTCCTGATCTCGCGCTCCATCAACAGCCCCGCGACCGCCGGCAGGTGTTGCGCGATCCCAGCGGTGGACGCGTGGGCGCGATGCGCGGTGCCGAAAGCGTCGTTGACGTAGAGGTCGCCGAGGGCGGCGAGCTGTTTGGCGAATACCGGGTCATTTTTCGTTTCGCCCGGGTGGAAGCGGACGTTCTCCAGCATCAGGATGTCGCCGTTCTGCATGGCCCTGACGGCCGCCTCAACCGCCGGACCGATGCAGTCATCGAGATGACGGACGGGACGGTCCAACAATTGGCTCAAGCGCTCGGCCAGCGGCCAGGTCCTGTACGCCTCGTCGACCTGGCCGTCCGGACGGCCCAGGTGCGTCATCAGGATGACCCGGGCATTCCGCTCGACCAGGTCCGTGATGGTCGGAAGCGCCGCGCGGATCCGGCTGTCGTCGACAATCCGGCCCCCTTCCATCGGGACGTTGAAGTCGACCCGCACAAGCACGCATTTACCGGCAACGTCGACATCGCGGATGGTGGCTTTGTGCAGCGCGCCGCCGATCGTCTGTCCCGATTGGGGTTGCGGGTTCTCCCGCATGTCCGTAGTCAGTTCAGCCGGTCGCCCATGAACACGGTCAGGTCGACGACGCGGCAGGAGTATCCCCACTCGTTGTCGTACCAGGCAAAGACCTTGCCATGACGGTCACCGACCACCATGGTGAGCGGAGCATCGACGACCGCCGAGAACGGGTTGCCTTTGAAGTCACTGGACACGAGCTCCTCGTCGGTGACCGCGAGGATTCCCTTGAGGTCGCTGGCGGCCGCCTCCCGCAACGCCTCGTTCATCGTCTCGGCGGAGACGGGATCCCGGGTCATCACCGCAAGGTCGACGATGGAGACATTCGGTGTGGGGACCCGCAGCGAGATGCCGTGGAACTTTCCCTTCAGCTCCGGCATGACCAGCGCCATCGCCTTCGCCGCGCCGGTGCTGGTCGGGATCATCGAGAGGGCCGCGGCCCGGGCTCGGCGGAGATCCTTGTGCGGCGCGTCGAGCAGCCGCTGGTCACTCGTGTAGGAGTGGACCGTCGTCATCAGCCCGGCCTCGATGCCGAAGCTGTCGTGCAGCACCTTCGCCACCGGCGCCAGGCAGTTCGTGGTGCACGAGGCGTTGCTGACCACGTGATGCTGACGCGGGTCATACCGGTCGGCGTTGACGCCGAGGACGACGGTGATGTCCTCGTTCTTTGCCGGCGCCGAGATGATGACCTTCTTGGCGCCACCCTTGTCGATGTGGACTTTGGCCTTGGTGGCGTCGGTGAAGAGGCCGGTCGATTCGACAACAATGTCGATCCCGAGGTCGCGCCAGGGGAGATTGCTCGGGTCCCGCTCCGCAAAGACCTTCACGCGGGAACCGTCCACGTTCAGGTGATCACCATCATCAGTTACCGCACCGGCGAAGTTGCCGAGGATGGAGTCGTACTTGAGAAGGTGGGCTAGAGTCTTCGTATCCGTGATGTCGTTGACCGCGACGATCTCGAGGTCGCGACGGCCATGGGCGGCACGGTAAACATTGCGCCCGATGCGCCCAAACCCATTGATGCCAACCTTTACCGCCATGACGCCTCTCCTCGCTGTTGTCAGGGTTGCGGGATTTCCCGCATGTCAACCTATTAGACCATTTCGATTCGCCTGCACCACCAATCGTCGCAGCCGATTCGCGACCGCGGACTTGCTGACCTGCGCCAGCTCGGCGAGCTCTTTGAGTCCAGCCCGTGGATGTGCCCAGCGGAGCTCCGCAATCTCGCGGAGCGCGGGCGCGAGCGCGTGCAGTCGGGCATCGCGCGCCTTTAGGCGGCGAACGGCTTCGCGCTGCTGCAGCGCCGCGCGCAATCGTTTGTCGAGGTTCGCGGTCTCGCCGTTGGCCCGCCGGTTCGCCTGGCTGCGCATGTCGCGCAGGATCCGGTCGTTCTCGAAGCGCATCACGGCGCGGTTGGCCCCCATGAGGCCAAGCAGGCGGGAGATCGGCTCCGCGCCTTTCAGGTAGTAGACCGTCCGGCCACGCCGCGTGGTGCGCTTTAGGGGGATGCCGGTGCGGGCCGCGGCCGCGGAGACCAGCGCCCCACTTCTTTCGGGCAGTGCGAGCTCCAGGTGATAGGCGTCGGCCGGGTTGCCCATCAGCCCACGAGCCAGAAAACCCCCTCGCAGGATCGCGCGAGCGCAGCAGGTGTCATCGGAACCACGTCCCGCCGGTAGGGTTAGGCGCAAACGGTAACTCGGCCGCTTCTCGGTTGCGCCCTTGCGCACCGTCTCCACCCGGCCGCCGGCAACTTTGGCCAGGTGGACGACCTTTCGCGCTACCGCGTTGCGGGGGATACGCAGCGTCAACGGAGTGCTGTCGCTCGGTCCGACCAGCGCCTCCGCAATAGCGGCGAGCTCGGCTTCCTGGCAGCAAGGCCGCGCCGGCTGGACATTGGCGAGCTCCGCCTTGACCTCATCGGTGAAGGACGCCCGGACCGCCATGACGTCAGATTACCTTCGGGAAATCCCGCAACCCTGACCTCGTAGACTGGGGCGGTGCTGATCAAGATCGGGATCGACCCCGTGCTCGTGACGATCGGGGGTCTCAAGATCCACTGGTACGGGATCATGATCGCGATTGGCCTCTACGCGGGCATCCAGGTCGGCCTGCGCGAGGCAACACGCCGGGGCATCAGTCGGGACCAGCTGATGAACGTCGCCCTGGTGGCCGCCGTCCTCGGGATCGTCGGCGGGCGCCTCTACTACGTCGTGCAGAACAACCCCAGCTTCTACTGGCACCACCCGACCGAGATCATCGCGGTGTGGCAGGGCGGGATGGCCTTCTTCGGGGCGATGGCCGGCGGCGCGGTGGCGGTGGCGATCTCCTCCTGGCGCTGGCACATCCCCTTCTGGAACCTGCTGGAC
>DATNMH010000048.1:0-22984 GCA_035602395.1 Candidatus Acidiferrum sp.
CGCGGCTTTCATCAAAACATCGACCGGTTATCTCGGTCACGGCGCCACGCTCCATGATGTCGCGCTGATCCGGGCCGCGGTCGGGCCCACCCTCGGGGTTAAAGCCAGCGGCGGCATCCTCTATTACGAGGATGCGGTGGCGATGCTGGACGCAGGTGCCACGCGGCTGGGGATGAGCCACACGCAGCAGGTGCTGGACTCGATCAGGACTTAGCCGACCGCGCCCCGACAAGGGAGCGTTCGCCCTTGACCCTACCGCACAAGGTCGCTATGCTTGCGTCGTTCAACTAATGACATAGCACAATGATTGAATTCCACCTCGATCGGATGTCCGGGATTACGACCTACTGGCAACTGGTGCAGCAGGTTCAGCATGCCATTCGAGTCGGTCGGCTCAAGGCTGGTGACCAGCTTCCGACCGCCCGGGAAGTGGTAGCCAGGCTGGCGATCAACCCGAACACCGTGCTCAAGGCATACCGCGAGCTCGAGCGCGCCGGCCTCGTCGTCAGCCGACCCGGCCAGGGTACGTTTGTCACCGACGCCGCCCACGCAATGCCTGTTACGACTCATGCCGCATTGCGGCGGAGTCTCGAGCGATGGATCCGCTCCGCCAGAGAGGCCGGCTTGGATAACGAGAGCATCCGGGCGATCGTGTCGACCACTCTTCAGGAGAGCGAAGACAAGGTAGGCATCGCGTGAGCGCTGCACTGGAGGCCATCGCGCTGACCAAGCGGTACGGTACAACTCCTGCCCTTACTAAATGCGACCTTCGGATTCCTGCGGGGCACGTGGTTGCGCTCGTTGGTCCCAACGGCGCCGGCAAGACAACGCTTCTCCACCTAGCGATGGGCTTTCTCAATCCGACGGCCGGCGATATCAAAGTCTTTGGATGGTCGCCGCAGGCGCAGCCGACCATCGTGCTCCCACGGGTCGGCTTTCTAGCTCAAGACCGTCCGTTGTACCGACGGTTCAAGGTTCGGGACCTGCTGGAGTTTGGCCGGCGGCTGAATCCCAGGTGGGACGGTGAGTTAGCCAGGCTGCGCCTCGAACGATTGGCGATCCCACTCCATCGGCCCGTTGGCAAGCTGTCTGGTGGGCAGGAGGCCCAGGTGGCGCTTGCCCTTACCCTCGCCAAGAAACCCGACATGCTTCTTCTGGACGAGCCACTGTCCAACCTCGACCCGCTTGCCCGGCGCGAGTTCATGCAGGTGCTCATGGACGCGGTCGCCGAAGAGGGTCTCACCGTCGTCCTCTCATCGCACATCATTGCCGACCTGGAGCGCACCTGCGATTACCTGGTCATCCTTGCGCAGGGTCAGGTGCAGCTCGCGGGTGAGATCGAGGGCCTTCTAGACAGTCATCGGACGCTTGTCGGTGGTCCGTCCGACCGCGCCTTGCTCGAGCACGACACTTCGGTCATCCATTCCAGCCACACCCCCCGGCAAACGACGATGCTGGTCAAGCTGAACGGCCGCCCAGCGGCGGGCCAATGGGAGGAACATCACGTTGGGCTGGAAGAACTCGTCCTCGCCTATCTCAGCCGGCCCTCTGGTGACAGCTCCACCAAGCCAGAGCCGGTGGAACCGGCGAAGCTCCAATGATCTGGGTCACGTGGGCGCAGCATCGACGGGAAGCGCTGGTCAGTGGGATCATCCTGTCCGTGGCCGCGGCTCTATTGGTGATTACCGGCCTAATCATCCTCGCCGACTTCAAGAGCAGCGGGGCGGCGAACTGCGCCCCGGCAGCCGGCCCAGCGGTCGGCGTCTTCGCCTCCGGAACCTCGTGTGAACAGGTGCTCGGCGCCTTTTTCAGCCGGTGGCTTACCCTGACGGGAGCTGCCTGGCTCGCCCTGATGACCTTGCCCGTCCTGCTTGGCGTCTTCATCGCTGCCCCGCTCCTCAGTCGGGAATTCGAGCAAAGGACCTACCTCTTCGCCTGGAGCCAGAGCATCACCAGCCTCCGTTGGGCCGTGGTCAAACTGGGACTGTTCGTCGCTGTTGTCCTGGTGAGTGCCGCTGCTCTTACGGTCCTCGTCATGTGGTGGCACTCGCCGCTGGACCTAGCGGGTCATGACGGGCCCTGGGCCGCCTTCGACATCCAGGGGCTCGCGCCGATCGGATATGCCGTCTTCGCCCTGTCGCTTGGCACGCTGGCCGGACTCGTAATCCGGCGCACCATTCCGGCGATGGCCCTCACCCTCTTCGTGTTTGTTGCCGTACGGATCCTGATCGGCGCCCTGGTCAGGCCGCACTTCATGACAGCGGTCACCGGCTCCGCCCCAGACCTCAAGCAGGGCTCATGGGTTCTCTCCGCCAGCTATTACGCGGATGCCCAGGGCCATCACGTTTCTCTTGAGCAGGTCAACCAGATGGTGAGCGTCTACGCATCCACTGCACCCACGACTTTTAACGGCTCCGCAGTGATGGACTACCTACACCGGCAGGGGATCAGCCTCCTGACCGACTACCAACCCCTCGACCGCTTCTGGCCCTTCCAGCTGATAGAGGCCGCCCTGTTCTTTGGGCTGGCAGTAAGCTTGTTCGCCGCCAGCCTCTGGTGGCTTCAGCGTAGAGCCTGATCCGCGGTTAGGCGGGCGGTGCGCCGACGCCATAGTACAAACGCACCGATTGCGACAGCAAGAAGAATCAGAGCAGCCACCTCCGGTAGCAACTCGATCGGTGACCACGGCAACGGGTCCATCGCCCAGACGACCAGGCTGGTCGGCATGGTTGCGCATTGGACTCCGCCCTTGCCGTTATAGCGCGTCGGCGGCAATCCGTCGTCGGCGCTGCGCGTCACGCGGAACCAAAAGCCGACGTCCCTGGTGTCGGTGTACGTGATGTCCATCGAGATCAGAGCGAGATGTTCATGTTGCTGATGACGCGCCGTGAAATACGCCATCAAGGTGCCTTTGTCGCGAGCTTGCGCGTCGAACCTCTGTCCAGGCGCATCCGTCGAATACGCCTCGAACTGCTGAGCGGACACGAGTTGGTCCAGTTGCGCGATGTCGCCCCGGTTGAAGGCATCGATGAAACGGTCGACGACGCCGTGGGCCCCTTGGGCCGTGCATCGATTTGGTGTGCCAGCCGATCCCGAGGTTGCTCCCGGTACCTGGCAACCTGCCAGGAGGAGGAGGAATGAACCGCTCGCCATGATCAGCGCGAGAGGTTTGCCCATCGCTGGAACGACGCGGGATCGAGCCATTCCCCTGCGGGGAGAGTCAGGTCCTCGGACGTTGTGGCGTCCCGCCCGTACGCATGCCCTCAACGCTGAGCAAGTTCCACTCGCTGGCGGGCATACGTAGCGTCCATTACTGCAATGACGCGGCAATCCGGATCATGTCGGCTTGGCTGAGGCGCAGACCGGAGTAACTCATGACGTAAGTGAAGCCACCCCCTTGCCACGACAGCAATGCCGAGTCAGCGGAGCCGTTCCAGTTCTGCGACTGATCCCATGATCCGTGCGCGTAGACGGCGTCATGGCCATTGACTTTCACGGTTCGGGCGGCTGATGCGGGAATCGCATAGCCGCCGCTGCGCGCCCCTTGATCAATCTGGATGAACATGCCGCTCGATTCGTCGCCGACTCGCCCGTACGAGAGCACGGCGCCTGTGTGGTCGGTGGATGCGAACGCAAACCGAAACACTACGCCCTGGGGCAGGAAAGATGGCTGCGGAATCCGGAAGCCTGCCAGCTGTTGCGCCTGGGCCAGAGTGAGTCGTGGCATCGCTACCGCGCTGCCCGGAATCGCTCCCGATTCTGCGCCAGCGCCAGATCCCGACCGGCCCGGGGTCGGCGTAGGAGTGACGAGTACCGTGCCGAACCGTTGCACGAAGGCGAACCGAAGAAGGTCGCCGACCGCTGCGCGAGCCGGCGTTACGGCGAGAACCAGGCCCAACACCATGGCGGCCGCACTGGCGACGATTAAGAGCTCGTGCCGTCGAGGTGAGCGACGATGTGCCAATCGTCGGTTGATGTCGGACAGCACCGATGTTCCCTCAGGAATCGCTCTCATCGCTTCGGAAACGAATAGCATCCCAAGTCGACGGTCAAACATCTGGTCTTGCATCTGTCTCAATCACCCTCCATTGCGTCTGTGATCCATAGATCGCCGCCGTCTGCCTCCAGTTTCTTGCGTAAATGGGCGCGTCCTCGGTGGAGTCGCGTCTTGACCGTGCCAAGCGGCCAATCGAGGGATTTCGCTATTTCACGCTCGTCGAGGTCGAGGAAGTAACGCAACGAGAGTGCCGCCCGCTCCTGCGCGGGCAGTGACCTGAGCGCCTCAGCCAGCAGGCTGTGCAATTCGTTTCGCAGGACTTCAGCTTCCGGGTCGTGCCCCTCGGGTGCTCGCCTGAGCAGTGACAAGACCTTTTGGTAGCGGTTAACCCTGCGCGTTATCGATATGGCGCGGTTGACGACGATTCTGAGGAGCCACGGCTCGAAGGGACGGTCTGGGTCGCAGCCATCGATGTGCTCGAAAACGGACAGAAATGCGTCGGCCACGACGTCTTTGGCCGATTCCGGATCCCTGGTGACGTGGTACGCCGTGCGGAGTGCACGGAGCTCATGGCGCCCGACAAGAGCCTCTAAACCGCGTTGGTCACCGTGCTGCAGAGCTTGGACCGCTTCGGAGTCGGTCATCCCTGCTTATTACACGCACGAGGGACGTCGTAGGTTTCACGATGGCTAACAGTCCGGTTGGGGTCCCCCAAATGTAGGGTGTCGCGCTCGACGGGAGGGGGATGTTCCGGATCTGTGTCTGCCGCATCCTGAGTCAAGGCATCGTGAACGTTCTGGCCTGGTGGCGGAAGCACAAGAACAGGAGATGGACCCATGACCAAGGTAGCGGTACTCGGGAGCGGAAAGATGGGAGGCGCGATGGCGCGCCGGTTGAAGAAAGCCGGCTTTGACGTTTCGGTCTGGGATCGAACAAGGACTAAGGCCGAAGCCATTGGGGTTGGGCCGGTTGCCGATTCGCCTGCTGATGCCACCCGGAACGCGGACGTTGTCATCAGCATGGTGACCGGTCCGCAGGCGGTACGCGACGTCTACTTCGGAGAAAACGGCGTGTTCCAGGCTTCGTCGAGCAAGATCATCGTGGACATGAGCACGACCGGGCCCGGCATCGCCCAAGAACTGGAACGCGGGGCAGAGTTCAACGGAGCCCGGCTGATCGAGGCGCCGGTCATCGGCAGCACTCCAGCGGTCAACAGCGGATCGTTGTTCATTCTCGCCGGAGCGGCGCGGGCCGAGGACCTTGACGTGGTGCGGCCGGTCCTGGAGCAACTCGGCGAGGTGCACTACGTTGGCGATCTCGGCAGCGCGGCGGCGCTCAAACTGATAGCCAACAGCTTCCTCGGCATTGTCAGCAGCGCCTCCGCGGAGCTGATGGCCGCCGGAACCGCGCATGGTGTGGACCCGGAAGAGGTCTTGACCGTTCTTTCCCGGATCTGGCCGGGGCTGAGGGTTCGGGAAGCTGGATTCGTCAAGCATGTGCACGAACCGACCATGTTCGCGATGCGCGATCTTCTCAAAGACCTCGACCTGGCCCTCGCTTTCTACAAGTCCGCGGACTCATCTGCTGTCCCGCTCACGTCGTTGACGCGTGAGCTGGTCGCGGGAGTTGCGTCATCCACTCCCGACCTCGACATCTCGGCGATCGTCAAGGCATACATGCCCGACACGACCACGGTCCGGCAGAAACAGGAGGTTGCATAGATGAAGTTGCTGACACGTCCGCTCGGAACGAGCGGTCTCCAGATCACCCAGGTCGGCTTCGGCGCGTGGGCCATCGGCGGTGGCGAGTGGGCCTACGGATGGGGAAGCCAGGACGACACCGATTCGGTTGCGGCCATCAAGCATGCGGTTGCGTCCGGCATCAACTGGGTCGACACCGCGGCCGTCTATGGACTCGGCCATTCCGAGGAGGTCGTCGGACGGGCACTGCGCGAGATCCCGGCGGCCGACCGTCCGTTTGTCTTCACCAAGGGCGGACAGGTTGGCGATCCAACTCGGCCCTTCGCGGAGCCGCAGCACAACTTACGACCGGAATCGATTCGCAAGGAGGTCGAGGCGTCGTTGCGACGGTTGGGTGTTGAGCGGATCGACCTGTATCAGTTCCACTGGCCCGACAACATCGGAACCCCCGTCGCGGAGTCGTGGGGTGAGATGGCGCGCCTGATCAAGGAGGGCAAGGTGCGCGCTGGTGGGGTGTCGAACTTCGACGTGGGCCTACTCGAGCGGGCCGAGCGCGTTCGTCACGTCGATTCGCTCCAACCGCCGTTCTCGCTGATCCATCGCCAATCGGCCGCGGACGTCATTCCGTGGAGTGCGGCGCACGGCACCGGGGTGATCGTCTACAGCCCGATGCAATCGGGCATCCTGACCGACAGCTTCAGCCGCGAGCGGGTTGAGCGGATGGATGCCAACGACTGGCGTCGTCGCAACCCCGAGTTCAAGGAGCCGCTCCTCAGCCGCAACCTGGCACTGCGCGACGCCCTTCGGCCGATCGCATCACGACGCGGGGTTTCGGTTTCGGCGGTGGCGATCGCCTGGACGCTGAGCTGGCCTGGCGTGAGCGGCGCGATCGTTGGCGCACGGTCGCCCCAGCAGGTCGACGGCTGGATCACGGCGGGCAACCTGACGCTCGGCCTGGGTGACCTGGATGAGATCGCGAGTGCGGTCGATCGCACACAGGCCGGCGTGGGGCCAACCCATCCGGTTGGTGCCGAGGTCACCGCCTCGTAATCGCACTCCGCGTGGTCAAATTCACGAGTTTGGCCGGCTTCACATGGACCCGCCCAGGAACCAGTTGTACGGAATATGGACCATGAACGGGCAAGCATCAGCACGCACGCGATCATGGATAAGGTTCGCGAGCTGGACCTGTATCCCGTCGTAATCGCCGAAGGCCGATTCACCGCATCGAAGCGCCTCGCGCGCGCCATGGAAATCGCCTACAAAGCGTTGAGCACACCCGAAGCGGCGATCGCGCCGAAAATCTAGCCTGACTCCTTCTGCTCCGCAGTTCGTACCAGGGCGTGTGCGATCGCTTCCACCACCGACTCCTCGTGCTGGCGTAGGTAGGTCCGCGCCTCGCGTTGCAGCCTCCTGGGCACCATGTCGTGCACGACCTGCTCCATCGCCCTGGCCCACTCATCGGTCAGGATGTGCGTCAGCTCGTGGACGATGACGACATCGCCGCGGTCGACCAGCACGTCCTGGCGGAACTGGAGCTCAGCTTCGAGGAATCCAGGGCTGATCTCGGCGTAGCCCTCGGCGCCGCGCAGCTTCGGCTTGTAGGAGGCGCGAATCGTCCAGGCGCCGAGGCCCATGCGCCGCACCCAGGCCGCGAGCCGTTCCTCGAACCACTCGGGTGGTTTGAGCTCGCGGCGGCCCGGGGCCCGTTCGGGAGCCTTTACGGGCGCGGCGGCGGCTTCAGGGGAGCGGTGATCCGGCTCGTCCATCCATCGAGGGTACCCGAGTAGAGCCCATGGACGCTGTTGGGGGAGTTTTGCCCTGCTCAGCAGGGGAGGAGGCCGTACGCCTGCTTCGCCTTCAGGATCCGAAGCGCCGCGTCGTCAACCCGTTGGCTGAAGGCCGGGTCGGTCGCGACGCGCGCCCGGATCGCTTGGACCATGGCGTCGGCCGGTGCGGACGTCTTCGAGATGATCATGTCGCCGCCTGCGGACAGAAAGTCGATGGCCCGTGTCGCCGGCGGGATGTTGGCGACCGCCGCCGTGGCGCCGAGGTCGTCGGAGATGATCACGCCCCCAAAGCCGAGGGAGTTGCGCAGCATCTGGGTAATGACGACCGAGGAGAAGGCGGCCAGGTGGTTGGGATCGATCTGCGTGTAGCGGGCCAGTGCCACCATGACGAAGTCGGCATTTGCGGCGATCCCGTCCTTGAACGATTGGAGGTAGGGATCCGATGCGGTGGTCGTGGTGTCGGTCGCGGTCGTGAAGTCGGTATTGCCTGCCACGCGACCGAGACCGGGAAAGTGCTTGAGCGAGACCGCGATCCCGGACTGGTGCATGCCGGTGAGGAAACCGACACCATGACTGCCGGCGGTCGCGGGATCGTGCCCGTACTCACGCTGCAGCGCGCCGATCGGCTGGTTTTGCGCATCCGTGCCCGGCGGGACCACGTCCATCACAGGGGCGAAGTTGAAGTTAATGCCTGCCGAGTGAAGCTCCTGCCCCCACGTGGCGGCCTGGCTCTGCAGTATGGCCGGGGTCGATTGGCCCTGGACGACCGCCGAGGGAATCCGCGAAAAGCCCGGTCCTTGCATCGCCTGGATCACGCCGCCTTCCTGGTTGGCGGCGATGAAGAAGCGGACATTGGCGGTCGACGCGCTGGAAACCTGACCCTGGACCGCCGACGTCACCGCCGCGATGCCGGCCACCCCCGCGGTGGTGGTGGCGACGAACCAGACCGAGCCGATGTGATCCGCCTGGATGAGGTTGATTTCCGTGGGCCCGAGTCGGTCGCCGGCGAGGCCGAGCTCGAAGAGTTGACCGATCAGCTGATCCGACGTCATGGCCGCCAAGACCCGATCGGCACAGGCAATGGGCGGGCTCGGGTTGGCCGTCGCTGACGCGCTCGGCGACGTCGTCGGCGACACGGTTGGTGATGGCGTCGGCCTTGCGGAGGGCGAGGCGCACGCCGAGCTGACCGCCATCATCAATAGAAGGATGGCGACCAGCCTTCCGCGGTGTGTGTCCGATGAGTTTTCCATGGCTTCAGCGTCTATATGGATGGACATAGGATGCCCAGGCCTGAGGGCAGCGCGCTCACTTTTGTCATCCATGGGCCGATTGCGCGCTCTGATCTGCCCGGCCTGTACCAGCGCGCCTGCGGATTGCTGGAGGGCAGCGACGCGGCTATCGCCTTCTGCGAGGTGGAACGCGTCGGGGCGGACGCGGTTACGGTCGACGCACTCGCGCGCCTGCAGCTCGTGGCCCGCCGCCACGGTTGTCAGGTCCGGCTGCGTGGTACGTCGGAACCGCTCCGTGAGCTGCTGGGCTTCATGGGGTTGGACGCCGTTCTGCCGGACTAAGGCTGCGCGTCGAGATGAGGCGGAAGGCCGAAGAGTGGAAAGAGCGACGGTGTATCGAGGAAGAAGGTGAACTCTTCGATCTGGGTGGCGCCGAGCTCGAGGACCATCAGGGCCCAGGGGTCGTGGCCGCTGCCCGAGATGCTCGGCTTGTACTGCCCGAACGCCACGCGGCCGTTCGCCCTCACGGTTGGTACCAGCCGTGAGCCACGGCATCCGATGCCCGGCCCGAACCACCAGGCGAGGATGTCCGCTCGGCCGCGCAGCCACAGGTCATACGGCGGCATCGACTGTCGAGCGTCCTCCTTGATCAGCGAGGTCAGCGCGTTGAGGTCGTAGCTTTCGAAGGCCCGAACGTAGCGGGCGAGTAGCTCCTGGCGGGCGGCATCCATCGGTGGCGCCGGATCGTCGGAACTGACACCGCTGGCTTCGAGGGTCGCCCGCGCCCGTTGCAACGCGCTATTGACCGATGCCACGCTCATGCCGAGGAGTTCGGCGACCTCCTTTGCCTTCCATCGCAAGACCTCGCAGAGGATGAGGGCGGCTCGCTGGCGCGGAGGAAGGTGCTGCAACGCGGCCACGAAGGCGAGCCGAATGGTCTCGCGCGTCACCGCGAGCTCCGCCGGATCACCCTCTGCGGCAAGCAGGCTATCCGGGATGGGCTGGAGCCAGGTTGCCTCGGGGAGGGTGTTCAGATTCGATTCCACCGGCGCGCGAGCGGGCCCCAGGTCCATCGGCCGTGCCCGCCGGTTGCGTCCCTCCAGCATGTCGAGGCAGACGTTGGTCGCGATCCGGAAGAGCCAGGAACGCAGCGCGGCTCGACCCTCGAAGCGTTCCAGCCCTCGCCAGGCTCGCAACAGGGTCTCCTGGACCGCATCCTCCGCCTCGAACGGCGAGCCCAGCATGCGGTAGCAATAGCCCGTGAGCTCGGCACGATGTTGTTCGAGCTCACCTCCGAGCTCGGTCGGCGCGACGGTGCGCGACGGGGCCTGCATGCGGTTTATCCTACCGGGCGCCCTACTACTTTTGGGTGATGCTCGAAGCCCCCGTTGGTAGCAGTCTCGTATGCCCCAGAAGATCGGTGTTCTCGCGCGCTCTGGCCCGCAGAATCGAAACCATCATGGCAGTGATGAGCACGGTCGGGTTCATGGCGCAGGCCAATGCCGAGATCCGTGCCGCGCAACAACGACACGAGATCGACACGGCGCGACGTTGGCGGCTCGGCCGTCCGATGCGGGTGATCGACGAGCTGATCAACGACCTGGAGATCCTCAACCTGAGACGCGTCTACAGGGTTCCTCTGTCGTACGAAACCCGACTGTCCGAGGTTCGCGAACTGCTGGAGGATGCCGGTGTGTCACCGAGCGAGCTCGAGGGCGTGCGGACGCGAATCCGCATCGTCAGGCTCATGGATCAGCTCTACGCGCTCCAGGAGTCTCTGCTCGGCACTGACGTATAGACTCACCCTCCGGAACGTGGTGAGCGTGTGCCCGGGTTGCGGGCTGCAGCGGCCGAGTCTCGACCTGGATCCGGATCGAAGGGCCAACGCCTCCGGCGAGTGCCGGACCCTGATGAACGAGCTGACCTATTACACGCTCGCCCACGGCGATTCCGCGTTCATCCACCAGCACGTGGTCGACGCCTACGGCGCTCAGCACGTGCGTCAGTCGGCCTCCACGATCGGTGCCGCCTTCACCCTCGCTGGTCTCTACCTCGCCGTGGAACGACGCTTCACCGGCCGCCAGGTCCAGAAGATGCATATGCTGATGGCCCGGGCGTCGAAGCACTGGCCGCGCTTCGATCCGCCCGACGATGTCGGGCCACTAACGGTGGGTGACGTCCTCGCGGTTGAGGCGGGGCCGTCTCGTGACGCGGCCATCATGCGGTGGTGCGCCAGCGTCTGGACAGCCTGGTCATCCGAGCACGACCGGGTGCGAGCGATGGTCGACCGATTTCTCTAAGGGTGGCTCAGGCTGCCTTGGGGGGTCGGTTCAGCAACATCCAGTACATGCCCAGGGTGCGAGCGGATTCCGTGAACTGTTCGAAGTCGACGGGCTTGACGATGTAGCTGTTGACCCCAAGGCGGTAGGTCTCGACCAGGTCCCGCTCCTCGTGAGACGACGTGAGCATGACGACCGGGATGGTCCTGGTTCGGTCGTCGGCCTTGATCCGGCGAAGGACCTCGATGCCATCGATCAGGGGCAGCTTGATATCGAGCAGGATCACGTGCGGATGGTCGGTGATCCGCCGCTCCGCGTACTTGCCCTTGCAAAAGACATAGTCGAGCGCTTCCTGCCCGTCGCGGACGACATGGATCTTGTTGGTGAGGTGATGCTTGCCGAGGGCGCGCAGGGTGAGCTGCTCGTCATCAGGGTTGTCCTCGACCATGAGGATGTCTACGCCGCCTTCGATCGCTGCCACTGTGCACCTCCTGAACTCAACGTGAAATAAAACGTCGCCCCCTCGTCAACCTTTCCTACGGCCCAGACCCGGCCACCGTGGCGACTCACAATCCGCTGGACAATCGCGAGTCCAACGCCGGTCCCCTCGAAGTCCTGGTTCCGATGCAGACGTTGGAAGACCCCGAAGAGCTTGTCCGCGTACTGCATGTCGAAACCCGCGCCATTGTCTTTGACGAAGAAGACGGGGGTGGGATCCGACTCGCCTTGCTTCGCGCCAACCTCGATGCGAGCACCCTCCCGCTTGCGCGAGTATTTGAAGGCGTTCCCGATCAGGTTGATGAACACCTGCTCGAGTAGCGCTGGATCGGATTCGCACTCGGGAAGATCACCAATGACCAGCTCGACCCGGCGCCCGTCAATGACCGGAGCGAGCTGGGCGAGGGCGCGATCGACGACGCCACGCGTGTGCACCGGCTGAACGCGAAGCGCCTGCCGGCCCAGCCGCGAGAAGGCGAGCAGGTCGTCGATCAGGTGGCCCATGTGGTCACCGTTCTCTTTGACGCGCTTGAGAAATCCCAGGCCCTCCTCGTTGAGGTCGCTGCTGAACTCCTCGAGCAGGATGCTGGTATAGCCGTTGACCGCACGCAGCGGGGCCCGCAGATCGTGCGAGACCGAGTAGGAGAAGGCCCCGAGCTCTTCGTTCGCGGCCTCCAGCTGGCGAGTGCGCTCGGTAACCTCACTGACCTTCACCTCCAACTCACCAACGAGCCGGACGCGATCGAGCCCGGTGCTGACCAGCGCCGCGTAGTGGTGTAACCAGGCCTGCTCATCCGTGCCAAAGACCGGGGTGAACGGCCCGCCGACCAGGATGATGGCGGCGTCAGCCTCTTCGAGCGGGGCGAGGATCGCCGTCCGGGGCGGCCTGCCGCCGAGGGGAACGACATGGCGATTGGCAGCCGCACTGAGCGTCGACTCGATCACGGAAGCCTCATCGGTCGTCATCCCGAGTGCGGCAATGATCGTGCCTTCCGAACGGAAGAATCCGGCGTCGGCGCCGCTCAGGCGTACCGCCCAGTCGAGCGCGCGGGCGGCGAGGGTGGCGCGGTCGGACGCGAAGAGAAGAATGTCGTGCGTCGCCTGTCGAAACTTCGTCTCCTCGCTCTCGCGCCAGGCGCGTCGGAGCCAGACCGGCGGGACGAAGCCAGCGTAAAGGAACGGAACGATTACCAGGCTGGAAAGCGCGATCGCGATGCGGACGGCCGGGTTGGGCCCGAATGAGCTGGCAAAGATTGCGGCGAGAAGGATGGCGATGATGCCGATGTAGCCGAGACTGAGCGCCCGCATCCGGGCGCGCTGGACCGCAGTCCGGCGGCCGGCCGCGATCCAGAGCCGGACGCTCGGCTCGCCGACGCAACCGCTCCAGACGGCGACGAACGCGACCACGCCCAAAAGCTGAAGCACTTTCGGGGTACTCGTCCCGCCCAGCGCGACCCCGATCTCGAGCACGGCGGTCGCGGCTACGACGGAAAGGACTAGCCACCGAGTTCGCTTAGCGAGAGGGATGACGCTGTCCCGAAAGAGCAGCAGGGCCAGGCCGGAGCCGAGGAAGATCGTAATGCCGAGAACCGCATTGAGGCCTGTGAACCAGGGACCGAGGAGCTTGGCCACCTGGCCGAGGATGGAGACCGCGGCAAGGCAGCCGATGGCCAACGCCAGGTACATCCGGCTGGTGTCTTTCGTCGCGAGCCAGTCACGGATCGTCAGCGTGGCGATCACGCAAAACGCCACCGTGCTGGCGATACCTAGAAGGTCGACGACGTTCCCGGTTGTCACGACAATAGAACTGGCACGGCGACAACTAATTGCCGGTCCCGCCGTTGGAATTGGTTGAGCCCATGAGCGGTCGGCCCCTGCGTCTTCTGATCCTGGAGGACCGGCCGGAGGACGCAGACCTCGCCCTGCGCGAACTGCGTCGCGCCGGCTTCGACCCTACGTGGCGGCGGGTCGATGACGAGCAGGGTTTCAAAGCCAACCTCGACCCAGAGCTCGACCTGATCATCGCCGATTACCACCAGCCGCAGTTCGACGCCCTCCGGGCGCTCAAGTTGATGCAGGAGGCCGGGCTGGAGATTCCGTTCGTGCTCGTCTCGGGCGCCGTCGGCGAGGACATGGCGGTGGCGGCGGTCCGCCTCGGCGCCGTCGACTATGTCCTCAAGGACCGGCTGGGGCGGCTCGGCACCGCCGTGGAGAACGCACTCGAACAGGCCAAGTTGCGGCGGCGCCAGCAGGAGGGACAGAAGGCCCTCGAGCACCAGGCGTTGCATGACGGCCTGACCGATCTGCCCAACCGGCTGATGTTCCGTCAACAGATCGAGAAGGCGCTGGCCGAGCGCACCAGCGTCGCTGTCCTGCTGCTCGACCTCGACAACTTCAGGGAGATCAACGACACCTTCGGACACAAGATCGGCGACGGCTTGCTGGGCCAGATTGGCCCGCGTCTGCGCCGGCAGCTCGACGCCGGCGACCTGATCGCCCGGCTTGGAGGCGACGAGTTCGGCATCCTGATTCGGGATGCCGACGCCGCGCATGCCATGAAGGTCGCGGACGCCATCCTCCGCGTCGAGCGGCCCTTCCTGATCGAGGGCCATCCGCTCGAGGTGACCGCCAGCATCGGGATCACCGCGTTTCCGCAGCACGGGTCCACCGCCGAGACGCTGCTCCAGCGCGCCGACGTCGCCCTGTATGTGGCGAAGCGCTCTGGTAACAGCGCCGCCGCCTACCGACCCGAGGACGACCCGTACGACCCGAGTCGCGTGGTGATGCAGGCTGATCTGCGGCAGGCGATCGCGCGGCGAGAGATCATCCTCTATTACCAGCCGCAGGTTGCGATCGCCACCGGTGAAGTGACCGGGTTCGAGGCCCTCGCTCGCTGGCGTCACGCGCAGCGCGGCTGGATCCCACCGGGTGAGTTCATCCCGGTGGCAGAGCGCATGGGCTTGATCAAGCCACTGACGGCCTGGCTTGTCGAGCTGGCCGCGCGACAGCTGGTCGACTGGCAACGGTCAGGGATCTCCATTCCAGTTGCGGTCAACGTCTCGATGCGCAACCTGCTCGATCCGCACTTTCCGGCGACGATGAAAGACATCGCGGCCACCACCCGCATCGAGACGCGGCGCATCAAGCTGGAAATTACCGAGAGCGCCTTGATGACGGAGCCGGCGCGGGTGCTGGAAACGATGAACGAGCTACGGGCGCTGGGATTCGGCTTCTCCATCGACGACTTCGGCACCGGATACTCCTCGCTGGCCTACCTGCAGCGGCTACCCGTCGAGGAGATCAAGATTGATAGGTCGTTCGTCGGCGAACTGTCAAACAACGCGGGGAGCGAGGCCATCGTCCGCGCCACCATCGAGCTGGCCGGCGGCCTGGGCCTGGACGTGGTTGCCGAGGGTGTAGAGGATGAGACCACCTGGCAGAATCTGCGGCGGCTCGGCTGTTCGACCGCCCAAGGCTATTTCCTCAGCCGCCCGATGCCGGCGAGCGAGGTCGAAGGCTGGCTATCGGAATGGTCGAACCGCTCGGCCCGGCCGCTGGCAGCTTAGCCTTCGGCCGCGACGTGCGGCACCGGCTTGTCCTCGAGTGGTCCTTCTCCGGCGGCTTCGCTGATCTCCTCTGAGAGACGCGGCAGGCCCTCAGCGTGGACCTCTCCGGACGGGCTGGCGGAGAGTGGCGCCTCCTCGCCCCGTCGCGCCCGGTAGACGGCACCGAGGAAGACGTTGAGGAGGCCGGCGATCGGTACCCCGAAGAGCGCACCGAGAATGCCACCCAGCTCCGCGCCGATCAACAGCGCCGCCATGGCAACCAGTGGATGGATGCGGGTGGCAGAACCCATCACGCGCGGCCCAAGGATGTAGGCCTCGATCGCATGGCCCCCAAGCGCCACCACCAGGGCCAGCAGGCCGATCACCGGCCCCTTGAAGACGAGCGCAATGAGCACGGCCAGGCCCATCCCGATCGGCGCGCCGATCAGCGGCAGGAACTCGAGGAAGAAGGTCAAAATTCCGAGGACCACGGCGTAGGGGACTCCGACCACGGTCATCGCCAGGCCGGTGTAGGTGCCCATGACGAGCGACATAGCCAGCTGACCTCGGGCGTACTGGCCAAACGTGGTGCCAACGGCGAGGAGCGTGAAGTCGTAGACCTCTTCGTGGCCTGTAAAGAGTTTGCGCATGCTGGCGATCAGCTTGCGGCCTTCCACGAGCAGGTAGATCGAGATCACGATCACCAGGAGGATGTTGATCAGCGTTCCCAGCGTCCCGCTCAGGATGCCGAGGACCGATCCGAGGACGGCCGTGCTGATTCCGCCCGACCCGCTCGGCAGACTCAGCTTGAGCGGTATGCCGGCATTATCGATGGCGTTTTGCAGGTAGGTGACGAAAGCGATGGCTCGGGATTCCAGCGCCGGTAATTGCTTGGCCTGGCCGATCAGCGCCGGCGTGATCAGCGCGATCAATATGGCGATCAGACCGATGATGACCACGTAGAGCAGAAGGACCGCGACGACCCGCCGACCTTTGAAGAGGGGTAGTTGCTCCATCAGGTCGATCACCGGCGTGAGCAGCAACGCGATGATCGAGGCAAAGACGAACAGCAGGAAGACGTTGAAGAGGTGAACGACCAGGTACTCGCTCTGGTGATAGAGCATCACGGCCGAAAGCGCGATCAAGACGTAGACCAGGATCTGGACGGGGCGCTCGAGGGAGCGCCAACTCCGGATCAAGAATCCTGCCTTCTCGTGTTCCGCCACGAGGCCAGTCTCGCATACCGTCCGATCAATCAAGCTCGCTCGGGACAGCTGATGATACGTTGGCGGAATTAGCGGCACAAGGAGGCGAATCATGGCAACCTGGAAGTTCGACCCGATGCATACGCAAGTCGAGTTCTCCGCAAAACACCTCGGGATGATGACGGTTCGTGGTCACTTCGCCGAGGTGACGGCAGGCGGGGAGATCTATCCCGATCAACCGGAACGCTCGAAGATCGACGTCACCATCAATACCGCGAGCATCCGGACCCACAATGAGCAGCGGGACAACGACCTGCGCGCGTCCAACTTCCTGGAGGTCGACAAGTACCCGACGATCAACTTCAAGAGCACCAAGATTCAGGCGAAAGGCCCGGACAAGGGCACCCTCACCGGTGATCTGACCATGAAAGGCGTGACCCATCCCGTGACGCTCAACGTGGTCAAATACGGCGAATTCACCGATCCGATGATGGGGCACCGGATTGGCTACGCGGCCGAGACCAAGATCAACCGCCAGGACTTCGGCATGAAGTTCGACATGATGCTGGACGGCAAATTCGTGGTCAGCCACAACATCGACATCAACATCGAGGGCGAGCTCGTCGAGGTGCCGGAAACGGAAGCCGCCCGCACCAGGGCGTGAGCCTGAGTAAAAATGGACGGTGACAAGCAGGTCGTCGAGGGCGTCGTAATACGACGAAGCCGGTACGGATTTGCGGAGACACTCGCTCGGGCCGAACGTGCGCTGGAACGGCGGCAGCTCGAGATCTTCGCCCGGTTCGATCACAGCGGCGCTGCCAGGCGGGCCGGGCTGAACATGCCCGATACGCAGGTGGTGGTTTTTGGAAATCCGAAGGCCGGCACGCCGCTAATGCTGGCCTCGCCCTTAGTCGCCCTCGATCTCCCGCTGCGCCTGCTCGTCTCGGATGACGGTGGGCATGCCCTCCTGAGTTACCTCAGTCCTGGGTATCTGGCCGAGCGATACGGGATTCCTCCGGACCTCGTCAAGAACATCGCCGGCATCGAAAAGATCGTCGACGAGGTCGTCGCCTGAGGCGGCGCGCCGGTCAGAGATTCAGGATCGGCATCCCGTACTGCGCGTGGAGCCGAGCCGCAATCAGCGATCGGTGGCAGGCGGGCGCGTCGCGCTCGACGCATAGCAGCGCGGACGTTGCCTCGGCGGGGAGCGACTCGAGGACACTGCCCAGATCGACGTGGTCGAGCACCTCGGCGAGGTAGCGGCGCCGATAGGCTTCGGACAACTCCGTGCGTGAGCGCTTGCCCACCTTGAGACGGTCGTCCTCTCGGTATTGAAGCTGGCGTAACTCGGTGGTGGGCGCCAGCTCGGGGCGATGCACGTACTGGATCCCTGCCTGCTCGAGGGCCGCCTGCAGCCGGAGCGAGTTGGCCCAGGCGTACTCGCGGCCGCGGACGCCACGCCGTTGGCGGGCGTCGACCACCATCGCCACGCGATGGCGCCTCAGCTTGTCGAGGAAATCGTCGAGGCTGGAACCGTAGACGCCCACCGTCGCGATCGTCCGCACCGGCCGGTCCGCCCCCCGGACTAGCTGACGCTGACGACCGTCGCCTGGCGCTCCCCGCCGGGGGTCTTGAAGGTCACGGTGTCGCCGGCCTGGTGATCGAGCAGCGCGCTCCCCATCGGGGATGCGGTTGACATCAGACCGCGTGCCATGTTCCCCTCGGACGGGCCCACGATCTGGTAGGTTGAGTCGCCGAATTCGTCGCGCACGACCACGGTCGAGCCGATCCGGGCGACGCCCTCGGCACCGCCCTCCTCGATCACCTGTACCCGGGCCAGGGTGGCTTCGATGGTCTGCACGCGACCGTCGAGCATGCCCAGGTGCTGGCGGGCATCGTGGTACGCGAAGTTCTCACTCAGGTCGCCCTGGGAGCGGGCGGCGGCGACTTCCTCGACCAGGGCGGGACGGCGCGCCCGGAGCTCGGCCAGCTCGGCCTTGAGGGACTCGAAACCGAACGCGGTCATCGGAATCGGGGAGCCGTTGTCGTTGGACATGTCAAAACTCTATCGTGCGGCCACCGTTGGCCGGACCTTCGCCGGCTTGGACGCCGCCCGGGTTGATGCCCACAGGTAGAGGCTCGCCAGGGTGCGATTGGGCCGCCATTTCTCCCCGATGGCATCGACCTCCCGCGGAGTCGGCACGTGGTCAAGCCGGTAAAGGCGCTGGACCGCGGACCGGATCCCGAGGTCGCCGATGGGCAGGATGTCGGGCCGGTCGAGGTTGATCAGCAGAAACATGTCGGCGGTCCAGCGGCCGAGTCCCCGGGTTGCCGTGATCTGCTCGCGAACCTCATCATCGGACAGCTTGTCGAGGTGGTCGACCTGGAGCTCGCCGGAGACGATGTGCTCGGCCAGCGACCGGAGATATTCGACCTTCCTCGTTGACAGCCCCACGCTTTTGAGATCGGCGGGATCGGTAGCCAGCACCTGTGCTGGCGATGGCAGCTGCCCGGTGAAGCGCTCTTGGAGGCGCCCGGCGATGGCCCGAGCGGCGTAGCCGGAGATTTGCTGGCCGATGATCGAGTACACGAGCACGCTGAAGGGATCACCCAGGGGCCGCGCCCGGCGCCAGGCTGTGCTATCAACCGGCTCTGTCGCATCGATCAGCCGCGCAAGCCTTTTGTCGCTGGCCTTCAGCGCAGCCAGCCCTCGATCCCGACGTGATGGCGCTTTTGTGGTAGCGATCGATCCATCGTATCCCGCAGGCCGGTATCGATAGCCGGTATAGATATAGGTATGCGCGATGATTCTGGCGTCCGCCGGAGGTCATGAGGGTATGAGTAAAGTCACTTGCCAGATCTCGATCTCACTCGACGGCTTTGTCGCCGGGCCCAACCAGAGCCTCGAGAACCCCATCGGGGAAGGCGGGCTGCGCCTCCACGAGTGGGTATTCGCGACCGCCAGCTGGCGGGAGCAGCAGGGCCAGACGGGCGGCGAGAACTCGGTCGACTCGGAGGTGGCCGACCAGGTTTTCCAGAACGTGGGCGTATACATCATGGGCCGCAAGATGTTCGGGGGCGGCGACGGTCCCTGGAACCATGACTGGAAGGGCTGGTGGGGCGACGACCCGCCCTATCACGTGCCCGTGTTTGTCCTCACCCACCATCCGCGGGACCCGCTGCCGATGCTGAGTGGCACCACGTTCAACTTCATCACGACCGGGATTCGCTCGGCCCTGGAGCAAGCTCGCTCAGCCGCCGGCGACAAGGACATCATGATTGCCGGCGGCGCGCACACCGTGCAGCAATTCATCGCCGCGGGGATCCTCGACGAGCTCTACCTGCACATCGTTCCGATCGTCCTTGGAACTGGTGAGCGGCTGCTCGAGAGCGTCGGCGATCCCATCCTCCAGCCAGTCACGGTGATCGCCTCGCCGGCCGTGACCCACGTCAAGTACCGCATCGTCCACTCGTAAGCTAGTGGCAAATGTCGTACCAGGCAGAGGTCGCCGGCTGGCACGACTTCTACATCATGGCGGGGACGGCGTCTGCCACCCTGGTCGGTCTCCTGTTTGTGGGCTTGTCGCTGCACCTGCAGATCGTGATCACCGCCTCGGAGGTCCGTAGCCTCGCGCGCGTCACGCTGGCCAATTTCGGCGCCGTTCTCTTCGTGGCCCTGTTCATGGTGATCCCACAGGGTCCGTCGGCCGCGGGGTCGCAGCTCATTGGCGCGGGTATCGTCAGCCTGGTCGTCGCGGGACCAAGCCTGGTCGGTGCCGTCCGAAGCCGCGAATGGTCCTTTCAAATGAGTGTGATGCAGCGTCTTCGCGTGGCGCTGCGTTTCGGCTTGAGTTCCGTGAGCTACCTCGCCATCATCGCGGCCGGCATCCTGCTGCTGTCATCCTTGAGCGCGGCGTTCAGCGTGCTGCTGATCGCCACCGTCGCTCTTCTCGTCGTCTCGCTGCGAAACACCTGGGACCTGCTCGTCACGGTCGCTGATGTCACGCAGTGACGGGCGGTGTTCGCCCCGCGAAGCGGGTCAGCGGGCTGAGTCAGCCCTGGCGACTTCTTGTGCGCCGACCCCGACTAAGAGAAGCCAGGCGCCGGTGACCATGAAGATGAAAGACGACATCATGCCGAGGCCGACCACGTAGAGACCGGCCGGATTGCCCGCGAAGAGGATCAGCGCACCGATCTGCTCCAGGACCAGGCAAGAAAAACTTCCGATCGTCCGCCACAGAACGCCGCTGTCGGCACTGCGGGCGGCTTGCTGAATGCTGTTGTAAAGAATCGCCTCCACGATCAGGAGGACGCCGATCAGCTCGACCGCGACGGCCTGTCCATTCTGGCCGCCCATGAGCACGAGGGCGCAGCGGATGAATACGGCGGTCAACCCCGTCAAGATGGTCCGTGCGCGATGCCGATGGACCGGATCGCGCGTGATGTCGTCGAGGTGGAGCGTCATCGCGACGAACACCAGCCCGGTCAGGGCCGCGGCACCGGTACCGACGACCGCAAAATAGTCGTGCCACAGCGCGGGCTGGTACATACCTCAGGCGCCTCCGCGTAAGTGTACTGACGAGTGCCTTTATCGATCGGCTGGGGCACGCGGCGATGGCGTACGGCAGTATAGGGGCATGAACGAATCCGAGCTGAAGCGGTTTCGTGGAGAGAAAGACCACGTGTTTTCCCACGACCCGAACTCGCCGTTGACCCCTGAGCAACGCCGCAGCTTCAAGGGGCTGGCCTATTTCGATGAGAACCCAGGGCTCGTGATCCACGCAGCGGTTGACCGCACCGTCGAGCCGGGCGAGGTGCGCATGGCGACCTCCGCCGGCGACGAGCAGGTCTATCAGCGTTACGGTGTCGTGCGGTTCAGTGTCGACGGCAAGCCTGCCGAGGTGACGCTGTACGCATCCGACGACTCAGACGAGCTCTTCATCCCGTTCCGAGACGCAACCTCAGGGAAAGAGACGTATGGGGCAGGCCGCTACCTGGAGCTACACGCGCATGGAGACGACGTCACCATCGACTTCAATTACGCGTACAACCCTAATTGCGCGTACGACCCATCGTGGAGCTGTCCCCTGCCTCCACCGGAGAACTGGCTCAAGGTTCCGATCCGTGCCGGCGAAAAGACCTTTGGGGCCGGCGCCGGGCACTGAGCGTTCAGAGCGCCGGCCTGCTTCTCTACCGGCAGCGCAACGGAAAGCTCGAGGTGTTGCTGGTCCATCCTGGCGGTCCGTTCTGGCAGAAACGCGACGAGGGCGTTTGGTCGATACCGAAAGGTGAATTCGCCGAGAATGAAGCGGGTATCGAGGTGGCGCGGCGCGAATTTCTAGAAGAGCTCGGAACCGCGGCGCCCAATGGCGAGCCCAGTCCCCTGGGCAGTATCCGGCAAGCGGGGGGCAAGGTCGTCCACGCGTGGGCGTTGCCGGGCGACCTCGATGTCACGCGAACGACGAGCAACACCTTTGTGATCGAATGGCCGCCGCGCTCGGGGAGAATGCAGCAGTTTCCCGAGGTCGATCGTGCCGGATGGTTTGACCTCGACGCGGCCCGTCGCAAACTGCTCCCGGCCCAGCGTGCGTTCATCGACCGCCTCGAGGAGCAGCTGTGACCTTCGCTGAACTGAGCGGCTACCTCGACCGGCTGGAGTCGACCTCGAGCCGGAACGAGCTCGTGAAAACGCTCGCGGAGCTCTACACCAAGAGCTCGCCCGACGAGATCCAGCCGCTGACCTACCTCATCCAGGGGCGGCTGGTTCCGTTCTTCGAGCCGGTCGAGATCGGCCTCGGCGAGAAGCTGGTGATCGCGGCCATCGCGCAGGCCTTCGATAAGCCGCCCGATGAGGTGGCGAAACTCTTCGGCCGGCTTGGGGACCTGGGGCAAGTGGCTGAAACGCTCTCGGCGCACGGGTCGAACGCGGCGCTCCCGGTTACCACCGTGCATGCGAGGTTGATGGAGATCGCGATCGCCGCCGGCGCTGGATCCGTCGAAAAGAAGCGCTCGCTATTCGCGGGTTTGCTGCAGCAGGTCGACCCCGTCTCGGCGAAGCACCTGGTGCGGATCGCCCTCGGTCGACTTCGCCTTGGCATCGGCGATCCCACCGTCCTCGACGCGCTGTCGTTTGCAAAGAAAGGCGACAAGTCACTACGACCGGTGCTCGAGGGCGCCTACAACCGCGTGTCTGATCTCGGATGGATTGCGAAGACCTTCTGGACCGGTGGGGAAAGCGCGGTCAGCGCGCTCAAGGTCACGGTCGGGCGGCCGATCCGCAGCCAGCTCGCGGAGCGCCTGCCGAACCCGGAGGCCGTCATCAAACGTCTTGGACTCGTCGCCGTCCAGCCGAAATACGATGGGATCCGGGTGCAGATCCACAAGCATGGCTCGTCCGTGCGCGTCTTTTCCCGCAACCTCGAGGACTACACCCTGATGTTCTCGGAACTCACCTCGGCAGCGCAGGCGTTGAAGGACGACACTCTGATCCTCGACGGCGAAGCGATCGCCTACAGCAAGGAATTAGAGGAATATCTACCCTTCCAGCTGACCGCGAGCCGGCGTCGGCAGCACGGCATCGAGCAGGCCGCGCGGGACCTGCCGCTGGTGGCCTTCGTCTTCGACATCCTCTACCAAAACGGGCGCGACCTCACCGAACTGCCATACGAAGAGCGGCTCGCGCTGGTCGACGAGGTGATCGCCGGCTCCACGGTGCTGCTGCCCGCCCCAATCATCAAGACC
>DATNMH010000049.1:0-21851 GCA_035602395.1 Candidatus Acidiferrum sp.
GTGACGATACCTGGAACGGGGGGTCCAGGTCTCGCGAAAATCGTGGCCCTTCCAGATGAAGGCAGACATCGAGCCCTGGAATTTGACGGCAACCGTGACGGCAACCGCGGCGAACTATGGCGAACTTCAGCGAACGTTGGCGGACAAAAGGCCGGCGACTCATGTACAGGGCGAACGTTGGCGAACGACGGCGAGCTGGTGAACTACCCGCGACCGGTCTTGAAAACCACTAAGGTGCAAGCCTTCGGGGGTTCGAATCCCTCTCCCTCCGCCAGACTCTGAATACGAATCCACCAGTACCGTGATCGGGTGTTTCGTCTATCGGCCGTTAGGAGCCGGCGTTCCGACGGCAAGGGTAGTGATCCCCTGAGGGCCCGGACGCCGCCCCCGATGTCGAGGACCACATCCTCGCGATGGACGCGGTCCCGTGGCTCGTCGACACCCCTGTTCGGTCGCTTATAGCAGACCGTGAATTTCCACTAGGCTCAACGGATACAAATGTCGAAATCGAACCGCGACGAGCTCATCAGCCGATATCGCGAAGGCCCCGCGGTGTTGGCGGACGCAGTGGCCCGCCTGAGCGAGAGGCAGCTCGACCACAAGCCCGCAGACGGGGGCTTTTCTGCACGCGAGGTCGTGCACCATACGGCGGATAGCGAAATGACCTCTGCCATCCGCCTACGCCGACTTGTTGCTGAGGACAATCCTCAGATCACGGGCTATGACCCTGAGGTTTTCGCGGCACGTCTCCACTACGCCGGTCGTCCGGTCCAGCCATCGCTCGACGCTATAAGGGCTGCGCGCGAATCGACCGCCTCAATCCTGGAGGCTCTTAGCGAGGCGGAATGGGAGCGGGCCGGCACCCACAGCGAAATGGGGGAGTACTCGATCGATACGTGGCTCGAGATCTATGCGGCACACTGCCACGACCACGCGGACCAGCTTCGGCGGGCCGCAGCAGAGGCTGGTTAGCGAACTACGAGGCCTTGATAGCCTTGATCAACCGCCCGACGCGCTCGAATTCTTCCGACGTGCGTAGGGTGGGATTCCCGAACGTGAAGCCCTGGATGCCAACCGCGATGTAGTCCTGCAGGATCTCGGCGGCCTGGTCCGGCGTGGCCGGCGTGAACATGAGCCGCCGATCGGGTGGCATACGCTCCATGACGCTCTTGACCTGTCCCTCGTTCTCGACAAGGACGACCGGGGCGCCCATAGTCCTGGTGATGCTTGCCGGATCCCGGCCCTCTTCTTCGCAGTAGCGATCCAGGATTTCGCTCTTTCGTTTGATGTCGGCCAGCGGGCCGAACCAGTGCGACATATCCGCGTGTTTCGCCACCAGGCGGAGGGTTCGCTTTTCCCCGCCGCCGCCCACCAGGATCTTCGGTCCACCCGCTTGCAGCGGGCGCGGGTTGTTGAGGGCGCGGTCGATGCGGTAATGCGTGCCCGCGAATGATGGCCGTTCCTCCATGAACATCAGCTTCAAGATGGTCAGCGCCTCGTCGAGCCGGTCCATGCGCTCGCCGATGGGCGGAAAGTCGAAACCGTACCCGAGGTGCTCCGAGTCGTTCCAGGCCGCGCCGATGCCGCAGATGGCGCGTCCCTTGGAGATAACGTCGAGCGTCGTGACCATCTTCGCGACGAGTGCCGGGTTGCGATAGGTCACCCCAGTGACCAGCGTGGCGAGCTTCACCTTGCTGGTTTCTCGCGCGAGCGCCGCCAGGGTGGTGTAGCCCTCCAGCATGGGTTGCTCTTCCGGGCCGATCGGGGTGATCTGGTAGAAGTGGTCCATCACGGTCACCAGCTCGAAGCCGGCAGATTCCGCCGAGCGCGCGAGCTCACCCACGTGATCGAACAGCTGGTCGGACGCTACGCCGGGAAACGTGAAGCTGGGCATGTGATATCCAAAGAAAGGCATACCGTCAATGATCGCAGCCAGCGGCCGCGACGCGACGATTTGTATTACGTCAGGCCCCTCGGTAGCTAGCGCTCAGTCAACGACGGCAACCTCGTCCCGCGCCGCCGCTTCCGGCATCGCGCCGGCGACGTTCTACTAGGCTGCGATGAGGAGGTCGCGGATCATAAACGTGCCCGGCTTATGGGAGGGCAGCGTCGGCTGCCAGGAGGGATCGTTGATGAGATACGACTCCGGATCGGTGCGGATGATGCCGACGATGACCTCGGCCACGATGCGGCCACCGACCTCGCCCAGGTGGTCGCCTCCGCCGCGGACCGCCGCCTCGCGCAGGATGTACAGCCAGAGGGGCGTTTCATCATGCCAGTCGGCGAGCTCGAGCTCCTGACGGGTCAGCGCTCTTGCCCCAATCGCGCGGGCGACCGCCTCGCCGGATGGCAGACCGGTGCCCATTCCACGCTGCAGATCACGCGCTGCGAGTGATCGGTAGGCGCTGACTTCGACGGCGCCGGTGATCGATTCCGGAAGTCGAATCAACGATGCGGGCAGCTGTCCATCGATTGGTTTGGCTCGTTGTGCCTGCGGCTGGCCCGGCACGTCAAAGAGAAGGGTCCAGTCGATGACATGTTCCGGCGCGAGCGGCCGAAAACCGGCCAGATCCGGAAAGACCGGAAAGCGCTGACCGCCCGGTCGGATTTGGTAGTCGCCTTTGATCTGGGAATGGCCATAGCGATATGCAGCGTCCGCAAACTCGACCGGAATGAAAGCATCGCCAGTGAGGTGATAAAAGCGAAGACCATCCTCCAGAACGCTCATGGTCATCGCGTTGCCGACCAGATTCGGGAGGAAATCGTTGAGGATCACCCACTGGTAATGCCAGATCAGTGCGCGGCGAGCATCATCGAACAGCTCTGATTCGGGAACGCCGTCCGACCTGAGCCGATCGACCAGGCGGTTATGCGCCTGGATGAATGACACCTGGAGGCCCGTCATGAAGGCATGGACATCGTTACGCGGGTCGCCGATGAGCGCGATGCCCTGTTGGTTGCGAGGCAGGTCGCGCCCACCAACGCCGAGGAGCAGTTTGACCGGATCGTCTTGATCGAAGAGATAGGGCGAGCCGACTGGGCCGGCGCCGTAGAGCGCCTCGAGATTGGCGCGGGGTGTCCGGGCGTTGCGCAAGGCATTGATGTCGCCCTGCACGCGCAACGGCGAGCGGTCGGCCGTCAGGTCGTGTGCGAGGTATTGGCCGAAGAAGGGCTGGCCAGCCTCGATGTGGCTCTCCGTGTCGCATGCCCCGCCGTCGCAGATGCTGCCTTCGCTTCCAAGGGCGAGCAGCCGATCGTCGTCGAAACGAGCGGCGGGTAGGTCGGTAAACAGGCGTCCATAACGGCCGCCCTCCGTGAGCGGAGCATCGACCGAGCGGCCGGGGGCCAGGCACAAGTCTCGTGCTGTGCGGGCCAGGCGAGGCCGTGTGGCGGTTTGCGTCATGTGGGACTCATACCAGCTAATGCTGCGAATCTCAAATCCGATCTCGGGTTGCGGTGCTCAGGGCTGCCCGGCGACGTTTTGCAGGCGAACCTCACCGTGCGCGACGAGCCGACCCGTCTCGTCGGTGATATCGACACGCCACAGTTGCTGGGTGCGGCCCTGGTAGAGGGCGGTCGCTTCGACGAGGACCCGCCCGGCCGAAAGTGAGCGGAAATAGTGGGTGGTGTTGGTCAGCCCGACGGCCACCTCGCCGCGCTCGCGCACCGCGGTGCTGCCCCCGAGGCTTGCGGCACTCTCGACCGCCGTCGAGTAAACGCCACCATGCACGATTCCCCACGGGGTCAGGTGGTCCGGTCCGAGCTCCATGTGGCCAGTTACCCGGGAGCTGGTGACCTCATCGAGGACGAGGCCGGCGGCGCGGACGAAGGCGCTGATCGCGTCTGGCGAAGCGGCGTCTCGATGGGGGCCGGCGCCGGTGCTGATCGAGTCGGTCATGCTGTCAAGATTAAGCGCGCACCCATAAGGCTAGAGGAGTTCACATGACAAAAGTTGAGATTCAGGATGATCAACTGGTCGCGCGGATTCAGGGCCTCGACCAGGTGCTCGCGCTCAGCAGTGAGTTGCGCATTCCGCTCACGCATGTCCGCAGCGCTGCCGTGAGCCCACCCGAGGTGCGCCGACGGTGGCGCAACCCGTTACGCTTACACGTTCCGGGCACGGACATGCCCTACGTCGTGATGGCCGGGAGCTTTCTCTTCCTCGACGGAGAGCACGCGTTCTGGGACGTGCATGATCCCGATCGAACCATCGTCATCGAGCTTGACCACGAACGATTCGCCAGGCTGGTGCTCGAGGTGGAGGATCCGCAAGCCACGGCTGCCGCCATCAATGCAGCGACCGGCGAGCCGTTGTCTTGATCGGCGTGGGTCAGAAGTTCGTCGACCGGCTGAAGACGGGCGAAATCCTGATCGCCGACGGAGCCACTGCGACCAACTATCAGCAGATGGGAATGGTGATCGGCGTGGCGCCGGAAGAGTGGATCTTCGACCAGCCGGAGAAGGTCCTCGATCTCCACCGAGCCTTCATCGAGGCGGGTTCCGACATCATCCTGACCAACACGTTTGGTGCGACGTCGCTGCGGTTGCGTGAAACGCGATACGCGGGCCGCGCCCCCGACGTGAATCATGCCGCTGTTGCTCTGGCGCGCGAGGCGGCCTCGACGAGCCCCGGCGTCCTCGTGGCCGGATCGATGGGGCCGACCGGCATGCTGATGGAACCATTGGGCGAGCTCACGCCGGCTGCAGCTGCTGATGCCTACGCCGAGCAAGCCGCCGCGCTCAGCGGGGGCGGCGTTGACCTTCTCCTGCTGGAAACGTTCTTCGCGCTCGACGAAGCTCTCGCCGCGATCGAAGGGGCGCGCCGCTCCAGCGCCTTGCCTCTGGTCGTCTCCTTCAGCTTCGATCGGGGAACCCGCACCATGATGGGCCTGAGTCCGACCCGTGTCATCGAGGCGATCGGTCCACTCGACGTCGCCGCGATCGGAGCGAATTGCGGACGATCGCTGGAGGACATGGAGCAAGTCGTCCACGAGTTCGTCGCGGTCCACGCAGGCCTTCCACTGTGGATCAAGCCAAACGCGGGATTGCCGAGCATGGTTGGCGACATCGCCCGCTACGACATGGGTCCATCGGAGATGGCGGAATTTGCAGGTCGCTTCATCGACGCCGGAGCCCAGGTGGTCGGCGGCTGCTGCGGCACGTCTCCCGAGCATGTGCGCGCGATTGCTACGTCGTCTGTAGGTCGTCGCCGCTAAGACGTTTTCTGGGGCTCGACTGACTCCATTAACAGGATGGCACCGCGGCCGCCGTCGACGGCGGCCATCGCGCTGCATTGCACCCGGCACATGAAGCGTTTGCCGCGCCGGTTGGTAGCGTTGACCGTCACTTCCCGAAAGCCGCCGGCATTCTTGATCGCCTCATTGATCGGGGCCACCAGCTCGCTCACCGGCAACCCGATATCGAGGCCGAGCAACGGTTGGCCGACCGTCTCGCTGGCGCGCACGCCCCAGAGCTCCTCCGACTGCTGGTTCCAGAGCTGAACGCGGAGGTCCGTGTCGAGGACCGCGACGCCCGTTTTGACGTTGGCCAGGATCTCTTCCATGAAGACGTTGATATGGTCCAGCTGCGTTCCGCGCTGCTGCATTTCCGTGTTGATCGTCTCCAATTCCGTGTTCGTCGACTCGAGCTCCTCGTTCATGGTCTCGAGTTCCTCGTTGCTCGATTGCAGTTCCTCGTTGGTCGTCTCCAGTTCCTCCACCGTCGACTGCAGCTCCTCGTTGGTCGTCTCCAGCTCCTCGTTGGTGGCCTGCAGCTCTTCGGAAGTCGTTTCCAGCTCCTGCTTGGAGTGCTCCAACTCGCGATTGACGCGGTTGTAGCTCGTGACGTCGGTGAAGGCGATGCTGGCTCCCAGCGGGCTGCCATCCTTGTCGATCAGCTGCACCACCTTCGCGTCGAAATACTGGCTCTCGCCGTTCGCCGTCTGTCGTTCGATATCGTGTGCCTCCACCGAGCGCCGGTCGCGGTAGGCCTGGTCGATCAGCGAGCGCAGGTCGATCGGACGGTACGAGACCTCGAGATCCTGCAGGGGCCGCCCGACGTCGGCGGCAACGAGGCCAAAGAGGGAACGGGCGCGCTCGTTGATGGCGATCACGATGCCGCCAAGATCAACGACCAGTTGCGCGACCGGCAGGACATCGATCATCAGCTCACGGAGACGACCCTGACGCGGCGACTGGTTGGCGGGGTCGAGAGGGGCTTGGGCGGCGGCGACCCGCTGTTCGCGTGCCCCGGGCCGGGACAACTTGAGGAAGATCCGCTGCTTCAAGTCGACCGGGACGAAGAGCGTGTCGCGCCGAAGGAGCATCTCAGCCTTGCCGAGGAACAGGTAGCCCTTATCAGTCAAGGCGTAATGCAGGCGGGCCAGGATCCGTGCCTGCGCCTCCGGCTCGAAATACATCAGGGTGTTGCGGCAGATCAGCAGATCGATGCGGGAGATCGGCGCGTCCTGCACCAGGTCGTGGCGCCCGAAAATGATCGAGCGCCGTAGCTCGCTTCGAAGGACGTAGTGATCGTCGCCTTCGCGCTCGAAATATTTTTCCCGCAGGCTGGTTGGGACCTCTTCCAGGTCCTTGTCCGCCGCCCTGCCCTGGCGCGCGTGGCTCAGCGCGTCTTCATCGACGTCGGTCGCGTAGATCTTCGCCCGCTCCCGGTATTCGGAGGCCCCGAGCACCTCGCAGAGGAGCATGGCGACGCTGTACGCTTCCTCGCCGGACGCGACCCCAGCACTCCACACCCGGATCGGCTCGTACGGGGCTTTGCCATCGATGAGCTTCGGCAGGATCTCCGTTCGCAGATAGTCCCACGCCTCGGCATCACGAAAGTAGCTGGTGACGTTGATCAGGATGGTGTTGAACAAGGCGGCGAATTCGTCGGGATTCGCTTGCAGGTAGTCGAGGTAGGCCCCATGATCACTAACCCGGACGTGTGTCATGCGCTTTGCGATGCGGCGGAGGAGCGTGGTGCGCTTGTAGCCGCTGAAATCGAAGCCGCGCGTCTCTCGCAGATACTGCAGCAAACGCTCGAAATCGGGGCCCTCCGGCTCGTCGGTCACGTCGCCATCTCTTTCATGACCAGGGTCACGAGGGCCGCCGCGATCTCGTCGAGCGGAAGGATGAAATCGGCATTGCCCGACCTGATCGCCGCACCCGGCATGCCACTGAACTCCGCCGAGGCCTGGTCCTGGGCGACGACGGTCCCGCCCATCTTCTTGATGGCGCCGATTCCCATGGATCCGTCGCTGCCGGTCCCGGTGAGCACCACCGCAATCGCCCGTTGCTTGTAGCTGGCGGCCACCGACTCGAACAGGAGATCGGCGCTCGGTCGAACGAAATGAACCAGCTCCGATTGGGACAGGGAGAGGGTGCCATCGGGATTGACCAGCAGGTGACGATCGGGGGGCGCGATGTAGGTCGTCCCCGGGCGGATGTGGTCACCTTCGGCGGCCTGCACCACGTCGAGCGCCGTCCGCCGGCGGAGAATGTCGGCCATCAGGCTCCGGTGCCGCGGGTCGAGGTGCTGTACGACGACGATCGCGGCCGGGAAGTTTCCCGGCAGACTCCCCAGGATCTCACTCAGCGCGGCAATGCCACCAGCCGACGACGCCAGGGCGACCACGTCGAAGGCCGCACCGGTAAACCATCGGGCCTTTATCGGCGGCTCGACCTCATCCGGCTCGGGTGACGGTCGCCCCTGATGTACCAAATGCTCCCCTCCTGACCCATGCTACAACCGGGTCAGTTCAGCGTAGTATCGGCTTGATGGCCCGCCTCAGCGTTTCACGCCAGCCTGTCGTCGAGCTGTATCTGCTCCCGGGAGAGGTTCCCGAGACTCGTGACCTCGAAGACGCTCGCCAGTGGGTCAGCATCTACCGTGAGCTGGTGACGTTCTCGGAGCGAACGCTGAGGCGGCTGCGCAGCGGGGTTGGCGATGCGGATGAGCGCGTGATGGAGTCCCACCTGCGCCGGCTACAGTCGCGGCTGGAGTTCTGGGAGCGCCGGCTCTGGGACCTCGCCGGTCTCGATCTCGATGTGCGACGCCGGGTCCTGAGCTATGCCGGAAAACGCATCATCCTCACCCGCCGCGAGGCGGAGTTGCTGGCGTTCCTGGCGCGGCGGCCAGACCAGTTCTACTCGGCGTCGCAGCTCGTCAGCCTTGCCTGGGCTTCGCCGGACCTGTCAGCGGAGCAACTCCGTACCTACATCGTCCGCCTGCGACGCCACCTGGCGGCCAGCGGCGTGCCGGCCCGGCTGGTCAGTGAGCCCCGCCGCGGCTACGGGCTGGTCTTCACGATATGAGCGCGCTCCCGCAGCGGGCCCCGAAGATCATCCGGCTTCCGCAGCGCGGCAAGGCGAACGCCGATGGGGAGGCCGCAGGGATGGCGTTCACGGTCCGTGGACACCTGTCCCTGTTGCAGGGGTACGCGGACATCCTGGAGGGCGTCTCCCCGGAGCTCCGGGCGATGATCCTGCGGGTGATGGCGGGAAAGGCCCGCGAGCTCGGCACCATGCTCCAGCCCTTTGGGGAAACCGCCCGACCGCCGATCTCCGAGTACCGCGAGGTGCGCGACCGCACCCGGCAGTTGATGACGGACTATCGCCTCCTGCTCGAGCGTCTCCACGACACCGTGGCCGAAGCGCACGAGCACCTCGAGGACGCTGGAAAGAACCTGAACCAGCCCTAGCCGGCATGGTCGAGCTGCGCGTGCTCGACGGACCAAACCTCTACTTCACGCGCGCCGCGATCAAGCTGACGCTCGACGTGTCCCCGTGGCTGGCGCTGCCGCAGGCCCGGGTCGAGCAGCTGACCCGGCGTACCGCCTTCACCGCCTCGGCGAGCGGCGGACACCCGGGGAGCGATCAGCGGCGGCGCTACATCGCCCGCTTCGCCGTCCACGTCACGCGCACCCTGGCGGACGCCAGCGGGACGCATCTCGCCGTCCGTGGAAGACCGGGCCCTGCACCCGAACAGATCGTGGTCGCGTTCCCCTGGCGCCGCCTGGGCGCGGCCGAGGCCTTTGCCCGCGAGCTGGCGCCGCTGCTCACCGTCGGGCTCGACGGGCGACGCTCGATGGCTCGCGCGATCGCGGCGGCGGCGGGGCGCCTGGAAAGCGTGCCACCGGGGGTGCCACCGACCACCCTGAGCCCGACGATCCCGGTGATCGCGGTCACCGGCACCAACGGAAAGACGACGACCGTGCGCTTGATCGCTCACCTCGCGCGCGCGGCCGGCCACACGGTCGCCTACACAACGACCGACGGCGTTTATCGCGATCACGAGCTGGTCGAGGAGGGCGACTATTCAGGCTTCAGCGGCGCCGCCATGGCGCTGGCCCAGCCCGGGATTGACTTCGCCGTGCTCGAGACGGCGCGCGGGGGCATCCTGCTGCGCGGTATCGGCACCGATCACAACGACGTCGCGGTCGTGACCAACGTTACCGAGGACCACCTCGACCAGTACGGGATCCGCACCATCGACCAGCTGGCCGAGGTCAAGGGCACCATCACCCGGATCACTCGCCCCGACGGTTGGGATGTGCTCAACGCCGACGACCCGCGAGTCCTCGCCATGCGCCGCCTGGCGACCGGACGTCCCTGGCTCTTCTCCCTCGATGCCGACCATCCGGCGATCCGCACCACACTGGCCGAGGGTGGGCGCGCCATCTCCATTCTCGATCGCATGCTCGTGGTGATGTCGTCTCGCCAGCAGGTTTACCACCTGCTTCCTCTCGAGGACATCCCGGTAGCGCTGGCCGGTATCTCCAGTCCCTACCTTCGCAACGCAATGGCGGCGGCCGCGGCTGCCCTCGGAGCGGGCGTCTCGGAAGCGGCCGTCGCCGAAGGATTGCGGTCGTTTGTCCTCGACCCGGAAAGCAACCCGGGCCGTGCCAACCTCTTCGAGCTCGACGGGCGCGTGGTCGTCATCGATTACGCCCACAACGAGGACGGCATGCGCGGCCTGGTCGAAATCTGTCAGGGATTACGAGCCGGGTCAGCCCGCATCTTCCTCGCCTTTGGCACCGCAGGCGATCGAACCAACGCCATCCTGCACCGGCTGGCGTACGCGGCGGCCCGCGGCGCCGACCGGCCCGCGATCGCGGAGCTGCACCGCTATCTGCGCGGGCGCGATCCGAAGGACCTCGTCGAACGGCTGCAGGCCGGGCTGCAGGATGGCGGCAAGGAAGCGGCGCCGGTGTTTCCCAACGAGGTCGCCGCGCTGACCTGGATGCTCGCGGAGTCGGCGCCCAATGAAGTGGTGGCGATCACGGCCCTGGGCCAGCGTCGGGAGATCTTCGAGTTGCTGCGATCGCGTGGCGGGGCGGCCGTCGGGCCGGCGCGTCTGCGCGAACTGGTCCAGCGGGCTCGGCGTTAGTTCCCCGGCGACACCGGCAGCGCGCGGCGCGCCTCGAGGTCACGCCAGGTATCGGCGGGTTTGTCGACGCAGAGGAGGACGACGTCGCCCGGACGGGCCCGGCTGAGCGCCGCGTCGATGGCGGGGCGTTCATCGATGACGATCTCGGCGGTCTCCACCCGGCTGTCCTCGGTCGCCTTGATCCCCTCCATCACGTGCTTTGCGATCTCGCCACGCTGGCGGCCGCGCGGGTTGGCGTCCTCACGGACGATCAGGATGTCGAAGACGCGGGCCGCGACCCGACCAAGCTCGCGCATGTCCTCGTCGCGGCGATCGCCGGGCGTGGCGATGACGGCGATCCGCCGCCCTGGCTCCGGTCCCGGTCCAGTGACCCCGGGGGCCGTCAGCCGCTCGACGAAGTCGCCCGCCATCTGCAGGCCGGCGGGGTTATGGGCATAGTCGACGATCACCTTGACGCCATGAAGCTCGAACATGTTGAGACGACCGGGCGCTTCGTGGAACGAGGGATGGAAGCTGCGCAGACCTTGCCGGATATCGTGGAGGTGCGCCCCCGCGGCATGCGCGGCGGCGGCGGCCGCCAGCGCGTTCTGGACGTTGGCGCGGGCCCGGCCGTCGAAGGTCGCCGGCACCAGGTGTACCCAGGCGATCTGCGTGTTGCGCCGCCCTTCGCGTAGCACCATCATCTCTCCGCCTCCGGGTTGCTTTTCGATGATAAACGCCTTCCGGCCGCGCCGGACCCAGCGGTCGATGAGCGGATTGTCCTCGCGCATCGAGAAGTAGATGACCGAGCCGCTGCAGTGGCTCCGCATCTCCGCCACCAGCTCGTCGTCGGCATTGAGGACGGCGGTGCCGCTGCGGGGAACCGCCTCGACCACGACGCGCTTGATGGCGGCCAGCTGGCGCAACGAATTGACCTCTTTGAGGCCGAGGTGGTCGCCGGTGACGTTGAGCACGACGGCGACGTCGTTGGCGCTGTAGCCGAGGCCCTCGCGGAGGATGCCGCCGCGGGCCACCTCGAAGACGGCGAAGTCGACCCGGGGATTCTGAAGGACCATGCGGGCCGATCGCGGGCCGCTCGCGTCCGATTGCTTGACCAGGCGGCCGTCGATGTAGATGCCGTCGGTCGTCGTCATCCCGACCTTGTGCCCGAGGCCCTTCACGATGTGGGCGATCATGCGGGCGGTCGTCGTCTTCCCGTTGGAGCCGGTGACCGCGATGATCGGGATGCGCGCCGGCGTGCCCTGCGGAAAGAGCATGTCGATCACCGCCTTGGCAACGTACTGCGGCTCGCCCTCGGTCGGGTTGGTGTGCATGCGGAAGCCGGGCGCGGCGTTGACTTCGACGATCGCGCCACCTGTTTCGCGGACCGGCTGAGAGATGTCCGGCGTGAGGAAGTCGATGCCCGCCACGTCCAGGCCAACCACGCGGGCGGCCTCCTCCGCGATCTCGACGTTGTCGTGGTCCGCCTCGAAGGTGCGATCGATCGAGATGCCGCCGGTCGACATGTTTGCGGTCGCCGCCAGTTTGACGACGGCATCCTTGGGGGGCACCTGGTCGAAGGCAAAGCCCTGTTTTTTCATCAGCTCTTCGGCCGCCTCGTCGATCTTGATGCGGGTCAGCACCTTTTCATGACCGATGCCGCGTCGCGGATCCTTGTTGGTGATGTCGACCAGCTGGCGCACCGTGTGCTCCCCATCGCCGATCACGTGCGCCGGCACCCGTTCCGCCACCGCCACCATGTGACCGTCGACGACCAGCACGCGGTAGTCGTTGCCCTGGATGAAGCTCTCGACAACAACGATTTCACTGCGCGTCTGTCGGATGGCGCGCTCGAAGCCGCGCCGAACGTCCTCTTCGGTGCGCAGGTCGAGTCCGACGCCACGCCCATGGTTGCCGTCCAGCGGCTTGGTGACGACCGGGTACCCGATGCGCACCGCTGCCGCGACAGCCTCGTCGGCCGACCGCACCATGTCGCTCCTGGGCACCGGTAATCCCGCCGAGGCGAGCAGCGATGTGGTCAGTTTCTTGTCGCCGGCGATGTCGACGCCGAGCGCAGAGGTGCGCGAGGTCATGGTGGCGCGGATGCGCTGCTGGTATTTGCCCTGGCCGAGCTGGACGAATGACTGCTCGTTCAGCCGGATGTACGGGATGTCGCGACGCGCGGCTTCGTCGAGGATCGCCTGGGTCGAGGGTCCGAAGGCGGCGCGGTCGGCGAGCAGCACCAGGCTCTCCAGCTCGCCGATGAAGTCGAAAGTGGGATTGGGCTGGACCAGGTGGTTGAGCAGGCGGACCGCGAGCTTGCCGGCGGCCAGCCCGACCTGCTCCTCGTTGTAGCCATAGACCACGTTGTAGGTGCCCGGCGTTCCGGCGCGCCGCGTCTTGCCACGGGTCGTGGTCGCGCCGGTCTCACGCTGGAGCTCGAGGGCGACGTGCTCAGCGACGTGACCCAGCCAGGTGCCCTCCCGCAGCCGCTCGATGAAGCCACCGGGTCGGTGGAGGGAGCACCCGTGATCGTGCAACCCCGGCAGCAAGTCGATGAGCGCGTCGGTGAAGGCCGGCAGCGTGTTCGAGGGCCAGTGCTCGAGCGAGCCAAGATCGACGAGCAGACGGATGGTTGGTTCGTAGGACCAGAAGTTGGGCCCACGAAGGACCTGGCTTTCGAGGATCTTGAGGTCGGGCTTGGCGGGTGGCTTGTTGGCGAGGGGCTCGTGCTTAGCGTCCTCGTCGCGCTCGACTCGCGTGTCCGTGCGCGATTCGCTCACTCTGAGGCCTTTCGCTCCTCTTCGCGCCGGCGGCGCCGCTGCAATGCCCGATCGTTGGCGCCCTCGGCCGCGCTTTGGCGCACCATCTTGGCCACGCGGCCTTGCGCCAGCTGGGCGATGCGCTCGTTCTTTTCATTGACGCGGGGCAGCACGCGACGCGCCCGGAGGTCGAATTGATACCCCGAGGGCAGTGAGTGGAGCCGCGCGTTGGACACCATGATCGGTTTGTGGCCGCTGGTCTGGAAAGCGTCGGTGATGACATCGGAGCCGTCGACGATGGTGACGGCGCCGCGCCCAATGACTTCGAGGATGTCGTGGGCATCGATGACCGCGGCGGTGTCCTCGTCGAGCCCGAGGCCAATCAGCGAGGGCGACTGCGCGACCACCGCGAGCAGGCGGCCGAGGCGGGTCCGCTGTTCGAAGTGTTGATCGACGACGACGTTGACGAGCAACCCGAGGCCGACCGAGACGTGTGCCATCCGATTCTTGGGGGTGGCGCCGGAGCTGCCGAACGCCATCATGTGGGTGGCGACCGCGCTCGCGCCGGCAGAGGTCCCGGCCACCACGATCCCGCGACCATGCGCCTCCAGAATGGCACTGCCGAGCTTCGTGCCGCCGATCACCGAGGAGAGACGGAGCTGGTTGCCGCCCGTCATGAAGATGCCGGTGACGTTTTTGAGCGCGTCGAGGGTCGACGGGTCATTTGCCTCTTCGCGGGTCTCCGGCCGAAGCCCCGTGACCGTTCTGACCCCCAGCCTGGAGAAGATATGCCGGTAGAGGTCGGTCGCGGCCTCGCCCAGGGAGGAGGCGGTGCTGATCACGACGATATGCGCCTGCTCGCCTCCGGCGAGCTCGACGAAGCGTGAGAGGATGACGCGCTCACCCAGCTTGTCCTCGGCGCCACCGATCACCATGACCGGCCCCACCGGCCCGCCATCCGCGGTCGGCGCAAGCCGAACTGGGGTCGAAGGGTCGGACATGTGTCGACAGTGTACCGGCGTTCGTATTGCCGCGGTTTGTGCGGATTCTGGTGGCGCACTATGGAGCTGAGTCGGAGCTATAATAAATACGGTCAGTCCGTATATCATTTATAGCTTTCACCTGATCGAACTAGGGTCGGCGTCACCAACCGCGAGGCGCCCTTTAGGTCAGCGCCAGAGCATCCGCCAAAGGCCGGCGCGACCGAGCGCGCGCCCCACGATCTTGTTCTTCGCTCGGCGCGCGATGCGGCGGGGATCGCCGGAGGCGAGCGTCGAGACGTCGTTCGCCAGGCGGGCCGCCGCGTACATCTGCGAGACCAGCCCGCGGCGCCTCACTCGAAGACCTGGCCGATCAGCGTTTTCGCATCACGCGCCAGCTCGCCGCGCTCGGCCTCGTAGGCTTCGATCACCTGGAGGAGTTGTTGCGCCTGCTCTGGTTCGCGCAGTCCGAGCACCAGGCCGACCGAGAGCCAGTAGTCGGCGGTTTCGAGCAGATTCGAGTGGATATGGTCAGGGGTTTCGTCCAGCACCTCACTCATCGAGCTGATCAGCGCCCGACCGTAACGTTCCCATTGCGCATCGACAGAAGCTTTCATGGAAACAGGGTAAACTGGCTACCGCCTCCGCGGGGAGGTGGCAGAGTGGTCGAATGCGAGCGCCTGCTAAGCGCTTGAGCGGGTGTTTCCGCTCCCCGGGTTCGAATCCCGGCCTTCCCGCACTTAACCTCCACGAGCAATTCTTCCAGCCTTCCGGCGTTATTTGCCCCGAGCGCGATGACCATTTCACCGGAGACGGCGCGTCTCCTCCGACGCACGCTGATTCCCCTGGCCGCGGTCGTGCTGCTGATTGCCCTCGCCACCCTGATGGTGCGTCACGGTTGCGCGGGGGCGACAGGTTTCCACGAGCCGGGTGGGTGCGTTCTCATTGACTCGCTCCTTCTCGAGTTCCTGGTGATCGTTCCCAGCACGTTGGTCGCGATCTTCCTGTGGGTCACGGGTTATTTCTGGTGGCGCGCCAAACGGATCAGCAGCACAGGCAAGCCTCGATCACTTGTGGAAATCCCAGCCGTGCTGACGGCGGTGGCCGTCACGGCGTACATCCTTGTGATCGGTGGCTTCGCGTCGCTCGCGACGGCTGTTCCGACGCCCTAGGATCGGCCGGCCGGCAGGGTCGGAGCGCGGCCGGTCCAGATGTCGACCTCGGGGAGTCCGTTGATGCCGAGCGTTTGGCCGATCTCGGCACAGTGGTAGGCGTCGTGCGTGAGCAGGCGCATCAGCACGGACTGCCGCGTGTGGATTTGAATCTGGCCGTCGCGTTCTCGACGGAAGTCGTCCTGGAGCATCGCCGGCGTCCATCGATCGAGGCAATCTTCGACGATCGTCCAGGTTGACTCGAGCGCCGAGACGAGTTCGCCCGACCTGCGCGGATGGGTCAGATCGTCTTCCCAGCCCTCGTTAGCCGGATCGGTAAACGGGGTGCGGTCGGCACCGGGCTCTTTGCAGACAACACAGAGCCAGTAAACGCGGACCATGGCCGCGTGTGCGGCGATGGCCCAGATCGGCCAGAGATTGGGTGCCGCTCGCAGCCCCAGTTGCTCGGGCGAAAGGGCGCCGATCCTTTCGATCATGCGCTCATTGGTGAATTGCCACCCTTCGTAGAAGGGCGCGACATTCTGCAGTTTGGCGGCCATGCTTCGCCCAGTCTAGCCACCGACAAGTGAGAGCAGCGTCCGCGCGTCTTTGATGGCGTGTGCTTCCATGTCGTTGTTGAAATAGACGAAGACATCGAGTTTCTGGCCGCTCCAGTCGAGCAGCTTGCGGGCCCACGTCTGCAGGGCTCGCTCGCCGTAGGCGAGGCCGTGCGGAGGCAAATGCATCCTTACATATGTGAAGTCACTCGTGATCTCGAACGACTTCGGCATCTTCGGATCGTCGGGAATACAGAGGGCGAGGCGGTGCGCTCGAAGCAGGTCGAACACCGCGGGCACGAGCCAGGAGTCGTGCCGGAACTCGAGCGTAAAGCGCAGGTCGGTCGGCAGCATGGCGACGAAGCGCTTTAGGCGCTCGAGATCCAGATGGAAGTTCGCCTGAAGCTGAAAAAGGATGGGGCCGAGCTTGTCGCCGAGCCCGCGGGCCGCATCGACAACCAGGTCGATTGACTGAGGCTCGACGGCCAGCCGCTTGATGTGGGTGATGTAACGGCTGCCCTTAACGGCAAAGAGGAAGCCGGGCGGCGCCTGCTCTCCCCAAGCCATGAAGCGCTCTCGCGTCGGCTGCCGGTAGAAGGAGTTATTGAGCTCGACCGTGTTGAAGTGCTGCGCGTAGTAGGCAAAATGCTCTCGCGCCGGCAGCTTCTCCGGGTAGAACACGCTTTGCCAGTGTGGGTACGACCAGCCCGAACAGCCGATGCGGATATCGCCTGCCACTCACGATCATTCTCGGGAAGAGCGTTGCAGTTGGGCTGCCCGCCAGTAGTCGTATGTAGGTGGAATTACCAGCACCCGGTCGTCATCTGAGCGCGCCAGTTTCCATCCGCCCTCGTGCACCATCCAATGGTGCCGATGACAGAGCAGAAGCAGATTCGATAGATCGGTCTTGCCGCCCTGCGTCCAGTGAACCACGTGATGAGCGGCACTCCAGGAGGCCGTCCGTTCGCACCCGGGCCAGCGGCAGTGCTGGTCGCGGGCGTTCAGGGCGCGGCGGGCCGCGCCCGAGACGACTCGTGCCGCCCGGCCGACGTCGACCACCACGGAATCCGGGCCAAAGACCACCCGCGCAATGTTGCCATCGCACGCCAGCCGCTGCACCGTCGCTGAAGAAATCGGAGTCGAGAACTCCATGTCAGCCGCGGGCGATCCCGGTAATCCCTGGAGCGTTTCGAGCGTCGTGGTGACCTGGAGGTGCGGGCGCTGGCTCGCGTGCTGCGGCACGAGCCCGGCATCGAGCGAATGAAGCGACAGCTCGACGATCGCATCGCCCTGGCGACGCTCGAGGCAGCGATCGTCGCCCTCGCCCATCGGCTGCGCAAGCGGCTCGAGTGCGGTGCGCAACGCCGCGCCACCGACCGGGTCGAGCTGGCCACTGATGAGAACCGACCCATCGTCCCAGACGCTGAACTGGAGCCGGCGCTCCTCGACGGCGATGCGCTGCTCCTGCGCCACGCCCTCCGGATCGAGCGCATGGCGCAGCCGCATGCAGTAGTGCCAGAGACGCCCGGCCGATGATTCCCTGGCGCGCTGTAGCAGTTCGTCTTCGGTGAAGGCCGGCTCAGTCCTGAGCCCATCAAGGGCCTTGGCTGTGCGCGCAATGACAGACAGGTGCGCGAAGCCGATCTCGCCGGCGGCAACAGCATCGGCGCATTTTGAGAGCCGGTGCAGTTGCTCGCCAACATTGATGGAGTCGTAAGCGACGCTGCTCGTCGTCTTGCAGTTGTGCCGGATCCATTCGCCCGCGGTGGGCGCGTCCAGGAGGTCTCCGGCGTTCTCGGTTTCAAACTGGGCGGCCAGGCGGGCCGCGTCTTTGGAGAAATCGAGCTTGAGGCGATCGATCACATACTGGCGCCGCTCGAGCCGGCCCGTTAGGTCGTCCTCCGGCAGGTCCGCGACAACCGCCTTCCGGAATTCGTCGATGAGAAGGGAGACCGGCAGCGGAGCCAGCTCGCTCAGGGCCGCGGTGGCGACGGCACTCATCGAGTCTTGCAAAAGAGCGGGGACGTCCGCCACATGGTCAGCTCCAGCCGACCGCACGAGCGGCGAAGCCGCTCGATTTCCCGGTCAACGCTCTCGCCGAGTCCCTGGCCTTCGTACTGGCGGATGTCCTCTTCGGCCAGAGCCAAGAGCCGTTGCGCGATCGCTCTCTTTTCTGCCAAGACTCCCCCTACCCCCATCTTCATGAATCCATTTTACGAACATATGTTCGTAGTGTCAAGGCTTTCGAGCCATCCCAACGAGGTGAGAGAATCGCTCCGTGGTCACCGCGATAGTGCTGATCGAGGCCGAACGTTCCGCCATTGCCAAGCTGGGGCCGGCCCTGGCTGACGTCCCTGGCGTCGCCGAGGCTTACTCGGTCACCGGCGAGTTCGACTTCGTGGCCATCCTCCGCGTCAAGAACCACGAAGAGATCGCCGAGATCGTCACCTCAAAGCTCTCGCAGGTCCCCGGGATCACCAAGACCCACACCCACGTCGCCTTCAAGGTCTACTCGAAGCACGACCTCGAGGCGATGTTCAGCGTCGGACTGCAGGAAGCCCGCTAAGGCGCTTTCGTAGATCCCGCGGCGCTTGACGAGCGAACGTTTGTTCGATAAGATCTGACCAGCCTCAGCGATCTGCTCCTGCGTCCCCGGGGAGGCCTGATGTCGCGGCGGTTGTCGTCATCTCTCCTTTGGGGCTGCTTTAGATGTCAGATCGTCTCCAACAAGCCATTACGGTGCTCCAGACCCGCTTCGGGAGCGCCGCACCGCGCCCGGCGGCCCCTCCGTGTCCGGTCAGGCCCTCCGGGATCCCGGAGCTCGATGCGCTGACCGGCATCGGCGGGTGGCCGGTCGGCCGATTGAGCTTGCTGGCCGGGCCCAGGGGCTCTGGCAAACGAACGCTGGCTCAGCGCAGCGTTGCTGCCGCCAGCCGCGAGGGCACGGTTGCCTACGTCGATTTTCCGAGCCGGCTCGATCCCGAGTTTCTCAGCCACTTCGACGCGCGGCTGGATCACCTGCTGGTGGTGCGACCCAAATCGCTGCGAGAAGGGATGGCGAGCGTCCGCGTGCTGGCCCGTGCTGGCGTCGACCTGATCTGCATCGACCTGTCGCGCACCCGATCCGCGGGACTCGATGCCGAGCTGCCGCATCTGCTGCACCGTGCCGCCGAAGCCGATTGCACGCTGCTGCTGGTGCACGACGCCGATGCCGATGACGCGATCCGCTATTACGCCAGCCTGATCCTGAGCTTCGAGCGCAGCGCCTGGATCTTCCGCCGCGACGGTGACCTCGAGGGTTTGCAGGTCGATGCCGCCGTCGTCAAGAACCGGCTGGCGCCGCCTGGCCTCACGAAGCGATGGATCGTTCCCTATCCGATCCCATGACACACGGGAAATCCCGTGACCCTGACATCTGCTGCATTCGCACCCCGCATCCTTCGCTGGTCGCCGCCTGGTTGACGACGCCGGCGTTGCGCGGCCGGCCGTTGATTCTCGGCGGACTCGCGCATGAGCGCGGTTCGGTGACGACGGCATCGATCGAAGCGCGGACGCAGGGCGTGGTCGAGGGGATGAGTCTCAACCAGGCGCAGCAGTTTGCGCCGGACGCTACTTTTCAACCGGTCGACGAGGAGGCCACAGCCAGGGTCCGCCAGTCCCTGCTCCTGACCCTGCACCACTTCACTCCCGACGTGGCTGCCGGTGCGGATCCTGGCCGTGCCTTCCTCCGTCTCGACCGGCTGGCCCTGCGCTGGCCCGACCGTGCGCAATTGCTGGTCGCCATCAGCCGTGCCATCGACGCCGCGATTCGTGTCAGACCGGCAATCGGCGTCGCATCGTCGATGTTCGTCAGCAAGGTCGCCGCCGACCGCGCGACGGCCGGCGCACCCGTGACTGTCGAGCCCGAACAGACGCGTGCCTTTCTGGCGCGCTTGCCGATTGGCGTCCTGCCGCTCGATGACGACCTGCGCGAGTACCTCGAGCTGCTGGGGCTCAAGACGATCGGTCGATTGCAGGCCATCTCGCGCCCCGCCTTTCGTCGCCAGTTCGGTCTGAAAGCCCTCGACATCTATGACCTGGCCGTGGGGACGGACCGACGCCGGCTGCGAGCATGGCGGCCGGCGGTCCGAATCGAAGCGAGCGAGCCACTCGAGCCACCCGTCGACAACACGGAGGCGCTGCAATTCATCGCCCGAGCGCTGGCGGAGCAGGTGAGCGCCTCGCTGCTGTCGCAAGGACTCGGGACGCGCGCCATCCGCATCACCCTCAACCAGGAGTCGGCGCCGGCACTTGCGGTCGAGGCGCGCTTTGCCTACCCGGTGACCACCGCCAGCGAGCTCTTCGACGGGATCCGTCCACGCCTGCTACGCTCGTCGATCACAGCGCCGCTGGAGCGAATCACGCTGCGCGCCGGCCGGCTCGAACCCGCCTATGTCCGCCAGCCGGGGTTGCTGGTCCGCCGCGATGGCTTCAAAGAATCGATCGCCGACGCGGTCGCGCGCCTGCAGGAGGAATACGGACCGACGCTGGTCCAGCGCGCCGAAGTCCGCAGTGATGCCGCGCCACTGCCCGATCACCGGATCCTCTGGAAGCCCGCATGACAGAGCTGCTGGCGCCGGCACGGCCGGTCCGGGTGCGCGTCGATGTGGATGGCGTCCCGACCCACCTCGAGTCGGCGGCCGGGTGGCAGCCGGTGACGCGCGTGCTCAATCGCTGGCGGATCGACTGCGACTGGTGGCGCAGCCCGGTCTCGCGCGAGTACTGGCGGTTATTGATCGACGACGACCTGGCCCTGGAGTGCTACTGCAACCGCGCCAATGCGGAATGGTTCGTCGAGCGTGTCTATGACTAGCGGCTACGTCGAGCTGCACTGTCACTCCAACTACTCATTTCTCGAGGGAGCCTCACATCCCGACGAGCTGGTGGCGCGCGCCCGCGACCTGGAGATGCCGGCGCTTGCCATCACCGACCGCAACGGGTTCTACGGCGCGGTCAAGTTCTTCGGGGCGGCGCAGCGTGCCGGTATCCAGCCGATCGTGGGCACCGAGCTGACGATCGACGACGGCAGCAAACCGCCGAAGGACCGGGTGGATTACGACCGCTGGGGGGACCGGCTGCTCCTGCTCGCGGAAGACAAGGTTGGCTACATGAACCTCTGCCGCATGATCAGCATGGCGCAGATGCCCAACGCCAAAGGCATGGCGCGGTTACCCGCGGACCAGCTCGCGCCGCTGAGCGGGCAGCTCATTGCGCTGGTGGCCGAGCCAAAAGATCGGCTGCCCTTCTACCAGGAGGTCTTCGGCCGCGACCGGGTCTTCATCGAACTGCATGACCACTTCGCTCCTGACGATCGCTCGCGCAACCAGGCGCAGCTCGACCTGGCCGAGCGCCACGACGCGCCGCTGGTCATCACCAACGAAGTCTTTTATGCGACACCGGATCGGCACAAGCTCCACGACGTCCTGACCGCGATCCGCCATCGCACCACGCTCGATGAGGCGCAGCGCTACCTGCACCCCAACGCCGAGCACTACCTCAAATCCGGTGCCGAGCTTCGCCAGGTCTTCAGCCGATACCCGCGACAGGTGGTCGATGAGGGCATGGCGCACGCCGCTGAGATCGGGCAGCGTTGCCGCTTCAGCTTCGACCTGGTGAGCGCGCGCTTTCCCGGCTTCCCGGTCCCGGCGGGGGAGACGCCGTACTCCTTCCTGTATCGACTGTGCCAGGACGCCGTCCGCGAGAAATATCGTCCGGTCACCTCCGAAGTGGCGGCCCGTCTGCAGAAAGAGCTCGACGTCATCAACAAGACCGGCTTCAGCGAGTTCTTCTTGATCAACTGGGACCTGATGCGGTTCGCGCGGTTACGCGGCATCCCGGGCCAGGGGCGCGGTTCGGCGGCGGACAGCATCGTCGCCTACTTGCTCGGCATCACGCGGGTCGATCCGATCGAGCACAACCTGCTCTTCGAGCGCTTCCTGCACGAAGAGATGACGACCACGCCCGACATCGACATCGACTTCTCGACCGCGCACC
>DATNMH010000050.1:0-35977 GCA_035602395.1 Candidatus Acidiferrum sp.
GGCCTCAACGGCCGCGGCCGCCTTCTGCTTGATTCCCCCTCCCCCCTCGCGGTGAGCCCAATATTCCCCTCCCCCTCTGGGGGAGGGCAGGGTGGGGGCACACGCTACGACAAGATCTATGCGCACTGCGAGGTGCTCGTCATCGGTGGCGGCCGCGCCGGCATTACGGCCGCGTTAGATGCAGCCCAGACGGGCGACCGAGTGATCCTCGTCGACGAGCAGGGCGAACTGGGTGGCCGCCTGTTGAGTGCAGGCTGGAATGACTGGCTCACCGCCAGCATTGCCACTCTCGGGTCCGTTCCGGATGTTCGAGTGCTGTCTCGAGCAACCGCCTTCGGGCACTACGACCAGAACCTGGTCCTGATCGCGCAACGCCTGGAGAACGGCGGCCGCCTCTGGCAAGTCCAAGCCAAACGCGTCGTGCTCGCCACCGGCGCTCACGAGCGGCCGCTCATCTTCGCCAACAACGACCGGCCAGGGATCATGCTCGCCGGGGCAGCCCGGACCTACGTGAACCGCTACGGCGTCGCGCCGGGCAAGCGCGCCGTCATCTTCACCAACAACGACAGCACCGATGTCGTCGCGGCCGACCTGAAGCGGGCCGGCGTCACCATCGAGGCTGTCGTCGACATCCGCGCCGGCGAAGCCGTCGTCGACACAGATTTTCCCTCCCCCTCTGGGGGAGGGCAGGGTGGGGGCCTTCAAGGAGTGACCGTCACTCCGCTGACCGGCAACGGCCCTCGCCGCGAGATCGGGTGCGATCTTCTGTGCGTTTCCGGCGGCTTCAATCCGGCGCTGCATCTCTTCAGCCAGGCTCAGGGCCGGCTTCGCTACGACGAGGGCCTAGCGTGTTTCGTTCCTGGCGCCCCGCCTCCGAACGTCGATGTCGTCGGCGCGGCCGCCGGAGACCTGAGCGGTCGAGGTCAGGGCACGATGATGCCCTACTGGGTCGTCCCGAGTGACGGACAGCAGTGGTCGACCCATTTCGTCGACCTGGAGCGCGACGTCACCGTGGCCGACGTTCGGCGCGCGTTAGGGACCGGTATGCGGTCGGTCGAGCACGTCAAGCGATTCACCACGATCGGAACCGGCAGCGACCAGGGAAAGACGGCAGGCATCAATGAAACCGCCATCATCGCGGCGCAGCTCGGCCAGCCGGTCGGCGCCGTAGGCGTGACCACGTTTCGGCCGCCCTACGTGCCGATCTCATTCGGACTGATGGCCGGCCGAAATCGTGGCGATCTGTTCGATCCGATTCGGCTGACCGCGATCCATACCTGGCACGTCGCGCACGGCGCCGTCTTCGAGAACGTCGGCCAGTGGAAGCGACCCTGGTACTTCCCCGGTGAGGACGAGGACATGGACTCAGCGGTGCTCCGGGAGTGCCGGGCGGCACGCGAGAACGTCGCCGTGATGGACGTCTCGACCCTCGGCAAGATCGAAATCCAGGGGCCAGACGCGCTCGAGTTCCTCAATCGGATTTACACCAATTCCTTCGACACCCTGAAGATCGGGTCGTGTCGCTACGGTCTGATGTGCAAGGCCGACGGCATGGTCCTCGACGACGGCGTCGTCATGCACCTCGACACCGACCGCTGGCTGGCTACGACGACCACCGGCGGCGCCGCTGCTGTGCTGGACTGGATGGAGGAATGGCTCCAGAACGAGTGGCCCAATCTCCGCGTCCGACTAACATCCGTGACGGACCAATGGGCCGGTATCGCCGTAGTCGGTCCGCGCTCTCGGAATGTCATCCACAGCCTCTTCCCTCACCTGGCATCTGGCCCGGACAGCTTCCCCTTCATGGCGATTCGCGAGGCGGAGACGGGTGCGATTCCGGTTCGCCTGCATCGGATCACGTTCTCCGGCGAGCTGGCGTACGAGCTCTGGACGCCGAGCTGGTACGGCCTGGCGCTATGGGAAGCGGTAATGGTCGCAGGAGAACCGCTCGGCATTACGCCGTACGGCACCGAGGCGATGCACGTCCTTCGAGCCGAGAAGGGCTACATCATCTGCGGCCAGGAGACTGACGGAACGGTGACGCCACAGGACCTTGGCATGGGCTGGGTCGTCTCCAAGAAGAAGCCGTTCATCGGCCAGCGGTCACACCTGCGCAGCGATACGACTCGACCCGACCGGCGACATCTGGTCGGGTTGCTTCCAATCGACCGGGACGAGCTTCTCCCGGAGGGCGCCCAACTGGTTCTGGAACCGCAGGCTTCAGTGCCGGCCAGGATGGTCGGCCATGTCACGTCCAGCTATCGGAGTGCGACGCTAGGCCGCACCTTCGCGCTCGCCATGCTGCAGAGCGGACGGGAACGAATCGGCGGCACGGTCTACGCCCCACTCAACGGGCACACCGTCGAAGCCACCGTCACCGAATCAATTTTCTACGACAAGGAGAACGTGCGCCGTGATAGCTGAGGCGGTCCGGCGCAGCCCACTCGCCGATTATCGGGACCGGTTTGTCGCCCTGTCAGCTTCAACCCGCGGGGATATCTCTTTACGGGAAGTCCCGTACCTCGCGCAGATCAACTTCCGAGCCGACCCCAACGACGCCGGCGTCATGCGTCGGCTTGCGTCGACCCTTGGTTTTGCGTTGCCAGTCGCGCCGAACACGACAACTTCCCAAAATGACCGCCGTGCCCTGTGGCTGGGCCCCGATGAATGGCTGGTCGTGGGCCCGGATGGTCAGCAGGAGATTCTGGGGCACGCGCTACGCAATGGCCTCGACGGCGCCTTCGGCTCGATCGTTGACGTTTCAGCTAACCGCACCCTGCTGGAGATTAGCGGCGCAAGGGCGCGCGAAATCCTGGCGCATGGCGTCCCCATCGATCTCGATCCGCGCTCGTTCGGTCCCAACAGCTGTGCTCAGACGCTGTTGGCGAAAGCCCAGGTCATCATCGAGCGCCGCGACGATTCTGGCTTCCTCCTCTACGTCCGCGCCTCGTTTGCGAGCTACGCTGCTGAGTGGTTGCTCGACGCAGCTGCAAGTGTCGCAATATCGAAATAAGGTGGGCGGACAGCCCGCCATTTTGATGCGGGATGCGCGTTATTCGGGTGTGCTGGGTCTGAGCGGGGTTCGGCTAGCATCGGGGCAAGCACCAGTCTCCGCGGTGTTACTGATACTTCTTGGCGCAGTTGCACTCGTCGTCATTTTGCGGGCAATATGGGTTTTCGCCATGGCATTTCTTGGGTTCAGGTCAGCCCTTGATAACGAAGGTTTCGCCGGCCGGTTCTGGAGCTTACGCAAGCAGCGCCGAGGCAAGAGGTCTCGACACCGCCGCTGAACCCAAGGCTATTGAATCCGCTTGGTGCTCGCGCGGAACTTCCTAGGTCAGGCCCGTGATCTGGCCGCTCGCATCGATGTCGATCCGTGTGTAGGCGGGCTCTTTCCCAAGGCCAGGCATCAGCTGGATGTCGCCGGCTAGGGCCACGACGAAGCCGGCACCAGCGGACGGATAGACGTTGCGGACCGGCAGCGTGAAGCCGCGCGGCCGTCCCTTGAGCGCTGGGTCATGCGAGAGGGACAGGTGGGTCTTCGACATGCAGACCGGCAATGTCCCCATGCCGCGTTCGGATAGCCAGTCGATGCGCTTCTGACATTCCGGGAGGAACTCAACGTCCGCGGCTCCGTAGACGCGCCGCGCCAGCGTCTGAATCTGCTCGCGGATGGGTGTATCGGGCGGGTACAGAGGCGCGAAGTTGCTGCCATTCTGCGTTGTCGCGAGTACGGCCTCGGCCAACTCGACGGCGCCTTCGCCGCCATTGGTGAAGCCATCGTTCACAACGGCTGCGTCGGCACCGCAGTCTTTGGCGAGCTGGATCAAGAGGTCAAGCTCACGGACGGTATCAGTCGGAAAGCGATTGACACCGACAACAGAACGCATGCCGAAGGCTTTGACGATATCGATGTGGGCGGCGAGGTTCTCAGCACCGCGCTTCAAAGCGTCGAGGTCCTCGGCGCCGAGCTTCGCGAGCGGGACGCCGCCGTGCGACTTGAGCGCACGCACGGTGGCGACGACCAGCGCCGCGGACGGCCGCAGGTGGCCGTAGCGCGCCACGATGTGGGCGAATTTCTCGAGTCCGAGGTCGGCGCCGAAGCCTGCCTCGGTAACGACGACATCCGCCAGCTTAAGCGCGATCTGGTCGGCGAGCAGCGAGTTGTTGCCGTGGGCAATGTTGCCGAAGGGACCGGCGTGGACGAGCGCTGGCTGGCCCTCCATCGTCTGGGCGATGTTCGGGAGCAGCGCGTCCTTGAGCAGCACCGTCATGGCGCCCGCCACACGCAGATCCTCGGCGGTAATGAAGCTGCCGTCCTTGCGCTGCGCCACGATGATTCGCCCGATCCGCTGTCGAAGATCTCCGAGATCGCTGGCCAGCGCCAGGATCGCCATGATTTCCGATGCGGCGGCGATGATGAAGCTCGACTCGCGAGTGATGCCGTGCTCGTCGCCGCCCAGACCCGTGACGATGTGACGCAGGGCGCGGTCGTTGACGTCGAGGGTGCGCGGCCAGGTGATGAAGCTCGGTCCGATCTCGAGCTGGCCGTGGAAGAGCGCGGCGTCAATCACGGCCGCCAGCAGGTTGTGCGCCGCCTCGACGGCGTGGATATCGCCGGTAAAGTGCAGGTTGATCTCTTCCATCGGCACGATCTGGGCCATGCCGCCTCCAGTCCCGCCGCCTTTGATGCCGAATAGCGGCCCGGTCGACGGTTGGCGCAGACAGAGAGCGACCTTGGTGCCGATCCGCCCCAGCCCTTGCGTCAGGCTGATCGCGCTCGTGGTTTTCCCCTCTCCTGCACGAGTCGGGGTTATCGCAGTGACCACGACGAGCCGGCCGTCGGGTCGGTCCTCCAGTCGTTTCAGGGCATCGAGACTGATCTTTGCCTTGTACGGTCCGTAGGAAATAAGTTCGGACTCCAGCAACCCGAACGTTTTGCCGACTTCCATGATCGGTCGGAGTTGATGCGGCTCACGGACATCGATGGTCCTTGCCGTCTGGCTCATGCTTTCTCCGGGGTTGGACTCATCAACACCGACCGCGGATTGGCGGCGTCCAATTCGGTCACGACGGCGCTCGCGACCTCCTCCGCTGAACCAGGACGCTCCTGCGTATCGCTCCAGCGCCAGCCTTCGAGATAGGCGTCCATCTCAGTCGACCCGTCCTTCATCGCGTAGGCGTCGATCGACGCCTGGAATCGATCCGGCAGCAGCCGCTTCACTTCTCCACGCTCGTCCCACGCCTTGACATGTGCCGGGATGTGCTTCCAGAACATCACCTGGTACTTCGCCATCAGGCCGCCGCCTCGACCAGTGCCGCGAGGCGGGTCTCGAGCGCGCCGAGGCCGGTGTGACGAACCTCGAGCGGGAGGTCCAGGTACTCCGCGATCTCTCGCGCTTTGTCGAGAAGGCGCTCGTCGGCGAATTGCTCCAGGTAGAGGAGATCCGTGTAGTTCTGGAAGTACACCGCCTTCAGCTCCGGGTATCGGTCGATGCCGAGGCCGCGGACGACGGCGCGCTCGAAATTCCTTACCAACCAGTCCGTGAGGAAGAAGGTCGCTGGCCGCTCGTCCGCGATCCGTGCGAAGTCCGCGCCGGCGAACATCTCATAGCAGTGCGGCCCGGAAAGCTGGACGGCGCCGTACCGCGCGAGAACCGGATCCAACGCGCCGGCGGTGCCGCAATCGCCGTAGACGACGACGACTTGCCGGTACCGTGGCGCGAGCTCCGCCAGCCGGCGCTCGACAGCCTCGACGATCTTCTTCGGATAGAAGTGGTGCATCGCCGGAACGCCGTACACGTCGACGTCCCATCCGTGTCCGTCGACAATGGCCTTGACCTCTTTTCCTAACGCGCCGCAAATGAGGAGCGCCACGTTCTTCATCGGAGCGTATCGAGCTCCGCGAATTGCAGCACCGACACGAAGGAGTCGTTGAAGTCCGCCCGCCCCGAGAGCTCCACGTACTCCATCTTGTCGGGGAGCTCGAAGGCGATCTGGCGCTCCCGGAAGGAGAGCAGTGACATCTTGGCGCCCTCGCCCGCGGTGTTGCCGACCGACAAAATCTTGTCCACATCCACCGGGGGCACCAGCCCGATGATCTTGGCACTCTCCGGATTGAGGTACGAACCGAACGATCCGCCGAGCAAGACCTCATCGAGGTCCGCGGTCTTGACCCCCATCACGTCCATCAACACCTTGATACCGGTTGCGATCGAGCCCTTCCCGAACTGAAGCTCGCGGACATCCTTTTGACTCAGGTAGACACCGTCGGCCAGGAGGAAGGCGCGCACGCCATCGACGTTGAAAAGCCGGTCCGACAGCGGGTGTTCGGGAACTTCCTCGCGGCTGCGCATCCGACCGGACGGATCGAGCAGCCCAGCGACCCGTAGCTGGGCGACGGTATCGACGAGCCCCGACCCGCAAATCCCCTTTGGCGGGATGTCGCCACCGATGACTTGCAACTCGACGCGATCTGTCAATGTGACGCCCTCGATGGCGCCGTCGGTTGCCCGCATCCCGCAGCGGATCTGGCTGCCTTCGAACGCCGGTCCCGCGGGAGCGGCCGTGCAAAGCACCCGCTTCGCCGAGCCGAGCACGATCTCCCCGTTGGTGCCGACGTCCACGAAGACTCGCAGTTTGTCCTCACGGGCGAGACCGGTGGCAACGACGCCGGCGATGATGTCAGCGCCCACATATGCCCCGATCACCGGCAGTGTCTGGACGTAGCCACCGGGATGAATGTCGAGCCCGGCATCACGAGCCGGCAGGTACAGCGGCTCGCGAAAGGCGGGCGTAAACGGCATCATCGAGATGGGCGTTGCATCGATACCAAACAGAAGGTGCAGCATCGTCGCATTGCCGACAATCACCATCTCGTAGACGCGATCGCGGGCAACCCCGGCGGCTTCATACAGCTCGGCGAGAATCGTGTTCATCGTGCGCTGAATCGCCTCGCGCAACTCGACTTTCGCCTCGTCGCCCTGCATCCCGTGGCTGATCCGTGAGATCACGTCCGCACCGAATGGCGCCTGGCCGTTCAGCGTCGATCGGACCGCTTCCGCCATGCCGGTGCGCAGGTTCATCAAGGTGCCGACCACGGTGGTGGTGCCGAGATCGAACGCCACGCCGTAGCACTCCTCGCGCGAATCACCCGGCTCGACCGCAATCAGGTGGTCGCCGCCGAGCACGGCGGTCACTTTGAACTCGGCGCTGCGGAGCAGACCCGGCAGCGTGCGCAGCGCTTGAAGATCGACCTTCATGTCGAAGCCCTCGGCCGTTAGTGCGTCGCGCAGACGTTCCACGTCGCTGCGCTGGTCTTCCAGGGTTGGTTCGCTGAGCTCGACGAAGACTTTGCGCACGTTCGGGTCCAGCAACACCAGGCGATTCACGCCCATGGTGGCGGCTTTGGGGACCCGCATCAGTTCCGGCACCGTAACCGTGGTGTCCTCGTAGACCTTGGCCTGGCACGAGAGGCGCCATCCCTCCTCGAGTTCGGCGGCACGAAGCTGCTTGCGGTCCGCAGTCGTGATCTCAGCGCCACCCTCGAGTACTTGGACCTTGCACTTGCCGCAGGTACCGCGGCCGCCGCAGGTCGAATCGATTGGCAATCCGATCCAGTGCGCCGCACTGAAGAGGGTGGTCCCCGGCGGCACCCGGGTTGTCTTGTCGAACGGCTTGTAGACCACCTCGAGCTTCTTTTGGATCAAGAGGCCGCCACCGCCTTCTTCTGATCGGCGCGGAAGGCGGAGATCCAGCGCATCGCGTACTCATCGTGGCCGAGCAGCAGGTCGGACGCCTGTACCGCCTTGCGCACCTCCGGGACGAGTGGGTTGGTGATGGCGCAGGTGAGTCCCGCATGCATGGCGACGGAAAAGAAGGCGGCGTTGAGGATGTGCCGGTCGGGCAGACCGAAGGACACGTTCGAGGCGCCGCAGGTCATGTTGTTGCCCAGTTGCTCCTTGATCAATCGCATGGTCTCGAGCGTGATCAGGCCGGCCTGCGGATCGGCGGCGACCGTCATCGCGATCGGGTCGATGATGACGTCCTCGGCGGGGATGCCGTAGTACTTTGCGCGCTCGATGATGCGGCGGGCGATCTCCACCCGCTCCTGCGGCACCATCGTGATCCCGGTTTCGTCGTTGCTCATGCCGATGACGGCCGCCCCGTACCTTTTGACCACGGGCAGGATTCGATCCATGCGCTCGTCCTCCGCGGTCACCGAGTTGACGAGGGCCTTCCCCTCATAGGCAGCCAGCGCCGCCTCGAGCGCCTCGATCACGGACGAGTCGATGCAGATCGGGACGTCGGTCACCTCGCCGACGGCCTTGATCGTCGCCACCAGCAGCGCCGGCTCATCCACCATGGGCACGCCCGCATTGACATCGAGCATCTGTGCGCCAGCTTCGACCTGGGCAACCGCGTCGGCCTTCACTCGGTCCATCACGCCGGCTCTCATCTCGGCGGCGAGCACCTTGCGGCCGGTGGGGTTGATCCGCTCGCCGATCATGACAAAGGGACGGTCGCCGGAGATGACGACTTCACGCGAGCGCGAGCGGAGCACCGTCTCCATCAGCCGCGACCTCCAGCGGTGACGAGTGGGCTGAGGGTCGGCCGGGGCAGCAAGCCCGCCGCCTCCGCGACCTGGACCACGCCCTCCTCCCATTTGATCCCGATCAGGTGCACGCCGCTCACGCCGGGGATCTCGCGCACCGCGTTGACCAGTTCGACCGCGATCTTGACGCCCTCCTCCGCCTGACGGGCTGGCGGGGTCTTTTCGAGCCTGGACACCAGCGATTCCGGCACGTGCAGTCCTGGAACCTTCTCGCGCATGAAATTGGCGCCACGCGCCGAGCGGGGAATGCCGACCGACGGGATGATGAAGACCTTGCCGATCAGCTCGAGGTCGGCGACCGCTGCCATGAAGCGGGCAAAGAGGGACACGTCGAAGACGAGCTGGGTCTGAATGAAGTCGGCGCCCGCCCGCAATTTCTTCTGCAGCCGCAATGGCCGAAACTCGAGCGGGGGTGCGAAGGGATTCTCGACGGCGCCGATGAAGAAGGACGGGGCCTGCTCGAGCTTTCGACCGCTCAGGTAGGTGCCGCGATCGCGCATGGCGGCGGCAACCTCGAGCAGCTGCATGGAATCGATGTCATAGATCCGGCTTGCCTCGGGATGATCGCCGACAGTCACGTCGTCACCGCTCATCAACACCAGGTTGCGAACGCCGAGCGCCGCAGCGCCAAGGAGGTCCGCCTGAAGCGCCAGCCGGTTTCGGTCCCGGACGGTGAGCTGCATGATGGGCTCGAGCCCCTTCTCCACCAGGAGATGAGACGCGGCCAGCGACGACATATGGACGTGCGCACCGGTGTTATCGGTGCAGTTGATGGCATCCACCGATCCGCGGAGCACCTCCGCCCGCCGCCAGGTCGCTTCGGGATCGGCGCTGTTACTGGAGGAGAGCTCGGCTGTGACCACGAAGCGGCCGGCTCGCAGCAGCTCGGCAAGCCGGCTAGGCGTGGCCATCGGCCTTCCATCCTTTTGGCGCCACCCGGTCCCGACCGTTGACCAGGTTGATCCATGACGAGCTGCCCAGCAGCTGCCAATCGACCGGTTTTTGCAGGTGCTCGATGTGTCCTTTGAAAGCCGGCAACCGTTGCGAGCCCTCCCACGCTTCGACCCAGACACAACGCTTGTCCGCATAGACCTCGCAAGTGCCGTTCGCCCGCACGCCGCCGCACGGCCCGTTGCGCAGATTCTTCGGGCAGTGCATCGGGCAACTCAGTCCGGTCGAGTGGAGGATGCATTGGCCGCACATGCGGCAGTCCCAGATCGCCTCCTTGAGAGGCTTCTCGATGGCAAGCACCAGGCGCTCGACCACGCGCACCGTCCTACCCCTTTTTGAGCGTCTTATCGATGAGCTCGACAGCCTGGGTGAGCGCCGCATTCTCCGCGGCTTGCGCGGCGCCGACGATCTGCTTCGCCATCCGGGTGGCAATCGAGGCGTCGGGCGAGTAATGATCCGCGCCGGCGAGCTTGGCGTACTCCTCGGTGACCGGGGCGCCGCCCACCATGACCGCAACTTTTTCGCGCAGGCCGGCCTTCTCCAACGCCTGGATATTGACCTTGAACATCGGCATGGTCGTCGTCAGGAACGCCGAGAAGCCGACGATGTGCGGCTCGTTGACTCGAACGGCCTCGACGAATTTCTCCGGCGGACAGTTGACCCCGAGGTCGACGACTTCGAAGCCGGCGCCCTCGAGCATGATGATGACCAGATTCTTGCCGATGTCATGAATGTCGCCCTTGACCGTGCCGATCACGACCTTGCCGATTGGTTTGGCACCGGTCTCGGCAATTAGTGGCCGCAGGATGACGAGCGCCCCCTGCATGGCGCGCGCCGCGATCAGCATCTCGGGAACGAAGAAGTCCCCTTTCTCGAACCGGCGACCGACTTCCTCAAGCGATGGGATCAGCGCCTTGAACAGGATGTCCATCGGATCCATGCCGAGCTTCAGCGCTTCCTCGGTCAGGGCCTTCACTTCGGGTGCGTGCCCGTTCAGGGTGTGATCGAAAAGTTCCTGTCGAATCTCCTCTTCCCGACTCATGCCTCGCCTCCTCCCGGGATATAGCCGATCCGTTGCGAGATCGCCTCGCCGGCCTCTTTGGTCACCTCGCCCAAATCGTTGAGTCGCTGCGGGGTCACGCGGTACGAGGGCCCGGCGACGCTGACCGCGGCTTGGACCCGTCCGTCGGCCGCCCGCACCGGCGCGGCGACGGCATTCAATCCAATCTCCAGCTCTTCGAGGGTGAAGGCATAGCCGTCCTCGACCACGCGGCGCAGCTGCTTCTCGAGCGTGCGGGTATCGGTGATCGTGCGGGAGGTCAGTCGCGGCAGCGTGTCGGCGAGGAGCCGGTGACGCTCCGCCTCGGGAAGATAGGCGAGCAGCACCTTGCCGTTCGAGGTAGCGTGCAGTGGGGTCTGCTTGCCAACCCAGTTGACGTTTACCACCTGGTTGGGGGCTGCGATCTGGTCGATGTTGACCACCTGGTTCCCCTGGAGGATGGCGAGGTTGACCGTTTCGCCAGTGCGGAGGGCGAGTTGCTCGAGCACGGGGCGGGAGGCGCGGGCGAGATCCACCTCGGTGACGACGGAGCCCGCCAGCCGCACGAGTCCATATCCCAGCCGGTACTTCTCGGTGCTGGGGTTCTGCTCCACCAGGCCGTGCTCCTCGAGCGTCGACAACAGCCGGAATACGGTCGATTTGTGCACCTCGAGCCGGCGGGCGAGGTCGGTAATGCGCATTTCGGGCTCGGTCCCGAGGAGCTTGAGGATCTCCAGGGCCCGGTCGAGCGATTGCACTTTGTTGCGCGTGGCGAAACCGGTGCTCATCGCACAACCAAATATACGCCGCTCAAAACCGCCAGGCAAGGCCCCGTCGCCAGCCTTTCGATACCGGAACGCTGCTGGAACTTAAGCTCAGAGACCATGGCGATCGGAACAGTTACGACGTTGAGTGGCTGGCGTTTGCGGGCCGCCCGCGTCGCCTTCCTGGTCGTCCTGCTCCTGGCGGTCGCCACCTTCGTCCACGCGGTGCCCCACTGGGTGAGCGCCATGCTCGGCAAGGCGCCCCCGAACGGCGCGCGTGAGCTTCCGCCGGCCACACTGGTCAATATCGACATCGCCGCCGCCCTGGCCGTCCCCCTCGCCAGCGCCGCCGTTGCGGCGGTCATCCTGCGCCACCGTTCGCGGGACTGGTTCGGCCTCTTCGCCTCCATCGAGGCGGTGCTATTCGGCTGCGCCATTGCCGGCCCCTGGAGCTCGCTCCCGCTCTCTGACCCGTGGTCGCTCCCAACCCGGATCGCGATCAAGCTCGCCCTGATCGCGATCCTTACGGTGCTCTACACCTTTCCCAACGGGCGCTTCGTCCCTGGCTGGAGCCGCTGGGTGGTAGCGGTGTTCGCCGGCTGGGCAGCCGGCAGCACGGTCGTTACCGCTGTCGATCCGGTGGTGGCTCGCGGCGTCTGGCAGCTGGCATTGGTGGTATTCCTCTTCTCGGGTCTTGGCGCGCAGGCATTTCGATTACGCCGCGTGTCGTCCCCGATTGAACGGCGGCAGACGAAATGGATCTTCTACGGATTAGCCCTCATCATTGCCGCTTACGCCTTATGGTCGTTTGTCGAGTTTGGGACCCACAACCAGGTCCTCGCAACCGTGGCCGACATCGTTGTGCAGCTGGCCAGCATCGCGTCGGCGGTGCTCTTTGGCATCGCGATGATCCGATTCCGGCTGTACGACATCGACCTGGTCGTCAACCGCACCATCCTGTACGGCTCGGCGACGGCCCTATTGGTTATCGCGTTTGCAGGGCTCAGCGCTCTTTCGAAGCGCACCATCGAGGCGGTGACTGGCCACTCTTCCGACGTGATGACGATCCCGCTGATTGTGGCGGCCGCCGTCGCCTTCGGGCCGCTGCAACGCCGCATCCGTCCCGTCGTCGATCGTCTCCTTCCTCCGCGCGCCACCCTGACCCTCTTCTTCACCGACGTCTGTGATTCAACGGTACGCGCGGTCGCGATGGGTGATGAGCTCTGGCGTGAGGCGCTGACCACCTACCGGGCGACGGTCAGACGCGGGTTGCGGCGTTTCAAGGGAAGTGAGATGGACACGGCTGGCGACGGGTTCTTCGCCGTCTTCGAGCGACCTGGCGATGCGCTGGCCTCGGCGCAATGGCTGCGCGACCGATTACACGAACTCGATCTCGATAGTCGTTTCGGACTGCACGCTGGAGAGTGCGAGGTGCGCGGGGAGAAGGTCAGCGGTGTAGCCGTGATCGCGGCGGCCCGAGTGATGGCAACGGCCGGACCAAACGAGATCGTGATCTCGCAGGTCGTTCATGGGACGCTGGGCAACCCTGACGGCGCCTTCCGCGACCTTGGCGACCGAGTCTTGAAAGGACTACCGGGTACATGGCGCCTGTACGGCTCTCTCTTGGGTCAGCGTTCCTAACGGCCGTCCGTCAGCCGCCCTTCGCCCTGTGGATTTCGGCGTTAACCGAGACGAGTACTTTCTGCACGTCGCCGATAATGGCGTAGTCGGCCTGCGACACGATCGGCGCGGCCGGGTCGGTATTGATCGCCAGGATGTGCTTGGCGGCACGGCAGCCGACCATGTGTTGAATCGCGCCGCTGATTCCGCACGCGACGTAAAGATCAGGCGCGATCCGCGTCCCAGTTTGGCCGACCTGGTCGCTGTGTGGTCGCCAGCCCAGGCTGGTCACGGCGCGCGAGCAGCCAACCGCGCCGCCGAGTAAGTCCGCCAGTTCCTCCAACGAGGCAAAGCCTTCGGCGCTGCCCACGCCGCGTCCGCCACCAATGACGACGCGGGCCTGCGCGAGGGAGATCTTTCCGGTATCGGCCTCGACCTGGGGCATGAGGCGCACACGGAAATCCTTGTCATCCAGCACGGGGCCGAAGGGACGAGTCGTGACCTCCAAACGGCTGGGTGACGCCTCGGCCGTGAGGGCATGGGGCGCAAGCGTCAACAGCTTGATGTGGGCCTTGAGGCGCGCCTCCTCGAGCAAACTGCCACCCCAGCGCTGGCGCGTCACCGTGAACGGATCACCTGGTGCGATCTCGGTGCAGTTGGCGGCCATCGGCAACTGCATTCGAGCTGCGACGTGGGCCATGATTTCGCCGCCGCGGTCGCTCGCCGTCCCGATGATGACCTCCGGCTGGACCTGATCGGCTAATTCCGCGATGGTGTGTGCCCACGCCGCGGGCGCGTATTCCGCCAGGCGTGGATCATCGGCGACATGCAGCGTGCTCACGCCGTATGAGGAAAGGATTCCGGCAGTCGCCGTTCCCTTGGGACCAATCGCTACGGCATCGAGCGGTTGATCTGCCTCCTTCGCGAGCCGTCCGGCCATGGTAAGCACCTCGAGGGACAGTATGGTTGGCGCTCCGGCGACGTGCTCTATAAAAGTGAGGACCATGCTCAAAACAGCCGCAGCCGCTGCAAGAGCTCGACCACTTGCACGCCCGCGTCACCATCCTGGCCGAGGATCTCTACGGTGTGGCCGACCTGCACCGGCAATTTGAGCCGGATCTTTTCGAGCCCACCATCGTGCGAATGTGGCTTGACGCGCTCGATGTCCTTCTTCTTCGCCTTCAGCCGCCCGGGAAGCGACGGGTAGCGCGGCAGGTTGATCCCTTCCTTCACCGTCAGCACGGCGGGCAGCGCCACCTCGGCGACCTCCCAGCCGGACTCCGTCTGGCGGCGAACCGTCGCACGGCCGTCGGTTATCTCCAGGGCCTTGATTCCTGTGACACATGGAAGATCGAGCGTGTCGGCAACGCGGACCCCCACCTGATATCCCGCACTGTCGGCTGACTCGTTGCCGAACATCACAAGGTCGTAAACGCGGCCGGCAGCCCGCTCAGCCTCGATCGCCTCCGTGATCGCCGCCGCGGTCGCGACGGGATCCCACTCGCGACCATCGGTTTCCAATAGCATCGCCCGCTCGATGCCGAGCGCCATCGCGTCGCGAAGCTGGTCGACGGCAGCCTCGGGTCCGAGGGTCAGCACGGTCGAGCTCCCGCCGTGCTTTTCGATCAGGCGAACCGCCTCCTCGACGGCGCATTCTTCGTGGGGGCTAACCGTAAATCCCAGGTAGCGGGTGTCGATCTCCTGTCCGTCGGGGGTCAGGGTGATCTGGCCGGCGGTGGCGGGGACCCGTTTGACGCAGACCAGGACATTCATCGACGCCCCGGCCTCAGCTCCGGACGCGAGTGTTCTGCGGGTCGAACAGTGGCGTGGGGCCGACGATCGCGACGGTCGCGGGGTACTGCTCGCCGAAATATTCGACCGCGAGCTTGGTGCCGGCCTTCGCCTGCTCCGGCGGGAGGAAGCTCATCATGATGGTCTTGCCAACCGACGGGCCCGATCCCGCACTGGTCACATAAGAGCCGCGTCCGTGCCGGTCGACGAGGCGCTCGCCCTTTGTCGACAGTACGGGCTCGCGCCCCATCATGAACCGCTTGAATCCCGATCGCGAGGTGTTGTCGTCGATCGTCAGCGTGCAGAGTGTGACCGCCGGCGGCTCGGCGCGTTGTTTGACATACGCCTCCTTACCGATGAAGTCCTGCGGCTTGACCTGGGGTCGAGCCAGTCCGGTCTCGACCAGGTTGAATTCCTGTTCCAGTTCGTTGCCGTAGGCGCGGTAGCACTTCTCCAACCGCCCGGTGGTGCCGTAGACGCCGATGCCGACCGGCGCGATCCGATGCGGCTCACCAGCCTGCCAGATCGCGTCCCACAGGCGCGCTCCCTGCTCGATGGGCACGTAGATTTCCCAACCCAGCTCGCCAACGTAGGAGATGCGAGAGGCGAGCGCGCGCACCGGGCCGAGGTCGATGAAGCGGCAGGTTCCGAAAGGAAAGCCCTCGTTCGAGACATCGGCGTCGGTGATCGAGTGAACCACGTCGCGGGCGCGCGGCCCCCAGACGCCAATGGTGGCCCAGCTCGAGGTCAGGTCGGTTAGCTGGACTGCGCCGTCATCAGGGAGGTGGTCCGAGAACCATTTGCGATCCCGCATTCCGTCGGCGCCACCGGTGACGACCCGGAAATGGTTGGTCCCGAGACGCATCACCGTCAGGTCGGCCTTGATCCCACCGGCCGGGTTCAGCAGCGAGGTGTAGATCACGCGCCCGACCGGAAGGTTCATCTGGACCACGCACATCTTCTGTAGGTAGTCGAGGGCGCAGGTGCCGGCGATGTCGAAGACCGCAAACGCCGATAGGTCCACCATGCCGACGCGGTCCCGCATCGCCAGGTGCTCGGCGTTGATGATCGGCGACCACCAGCGTGAATCCCACTCGTAGCGGCGCGGCATTACCCGCTCGCCGTACTCCTCGAGCAGCAGCTTGTTCGACGCGTACCAGTTGGGACGTTCCCACCCGGCCGTTTCGAAGAAGACCGCTCCAAGCGCCTTCTCGCGCTCGTAGAACGGGCTGAGCCGCACGCGCCGATTCGATTCCCACTGCTCCCGGGGATGGACGATGCCGTAGGTCTTGTTGAACCCCTCGGCGCTCCGCCCGCGGATGTGTTCGCGAGTTTTCTGGTGGTCATAGAAACGGGCGATGTCCGATCCGGAGGGGTCGATCTCCGGGAGACCCGACGTCATCCACTCGGCGACGCAGCGGGCAATGCCAGGAGCTTCTTTGATCCAGACCGCTGCCACCGACCACAGGCCTTTGATTTCAGCCGTCTCCCCGAGCAGCGGCAACCCATCGGGCGTCAGGGACAGGAGCCCATTGATCGCGTGGCGGATGCCGACGTTCGGGTCGCCGAGGATGTCGGGGACAAGCTCGAGCGCATGCTCCAGCGATTCGTCGAAATCTTCCTTGGTGAAGGGCAATTCGGTCGGCGAGAGCTTGGACTGGCCGATCGACGGGATGTCGTCCGGGTCCCACAGGATCGGACGGTGGTCGTACGAGCCGACCTCGAGGTCGCCGCCGTGCTGGCGCTCGTAGCCGTTGGTATCCATGTCGCGGATGATCGGGTACTTGATCTCGCCGACGGTGTCGGCAAAGAGCGGCACCGGACCGACACTGATCATCTGGTGCACTGCGGGGCTCAGCGGGATCGACGCGCCAGCCATGCGCGCAAGACGCGGGCTCCAGATACCGCTCGTTATCACGACGGTCTCGGTTTCGATGTCTCCCTTGTCCGTCCGAACGCGGCGCACACGGCCGTTCTCGACATCGATGCTGGTGACCTCGGTGCCGGGCGCCACGGTCAACGCCCCCATCGCCTGCGCCTTCTCGCGCATCAGCGTGCCACCGCGCAGCGAATCGACGGTGCCGATCCCGGGCGTGCTGAAGCCGCCGAGGATGACCTCCTCATTGATGTAGGGCACGAGCCGCTTGACCTCGGCCGGCGTCAGCAGCTCCGCGTCGATGCCCCAGGCCTTGCTCGAGGCCATCCGGCGCTTCAGCTCCTCGACGCGCTCGCCGGTGCGGGCCACCTCGATGCCCCCGCTCTGCGTGAAGACGCCAAGCTCCTTGTACTGCCTCACACTGTCGAGCGTGAAGAGCGTCATCTCCTTGGAGTGGTCGGTGAGAAAAATGAAGTTCGACGCGTGACCCGTCGAGCCTCCGGGATTGGGCAGCGTCCCTTTGTCGACCAGCACGATGTCCTTCCATCCCTGGCAGGCCAGGTGATAGGCCATGCTGTTGCCGACGATCCCCGCACCGATGACGACGACCCTTGCCTGGGCGGGCAGGCCTGCCACGCGCATCCCCTCCTCGGTCTTTAGCGCCGGCTCACAGCATAACGAGGCCGCGACCGGTTTGGCATCGATCGCGAACGGCGCCGCCCGCGATTAGCCCGTGGCGGGTCCTCGGCCGAGGCGCTCGAGGACCTTTTCCATGTCTGACTTGAGAACCCGGCGACCGAAGATCGGCAACCCCATGGCGATCAGCCGGCCGCGGAGGGTCCGAGGGGTCCGCACGGCGGTGACCTCGATCCGGGTGCCGCCCGTGGGTGTCGGAAGCAGCTTGTACTGCCACCGACTACCCGGAGCCCAGGCATCCGACTCGAGTGCGCGGACAGATACCTCGCCGGCCTCCGCGTTCCACTCGTAACGGTTGCGTTCCCAGGCCAGGACATTGCCTTCGGTCACATCGGCCCAATCGGGACCCTGCCCGTGCACCCGGAAGTGAGCGGTGTCGATGTTCGGCCACAAGAGCGGCCGGCGATCGCTGAAGTCGAGCAGGGTCCCGAGAACTCGATCGGGCGGAAGCGCCGTCGTCACCTGGAAGTGAATGGTGGGCACGGTTAGCCACCCGCCAGGCCCCGGTCGGCGACGGGCGTCGTGGGAACCGAGGCAGGCGACGGGAACGGCGGATCCATGGCTGGTTCCCAGAAGAATAGCGATCATTTCTCCCCATTGACGGCCCACGGAGCGAGTGCTACCGTGCGGCTGACGGCCGATATATCGCTGGTGTACGGCCGATATACGCGGAGGGGAGTTTGGCGAGCGAATTGACGACCGCTCGTCGGTTGCGACGCAGCAGCGAGGAGGGGACGCTGCAAACGGTCGTGCTCCAGAGCGCCTCCGTTCGCTCCCAGGGGGAGCGCGCCTACCTCTTGATCCGCGACCAGATCGTCACCCTCAAGCTGGCCCCCGGCTCCGTCATCGAGGAAGCCAAGCTGCGGCAGGAGCTAGGCCTTGGCCGGACGCCGATCCGGGAGGCGCTGCAGCGCCTGGCGCACGAGAACCTGGTCAGCTTCGTCCCGCATCGCGGCACCTTCGTGTCGGACATCAACCTCACCGACCTCCATCGCCTCACCGAAGTCCGGACCGAGATGGAAGGCTACGCGGCGCGACTCGCCGCCGACCGCGCGACCACAAGCGACCGGGGACAGATGCAAGGGTTGATGGCCGAGCTCGACACCATCGACGGGGCCGACGTCCACACCCTGATGCGGCTCGATCAGCGCATCCACCGGCTCGTCTACCAGGCGACCCGCAACCCGTTCCTGCAAGCGATGCTGGAAGAGATCTTCAACCTGAGTCTCCGCATCTGGTTCCTCGGTCTGGATCGTGGCGTTCGGATCAAGCAGGCGGTCGAGGAGCATCGCCAGTTGCTCGGTGCTGTCGTTTCGCGCGACGGCCAGAGGGCGGAATCCGTCATGCGTCAACACGTCATGGGCTTCGAGCACGCCATTCGCAAGGTTCTTTAGGAGGGAAACTGTGAGAGTTTTTTACGCCACCGACCTGCACGGCTCCGAAGTCTGCTGGCGGAAGTTCCTCAACGCGGCGAAGTTCTACGACGCCGATGTCCTGATCTGCGGCGGCGACATGACCGGCAAGGCGATGATCCCGATCGTCGAAGACGGCGACAGCTACGAGCTGACCCTGTCCGGCGTGTCGCAGCGGGTCGGCCGCGACGAAGTCGCCGAGGTCGAGAGCCAGGTGCAGCGCAAGGGCTACTACCCGGTGCGGATGACGTCGGCCCAGGTCGCCGAGCTGGAGAAGGACCCGCAGAAGGTGCAGACGCTCTTCACCGAGCAGATGTGCAAGACCGTGGAGCGTTGGATGCAGCTGGCCGCCGACAAGATGAAGGACAGCAAGGTGCGGATCTTCGTTGCCCCCGGGAATGACGACGAGATGGAGATCGATGAAGTCATCGCTAATGCCCCGCGGGTCGAGCTGGCCGAAGGCAAGATGATCGACATCGGCGGCTACGAAATGATCTCGTCCGGCTGGGCGAACCCCACGCCCTGGCACACCTATCGCGAGGCGCCCGAAGAGGAGCTGGCGAAACGAATGGAGCCGATGCTCCGCGAGATCAAGGATATGAGCCGCGCCATCTTCAATTTTCACCCGCCGCCGTTTGGCACCGCCCTGGACGAAGCGCCGGCGCTGGACGAGAACCTGAAACCGTTGCATGGCGGCCGGGCGCTCCGTCACGTCGGTTCCAAGGCCGTGCGTGAGGCGATCGATAAATACCAGCCGATGCTCTCGCTCCACGGCCACATCCACGAAGGCAAGGGCATCACCCGACTCGGGAAGACGCTCGCGATCAATCCCGGCAGCGCCTACGAAGAAGGGATGCTGCTGGCGTCGATCATCGAGCTCGAGCCCAAGAAGGGCATCAAGAATTACCAGTTGGTCAACGGCTAGGAGGTGAAGCGCTAGAGAGAGACTCGTGTCGACGGCGCCTCGCCGCATCAAATTTAGAAGGAGGAACTAATGGCGACTACGACGACAGAAACGGCCCGTCCAACGCTGTTCCTGCGTAACGCCACCGGACTCGTCAAAGCCTGGTCGACGTTCGACGCCTTCTTATATGCATTCTGGTCGGTCAACCTGGTCACTCTTGGGCTGTACGGCATGTCATTCGTCTATACCATCCCCGATGGCCAGCTCCTGGGAGCCGTCCTTCTCACCGGCGTGCTCGTGACCTTCCTGGTCATTACCTACGCGCAGCTGGTGAGCGCGATGCCGCGCGCCGGCGGCGATTATGCCTGGCAGAGCCGCATCTTGGGCGGCGGGGTAGGCTTCGTGCTGGCGATCACCGGATGGTGGTTCACGCTCTGGCTCTGGACCCCGATCTACGCCAACATCCTGATCGTCCAGTTCTTCGCGCCGCTCGCGTACACGCTGGGCTGGACCGGCGTGGCCACCTTCTTCAGCAGCCAGTGGGGGGTCTTTGTGAGCTGCCTGATCGTCCTCGCCTTCGTCAGCTGGGTCATCACCCTGGGCATGGAGGGCTACGCCAAGATCCAGCGGTTCTGCTTCTGGCTGGGGATGGGGGGCCTGGTCGTCATGCTCGGGCTCCTGCTCTTCTCGACCCACCAGGCGTTCGTCGACGCCTTCAATCGGGAGGCTGCTTCGCTGTTCGGCGCCTCGGGCAACGCCTACCAGGCCACCATCGCGGCGGCGGCCAAGGGTGGGACGAGCGGCGTCGGGTTCGGCACCTTCGGCATCACGTCGACCTTCCTGCTGCTCCCTTTCCTCGCGTTCTATCTGCTCTGGCCAGTCTGGGGAGCCACGCTCTACGGCGAGGTTCGCGGCGCCAAGGAGTACCGCAAGGTCTTCAACGCGATGTTCTGGGGGCTGTGGGTCACGGTCGTGCTGGTGGCCGTAATCATCCTGCTGATCGTCAAGACGATCGGCTGGGACTTCTACTACGCTGCCAACGCGTCCTACTGGAACAGCATCTTCGTGGCTGGCTCGCCGGCGCCGCCGGTGGGCATCTGGCCCTACCCGGTCATGCTCGCCGGCTGGCTGGTCGGCAACCACCTCTTCCAGGCCCTGCTCATCGTGGTCATGGGCCTGTGGTTCTTCGGCTGGGCCGGAACCCTCTTCCTGTCGTCGACCCGCGTCATCTTCGCGGCCGCCTTCGACCGGGTGCTGCCCGAATTCGCAGCGAACATCTCCTCGAAGCGCCGAGTGCCGTACGGTGCACTCCTCTTCATGATCGTGCCGGCGATTCTGATAAGTCTCGCGTGGTCCTTCGCGCCAAGCATCCAGACCTGGTTTCTCTGGGCGACTGGGGTTATCGCGATCACCTTCCTCGGGACTTCGATCGCGGCGGCCATCCTGCCCTGGCGGCGGAAGGATATATTCGAGAATTCGCCGATTTCGCGCCTTCGGATTGCGGGCATCCCGGTGATCACAGTCACGGGCGTGGTCAGCGCGATCTTCCTGCTCTTCATGCTGGCCGAGTGGTCCTTCAATGTCATCTACGGCACCCAGCTGCTTGATGTGACCGGAACCAAGATTCACGTATCCAATCCGTCCACGGTGATTTATTTCGCGGGTACCTACCTATTGGCGATCGCCATCTACGTGGTCGCCCGCGTGGTGCGCAAACGGCAAGGCATCGACCTGGCCCGCATCCATCGGGAGATCCCGGTTGAGTAGTCGTTCGACCGTCTGACCGGAGCGGCGCGCGCATGACTCAATTACCGAGCCGTGCGCGCGCCGTCGTCATTGGTGGCGGCATCACCGGCACCAGCGTCGCGTACCACCTGGCGCGGGCTGGCTGGCGAGACACGGTCCTGCTGGAGAAAGCCGACCTGACCAGTGGGTCGACCTGCCATGCGGCGGGACTGGTCACCCAGTTCAACCCCTCCCCCACGATGATGCGCTTCCGTCGCTACAGCATCGAGTTGTATCGCCAGCTCGGCATCTTTGAGACGGTGGGGAGCCTGCGTTTTGCCTCCAGTCGCGAGCAACTCGTGGAGCAACGGCGGGGCGTGAGTCGCGCCCGCGCGATCGGGCTGGAGGTCGAAATCCTTTCGGCCGAGGAGGCGGCGCAGCTGATGCCCGCGATCAGCCAGGATTCCTTGTTTGGCGCGGTCTACCTGCCGGGGGATGGCGCCCTCGATCCCCATACGGCCACCTTCGCCCTGGCAAAGGCCGGGCGCGAGCTGGGAGTGACGGTGCTGACCGATATGCGGGTGACCGGGATCGAGCTGTCCTCGCGAGGAGCGGTGCAGGCGGTGCAGACGCCGACTGGCCGGATCGAGGCCGAGGTGGTGGTGATCGCGTGTGGCATCTGGGCCCCGCAAGTGGCTGCCATGGCAGGGGCGTTTGTCGTGTCCACGCCGGTCGATCACCAGCACGCCGCGCTGCAAGCGGTCGAGGGCGCGGAGCTCCCCCAAACCATGCCCTGCTTTCGCGACCCGGACAACCTCATCTATGGGAAGGCGGAGGCGGGAGGCGTCGTGCTGGGCGGCTACGAGCTGAACCCGAACGCGCGATGGATCGATGGCGTGCCCTGGGAGCACGCCGGCACCTCCCTCCCTCCAGATCAGCAGCGGTTCGAGCCGCTTCTCAAGGGGGCGGCGCGTCGCTTTCCCTTCATCAACGAGGCGGGGATCATCAAACTCGTCTGCCACCCGGACGCCATGACCCCCGACGCGAATCCGCTGCTGGGCCCGGTCCCGGGCGTCCATGGACTGTTCATGGCGGCCGGGCTGTCCTTGAACGGGTTCGGCGGCGCCGGTGGAATCGGGAAATCATTGACCGAGCTGATCACGGCGGGAGACAGCGAGCTCGACCTTTATGCGTATCGCCCCTGGCGCTTCGGCCCGGTCCATCGCGACCATCGCTACGTGGCGGAGCTGGCCAAAGAGACGTACCGCTATTACTACTTTCTTCGGTATCCGTACGACGCCGACGAGTGGGGCCGGCCGCGCCGGACGAGCGCCCTACACCACCGCATGCAAGACCTTGGCGCGGTCTTCGGACAAAAACATGGTTGGGAGCGGCCCGAGCACTTTGAGCCGGACCGGCCGTGGCGCCGCGCGGGCGCAGACCAGCGGCGCTTCGGCTGGACCCGGCCGCCCTGGTTCGAGCTGCAGGCTGCGGAGCATCGCGCATTCCGCGAACGCGTGGGGATCATCGACATGACCTCGTTCGGGAAAATCAACCTGGACGGTCCCGGAGCTCTCCCGCTACTCGAGCGTGTTTCGGGCAACCTGATCAACCGGCCGGTTGGCAGCGTCGTCTACACCCAGCTCCTCGACCGCCGCGGAGGGATGGCCGCAGACGTCACCATTACGCGGCTCGGTCCGCAACGGTTCCGGTTGGTGACCGGTGCCGGATACGTGAACAGCGATCTTGGCTTTTTGCAGCTTCAGCGACACGAGGAGGATGGGCCGGTTGAGATCCGTGAGACCACGGAGGAGCTGGGCGTGATCGGGATGTGGGGACCGCAGTCCCGGCAGGTGCTGGAGGGCATGACAGATGACGACGTCTCGGAAGAGGGCTTCCCCTTCATGCAGGCCCGCACCATCCGTATCGAGGGATTCGAGGCCTTCGCCCAGCGCGTCACCTATGTCGGCGAACTGGGTTGGGAGTTCTACCTCGAGCCCGGTGTCGCGGTTCAGGTGTGGGATCGCTTGATGGCCGCCGGACGAACGGCTGGCATTCGGCCGGGTGGATACCGGGCGCTCGACTCGCTGCGGATGGAGAAGGGGTACCGCTACTACGGCACCGACCTCACCCTGCTGGACAATCCGCTCGAGGCAGGCCTCGGGTTCTGCGTTCGCTTCGACAAGGGCGATTTCAATGGGCGCGAGCCGCTGCTGTCGGCAAAGGCGGCCCGGATCACGCGGCGTCTACGAACCCTGCTGGTCGGCGAACGAGAGTACGTCACGATCTACGGCGGAGAGGCCGTCTATGCCGATGGCTCGATCGTCGGCCGGCTGCGCAGCTGCGCCTACGGATTCACGGTCGGGCGCAACATCGCCTACAGCTACCTGCCGATGGAGCTGGGACCGGGAGCGCGCGTCGAGGTGGACGTGTTCGGGCAGCGCGTCCCGGCGGAGGTCAGCAACGATGCCGCGTTGAAGCGCGAGCTAGGGGTTGGACATGAAGCAAAGCCCGTCGCGAGCTGAGGAGGCGGTCGACCGCGTTTCGCTCTGGCGAGGTAAGGACCTCAAGATTTCGCCGCTGTCGGGCGGGCTGACCAACGAGAACTACCTGGTCGAGTCGAATGACGAACGGTACGTGATGCGCCTCCCGGGAACCTCAACCGAGCTGCTGTCGATCGACCGGGTCAATGAGGTCTCCAACGCCCGGGCGGCGGCCAGCACCGGCATCGGTCCGGCGGTGCTGGAGCATATCCCGCAGCTGAACATCATGGTTCTCGAGTTCATCGAAGGACCGACGATGTCGGCAGCGGCGTTGCAATCGGCGCCGATGGCGCGTCGGATGGCCGATTCCTTCAAGCGCCTGCACGCCGCGCCTCGCTTCTTGAAGGACTTCGACATGTTCCGGCTGATCGAGGAGTACCTCCAGATCGTCGACGAGCATCAGGTCCCGATCCCTTTGGATTATCGAGCGCGGCTCCCGCTCGTGGGAGAGATCGAGCACGCGGTCCGGGTCGGGGCGCTCCCCAGCGTCTCATGTCACAACGACCTGCTCTGCGAGAACTTCATCGACGACGGGCGCTCTTTGCGGATTGTCGATTACGAGCTGAGCGGGAACAACGATCCGTGCTTCGACCTTGGCAACACGGCGCAGGAGGCGAGCTTCGACGATGCGTTGCGGACCGCCCTCTGTGAGGCCTACTTCGGCCGGCTCGATTCCCGGCAACTCGCCCGCATGAACCTGTTCGCCCTCATGTCAGACGTCGGTTGGACGCTCTGGGGGGCGATCCAAGCCAGGATCTCGACGCTGGATTTCGATTTCGCGGACTACTACACGACGCGATGGAACCGGGCGCTCCAGGTGATGGATTCGGATCGCTTGCAAGGCTGGTTGCGGCAGGCGCAACGCGAGGGCTCTTGACAGAGTTCGTATTGCAGACGAGACTTTCGGCGTACGCCAAACGTCGCCGCTCAACCGTGGAAGGAGGATGAGATCCGTTGGTGCTTGATAGTGTCCTGAAGGCGTATCAGTCGCCGACCCGAATGGTGCATGCGATCGGGGCCCTCTCGGCCCTTGGCCAGGAGTCCGCCGCGCTCAACATCAAGCGTCCGCTCGTCGTGACGGACCAGGGCATCGTCAAGGCGGGATTGCTCGACGAGGCACTGAAGCCGCTTCGAGCCGCCGGGCTCGAGCCCGTCGTCTACGACCAGGTGCGGGCGAACCCCGGCATTCAACTGGTCGATGCCGGCGCCGCCGACTACAAGAAAGAGCGCTGCGACGGACTGATCGCGATCGGCGGTGGCAGCTCCATCGACTCGGCGAAAGGCATCGGGGTGGTGGCCGTCCACGGCGGCAGCATCGTCCAGTACGAGTGGGGCAAGGATCCGATCCACTCGCGCATTCCGCCGCTGGTCGCGGTCCCGACCACCGCCGGCACCGGCAGCGAGGTCACGCTGTGGGCCGTGATCACGGACCCGGATCGGAAAATCAAGTTCAACGTCGGCGGCACGCCGAATATCGCGTCCTGGGTGGCGCTCATCGATCCCCAGCTGAGCGTAAATCTGCCCTCGGGGGTGACGGCCGGGACCGGCATGGACGCGCTGACGCACGCGATCGAGTGCTACACCATGGCCTATCACCAGCCGTTCACGGATGCCGTGGCCTTACATGCGATGGAGTACTGCGGCCGCTGGCTGCGGGTCGCCTATGCGCAAGGCCACAACCTCGAAGCGCGCTACCACATGAGCATGGCCGCGATGCTCGCCGGCCTCTCCTATGGCACCGACTCGGCGGGCGCGGCCCACGCGATGAGCCAGTCCGCCGGGGGCGTCCACGACGCCCCACACGGGGCGCTGACCGGGCGCCTGCTCGCCCCCGTCATGGAATACAACTACGCTGGCGAGCCGGAACGCTTCGCCCGGATCGCCCAGGCGCTCAGCCTCGACACCGCCAACAAGACGATCTGGAAAGCGGCCGAGCTCTCGGTCGAGTACGTGTATCAGCTGACTGAGGACCTCGACATTCCTTCGCTCAACGAGCTCGGCTTCTCAGAAGACGAGGTCCCGATGCTGGCGAAGAAGGCCGAGGCGGACTCACAGACGATTGGCAACCCGCGCGACGTCGACGCCAGGAATTACGAGAAGATCTACGCCCGGGCCTTTGAAGCCGGGCGCCACCGGAAGGTGGCACGACAGCTGGCCCACGCCGGCTCCTGACCATCATGTGGACCAACACGCTCAAGCCGTACGACCTGCTCTCCGAAGACCAGGTTCAGCAGATCCACGACCACGCCATGCTGATCCTCCAGGAGATCGGCGTTGACTTTCTTCATCCACACGCGATCGATACCTTCGCCAGAGCGGGGTTGAAGGCAGAGGACAACCGGATCCATTTCGAGCGCGCCTTCATCGAGGAGCAGATCAAGAAGGTGCCGTCCACCTTTCAGGTGCAGGCGCGCAACCCGGAGAACACGGTCACCATCGGCGGCAACCACATGGTCAACGCGCCCGTGTATGGCCCGCCCTTCATTACCGACCTCGACCGCGGGCGCCGGGGCGCGACCATCGCCGACTTCACCAACTTCGACAAGATGGCCCAGGCAACTCCGCAAATCCACTGCGCCGGCGGCACCATCGTCGAGCCGGAGGACCTGCCGCTCGAGACCCGCCATCTCGACATGGTCTATTCGCATGTCCGCTGGACGGACATGCCCTACATGGGGAGTGTGATCTCGGAGGAGGGCGCGCGCGACTCGATCGAAATGTCGTCGATCCTCTTCGGCGGCCGCGCCAACATCGAAAAAACGCCGGCCCTGCTGGCCCTCGTGAATGTCAACAGTCCGCTCCGCTACGACGATCGGATGCTGGGTGCGTTGATGACCTATGCGGAGGCAAACCAGCCCGTGATCGCGACCCCCTTCTTGATGGCGGGCGCGATGTCACCGATGGGACTCGCGGGCACCATCGCCCAACAGACCGCGGAAGCGCTGGCCGGGATCGCCTTGATCCAGCTGATCCGCCCGGGCGCTCCCTGTATCTACGGCTCGTTTCTGACCAACATCGATATGCAGTCGGGAAGCCCCGCCTTCGGCACGCCGGAATCGGCGATGGGGATCCTGGCCAGCGCCCAGATGGCGCGGCACTACCGCATCCCGTTCCGCGGCGGCGGCGCGCTGACCTCCTCCAAGTCACCGGATGCGCAGGCCGCCTACGAATCGATGATGTGTCTCTGGCCGACGGTGATGGGCGGGGTGCATTTCGTCCTCCACGCCGCGGGCTGGCTGGAGAGCGCACTGCTCGCCTCCTACGAGAAGTTCATCATCGACGTCGAGGCGCTGCGCATGTTCGAGTGGATCCTCACGAAGGGGATCCCCTTCGACGACGAGGGCTTCGCCATGGACGGCATCCGCGAGGTCGGCCCCGGCGGTCACCATCTCGGTTCCGAGCACACGATGCGGCATTACCGGACCGGCTTCTACCGGCCGTGGATCTCCTCCACCGAAAACTACGACCGCTGGCAGCGGATGGGATCGCGCACCGCGGACAAGGTGGCCAACGAGAAGTGGAAGCAGCTGCTGGCCGACTACAAGGACCCGGGGATCGACTCGGCCGTCGATGAGCAACTCAAAACGTTCATCGAGGTCCGCAAAGACGCGATACTGCACGCGAGAGTCTGAGGAGGCTGGCCACATCCATGAAGGTCGTCGAGAAAACGCAAACGCTCAAGATGTTCGTCGGCGGACGGTGGGTCGATTCGGAACGTGGGGAGACGTTCGAGGCGGTAAGCCCCGCGACCGGCGACGTGATCGCCACCCTACCGAAAGGGACCCGCGCCGATGCCGCGCGCGCTGTCGAGTCAGCGCACCAGGCGCGGGCGGCGATGGCGGGGCTCGGCGCCTACGAGCGGGCCGCCCTGCTTCATCGGGTGGCAGACGCAATGGAACGCCGCCGCGAGGAGCTGGCCCGCTGGCTGAGCCTCGACCAGGGCAAGCCGTACAAGGCGGAGGCAGTCGGCGAGGTGGGCGAGGCGATCGAGTATTTCCGGATCGCCGCCGAAGACATCAAGCGGCTCGAGACCAATGTCATCCCCTCGATGAGCAAGAACAAGCTCGTCTTCACGCTTCGCGTCCCGCGTGGCGTCTATGGTGTGATCACTCCCTGGAACTGGCCATTGACGATGGCCACCGAGGTGATCGCCCCGGCGCTGGCCGGCGGCAACACGGTCGTTTGGGCGCCCGCCTCCTCGACCTCGGCGATCTCGGTGAAGCTGATGGAATGCCTGGCCGAGGCCGACCTGCCCTCCGGCGCGATCAACCTCGTGACCGGCCCGGGGTCGGTGGTGGGCGATGAGATCGCCGGCCACCCGTTGATCGCCGGCGTCGGCTTCGTCGGCTCAACCGAGACCGGGCGCTCGGTGGCACGTCGCGCGGCTGGCAAGCACATCATGCTGGAGCTGGGTGGCAACGGCCCGATCGTGATCTTCGACGACGCCGACATCGGGCGCGCCGTCGAGGGTGTGATCGTGGGCTGTTTCCTCTGTGCCGGGCAGAGCTGCACCGCGGGCGAGCGCATCCTGGTGCAGCGCGGTTTCCAGGATGCGTTCATCGACCGGCTGGCTGAAGCGGTCAGCAAGATTCGGTTGGGCGATCCTTTCGACGACGCCACCACCATGGGGCCGTTGAACAACGAGGGCGTCGCGTTGAAGATGGACGAGCACATTGCGGACGCACTGGCGGGGGGTGCGACCGCCGTCACCGGCGGCCATCGCGCGACCAGCTTCCCTACCCGCCTCTACTACGAGGCGACGGTGCTGCGCGGCGTGAGCCCGCAGATGCGGGTCAGCAAGGAGGAGACCTTCGGCCCGATCGCACCCGTGATTCCCTTTCGCGATGAGGCGGAGGCGTTGGCGATCGCCAATGACTCACCCTACGGCCTCCTCGGATCGGTGTACACCAGGGACATCGATCGTGCTTTGCGCTTCGCCCAGCAGCTCGAGACCGGCTGGGTCAATGTCAACGAATCCTCCAACTACTGGGAAGCGCACATTCCCTTTGGGGGGCGGGCGGGCAAAGACAGCGGCATCGGCCGGGTGGGCGGTCATCGGGCGATCGAGCAGATGACCGACCTGAAAACCATCATCGTCGACGTCAGGGAGAGCTAGGTGGCGGTGACCGGAACCAACCTACCGGCGGCGGACGTCATCGCGGAAGCGGAGCGGATCACCGCGGCCGCCCGCACCCTGAAGCTCCCGCTCAAGCTGGTGGGCGGTGCGGCCATCAACCTCCATTCGCGCAGCGCACGCGAGGCGCCCCTGAAGCGGAAGTATGGCGACCTCGATTTCGTCGCCGCCTCCAAGCAGCGCCAAGCAGCCGAGAAGTTGTTCGAGTCGCTCGGCTACCAGGGCGATCGGCGCTTCAACACGCTCAATGGCCACCAGCGGCTCCTCTATCTGGACCCCGTGAACGGCCGGCAGATCGATGTCTTCATCGACCGCATGCGGATGTGCCACGTCATCGAGCTGGCTGACCGCCTCGGCGGGGATGATCCCTGCCTGACGCCCGCGGATCTCCTGCTCAGCAAGCTGCAGGTCTTCGAGGTCAACAAGAAAGACCTCGTCGACTCCATCGCGCTTCTCCTCGACCACCCGATCGCGGACCACGACGACGATGCCATCAACGGCACCTACCTGGCTGCGCTCCTGTCGCAGGACTGGGGCCTGTACCGGACGATGCAAATGAACACGGCGCGGATCCGGGAAACCGCGACCGAGCTCCCGGTGGCTGCGGACACGGTCAATCAGCGGCTCGATGAACTCTGGGCGCGCACTGAGGCGCACCCCAAGTCACTGAAGTGGCGACTCCGTGCGAAAGTCGGCGACCGAATGAGCTGGTACGAGTTGCCCGAGGAAGTTCGCCAACCGTACCAGGCGGAGTAGCACTTCAGAGGATATTGACATCGTGGCCGCCCACACCGATAGTGTGAGTTGAGGACGGCAGCGGTTTCCAGCCCTCGGGGTCCAGCTCGAGGAAGGGGGCGACCATGGCGCGAGCGATGCATCCGGTCGACGACACCATCCGCGTGCTCTTCGTCCAGGACGACCCGGCGGTGGCGGAGATGTACAAGTTGAAGCTCGAGCTCGATGGCTACCAGGTCACGATCGTCTCGGGCCGCCAGCAGCTGATCGACGCGAGCGCCACGGTGCGGCCAGACCTCGTGTACCTCGATATCCGCCGCAGGGAGCAGGACGGCATCGAGATGCTTCGCGCCCTCCGTCACGACGGGCCAACCAAAGAGGTGCCGGTCATCATCCTCTCGGACCATCGGCCCGAGGAAATGGTCAGCCGCGGACTGACGACGAACGTGATGGATTACGTGGTGCGTGCCAACGTTGCCCTCACGTCGCTGGCGGACAACGTCGAGGACTGGGCCCGCCCAGAATCCGCCTAGCGATCAGGCGGCCCGCTGCCGCTTGTCGGCATACATCGAGCGGTCGGCTGCGCCCAGCAGCGCTACCGGCGTCGTGCCGTCCGTAGGAAAGGAGGCGGTCCCGATCGACACCGAGATCGGACCTGAGGGATTCGCGGGATTCCGCAGGGTCCCACCGACCCGGCGTGCCAGCGACACGGCGCCCACCTGGTCGGTCCCCGGCATGAGAAGGACGAATTCGTCGCCGCCCCAGCGGGTCACGACATCGACTGGGCGAAGGTTGGCGGTCAGTACCGACGCCACCCGCTTCAGCACCGCATCGCCGGCCGCGTGACCGCGGGCATCGTTGACCTGCTTGAGCCCGTCGACGTCGAGCATGATGACGCAGAACGGCTCCGGCAAGGCGGCCGCCAGCCGCTGCTCCAGCTCGCGCTCGAAGGCGCGTCGGTTCGCCAGTCCCGTCAGCGGGTCGGTCCGCGCGCTCGCCGCCAGCCGCTCGATCAGCCGAGCGTTGAAGATCGAGACGGCCGCCTGGTTGGCGAGGATCGTCATCAGGCGCAAGTGGTCTCCGGTGTACTGGTGCAAGCCAAGCTTGGCGGTGACGATGACACCGATCAGGTTGTCCTCGAAGATCACGGGGAGCGCCAGCATCGACTCGTCGGTCTCCGAGGTGCCGGGGACATGCATCGCCTTCGGATGCCGCACCGTATCTCCGACGAGGGCGCCCTGCTTGGTCTCGGCGACCCAGCCCGTGATGCCCTCTCCCACCTGGACGGCCAGCGTTTCGGCGGTGACCCCATCGTACTCCGGACGCTGCGTATCGCTGAAGTACACCGGCCGGAGCGTATGGCCATCGTCTTCGAGCAAGTAGACCCGGCACTGGTCATACGGCAGCAGGGTCGTGATGGTGCGACCGATGGTCTCGCAGATCTCCGGCACGCTCACGACCGTGGCCAGCCGCCTACCCAGCTGCTGGACAGCATCCAGGTGCTGGGTCCATGAGTGGATCAGGGGCATCTTGCGATCTTCGTGGAGAGCGCTCTCGACCGTCCCCGCCACCACGACCTCGCCGGATTCGATGACCTCGAGCAGGGCTCGCGCGACCTGCGGATCGAACTGGCGGCCAGCCTGGGCTCGGATCTCCTCCAGGATCCACTCGCGCGGGCGGGCCCGGCGGTAGGGCCGGTCGCTGGACATCGCCTGGAAGGCATCGCAGGCATGGACGATGCGGGCTTCAATGGGAATGCGCTCGCCGCTGAGCCGATCCGGGTAGCCGGCGCCGTCCCATCGCTCGTGCTCCGCGCGGACGATCGGTCGGATCCGCGCCAGGAACGGAACCGAGGCCACGATCCGTTCACCGATCACGGGATGCTCTCGCATGATGGCCGTTTCCTCGTCATCGAGGGGCCCCGGCTTGTTCAAGATGTATCCGGGCACGCCGATCTTCCCGATGTCGTGAAGCAACGCGCCGTACTCCAGAAAACGCAAGGCATCCGCCTCCAGCCCGAGGCGGCGTCCGACCGCCTTGGCGAGCGCCGCGGTCTCCCGCGAGTGGGCCTCCGTGTGGCGGTCCTTGGCGTCGAGGGCGGCCGCCAGCGCGGCGACCGTCGATAGGTAGCTCTGTTCCAGCTCCTCGCGGCGCTGCTCGGCCACCTGGTTCTCCGCGCGCAACGCCTTGCGCACGAGCGCCGGGATGTAGGCGCAAATCACCATCGACGCCGCGAGCAGGACCACGGAACGCGCGTAATAACTGTCCCACCCCCGGATCACGAGCGGCAGGGCGGCCGCGAGAATCGCGGTGACCAGCACGGCAACCGACGTCTGGAATTCGAGCATCGACGCGGTAAAAACGACGATGACCAGGTACAGCACGGATAGATGCGACTGCGTGGCGCCGGTTGCGAACACGCCGACCGTCAGCATCACGATTCCACCAAAGACCACAGGGACGAACCACCTGGCGGGGACCTCCCCCCAGGGCAAAATCCAGCACACGACGCCCGCCGCGCAGGCGAGCGCGGTGATGAGCCACTCCGTCGGGTAGTTGACTTGCAGGCCGCTTCCCAGGTAGTCGGTGGCCATCACAATCGTCGCCAGACCCCAAAACGAGACCGCCGCCACCTTGAGGGTCGCGCGCTGCAGCTGCAGGGATCCCGGAGGAGGGGTGATCATGCTGGCGAATACAACGCCTCCTGCTGGGGCTTCCGTCGCCCGCAAGCCCCGATAGCATGGGGCCGGCATGTTCTGGACGTTTGTCGAGACGACGCCGGCTCTGGGTGGCTCGGTCCAAATCGACGGGAAAAAGGGCCATCACCTGGCCCGGGTCCTTCGGGTTCGGCCGGGTGAGCGCGGCGTTGCCGTCTTTGCCCGTCGGGAATACGAATTGGAAGTCATCGCGGTCGACGGCGCGCGCATCAACGCCCGCGTGCTCACCGACCGGCCGGCACGCGGCGAGGCGACCACCGCCGTGACCCTGCTGCAGGCGGTGCTGCCGAACCCCGATTTCGACGCCGTCCTCGAAGGCGGTACCGCGGTCGGCATTCGATGTGTCGTCGCTGTCCAGTCGGCCCGTTCCGTTGGCCGGCCGCCGGCCGGACGTCTTAACCGCTGGGAGGCGATCGTCGAATCCGCCGCGGAGCAGAGCCACCGCGGCGAGATCCCCAACGTGACCGGGCCCCTCCCGCTGTCCTCGGCGCTCGATCAGGCGAGCGGCCGGTTGCTCGCGCTCGACCCGGGCGCCTCGCTGCCACTGGGGCAGGCCATCGATGGATCGGCGGCCTACACCATCGCCGTCGGCCCGGAGGGCGGCTGGACCGACGACGAGCTCGCCATGCTGCGAGCCCGCGGCGGCGTCGCCGTCAACCTCGGTCCACGCATTCTGCGCGCCCGCCTGGCGCCGCTCGTGGCCGCTGCTATCCTCGTCCAACGCCCATGAACGTCTCGATCCAAACGCTCGGTTGCAAGGTGAACTTCGCGGAGATGGAGCACCTCGGCGATCGGTTGGCCCGCGCCGGTTTCACGGTCTCCGAAACCGACGAGCATGCGGACATCTGCGTCATCAACAGCTGCACCGTGACCGCGCAGGCAGACCGAAAGCTGCGCACCATGGTCCACGGCTTGCGACGCCGGCACCCGGAAGCGCACCTCGTCTTGACGGGGTGCCACGTCGACAATCCGAACCCGCGCGTGTCGGCGGTGCCCGACGTCGACGTGAGCTTCCCCAATGCGCGCAAAGGGGAAATCTTCGATTACCTCGCGTCGAATTTCGAGCCGGCGGCAGCCGTCGGATCGACGACCTTTGTCAGGTCGCGATTCTTTCTCAAGGTGCAGGACGGCTGCAATCACCGCTGCACCTACTGCATCGTCTGGCGGACGCGCGGTGTCTCCCGCAGCGAAAACGAAGCGGCGCTGATCGACCGCGCCCAGCAGGCGGCGGCCGAGGGTTACGGCGAGATCGTGTTGACCGGGGTCGACCTCGGGGCCTTCGGCCGCGACCGCGGCCAGGGCTTCGCGCCCTTCGTCCAACGGTTGCTCGAGGCCATCGCGCCGGCGCGGCTGCGCCTGAGCTCGATCAACGCCAATGACATCACGCCCGACCTGGTGGAATTGGCCGGCGCGCCACGGTTCTGCCGCCACCTTCATATCCCGTTGCAGTCCGGCAGCGACCGCGTGCTGAAGCGCATGGGGCGACTCTATCGACGCCGGGATTACCTCGAGGTGGTCGCCGCCCTGCGCCACGAATCGCCGGAGCTCGCGGTCACCGCCGATGTCATCGTCGGCTTCCCCGGTGAGACAGACGAGGATTTTGCTGACACCCAGGCCACGGCCCGGGAAGCAGGACTGACCGGCATGCACGTCTTTCGCTATTCCCCACGCGCAGGGACGTCGGCCCCTCGACTCGGCCTCCCGGTGGACGACCCGCTCAGCCGCGAGCGGAGTCACCGATTGCAAGTCCAGGCGGACGAGCAGCGGCGCGCCTACGAGGCTCGCTTCATCGACCGTGACCTGGAGGTGATCTGGGACCGGCGCCTGCCGCAGCAGATGCGGGGGTTGAGCGACAACTACATCACGGTGCGCGCCCCGCAACGCGACCAAACCCTGGGGTCGCTCGCGACCGTTCGTCCCCTGGCGCCGAGCCCCGACGGTCTTCTCTGCGGGTAAGCTTGGCCGATGCCCGACGACTGCCTTTTCTGCAAGATCTTTGCCGGCGAGATTCCAGCCAAGGAGGTCTTCCGCGATGAGGAGATCGTCGCCTTCGAGGACATCCGGCCGGTGGCGCCGACCCACGTCCTGGTGATTCCGAAGGAGCACATTCCGACGGTTCACGACCTGCAGCCCGGCCATGGGCCGATGCTGCTCCGGATGTTCCAGGTCGCCAACCGGATTGCCGATGAGCGCAAGATCGATCGCGATGGCTACCGCCTGGTCATCAACAAGGGTCCCCAGGCCGGCCAGACCGTCTATCACCTCCACCTGCACCTGCTGGGTGGCCGGGTGATGGCCTGGCCTCCGGGCTGAGCGCCCCCTGGAACGCGCTTGCGAAGCAATTGTCACACCGCTGTCGCAGCTTGACCGCGGCCTGACGACGCGCGAAAGAGGGGTCGTAAGCGACCGGCGCTAACTTGGTCGCACATGCGCCTTCTCCCATGGCGTGCCGTACCACCGAAGGATCAGGCTGCCGATAAAGCACAGCTGCACCAGCGGCTTGCCAACCTGACCAACCCGCCTGTCCAGGATGCTACCCCCGCGACCGCAGCTGTCCCCGCGCAACCCCTCGCGGCGCCGGCCCCAATCAGCCCCGCTCGCGCAAAGCTGCAGGCGCTGACGGGTGGTGCCGCGCCGGCTGCTGCATCCGTTCCCCCGGCGGCGCCGGCCGAGCCCCTCGTAACCCCGGCGGCGACCAGCCCCGCGCCTGAGCCCGACGCAGCCGCAACCCCAACCAGCCTCGTGCTTGCAGAGCCCGTCGTCACGGCGACGTCAACCAGCCTCGTGCTCACCGAGCCCGTCCTCGTCGCCACGCCAACCAGCCTCGCGCCAGGCTCGCGCGATGAACGGGACCGTCGCCGCCGGCGGCGGTTCGGCTTCCTGCTCTTCTTCGGCGCTCTGATCTTTGTCTTCTTCGTGGTTCGGGCGATTCCCGCCGACTGGGAAATCGGCCCATTCCGCATCGATGCCAGCGGCAGCGCCGCGGACTCGGCGGCGAGCATCTACTTCTCTGATGACCCGCACGCGCCCTTCTGGCTGCTGGTCCCGACCTTCAACCTTCCGCCCCGGTTCTTCGCGGCCAGGCCGAATAGCACGGCGCGGCCGGTTGCCCTAGCGCCGACCAAAACGCCGACCTCAACGCCATCGAGCAGCACGTCGCCCAGCACCAGCCCATCGTCGAGCGCCTCGGCGTCTCCGACCGCGAGCCCCTCTGGGTCCGCCAGCCCGAGCGCGTCACCATCGGCAAGCCCGAGCGCATCGCCGTCGGCAAGCCCGAGCGCGTCGCCGTCGGCCAGCCCGAACGCGTCGCCGACGCCAACTCCATCCGCATCACCCACGCCTACCCCAACGCCCACGCCTACCCCAACACCCACGCCTACCCCTACCCCAACACCAACGCCGACGCCAACTCCGACGCCGACGCCAACTCCGACGCCGACGCCCACACCCACTCCG
>DATNMH010000051.1:0-22199 GCA_035602395.1 Candidatus Acidiferrum sp.
ACGCGCTCAGTGGAGCCGGTCGCCGGAGGCGGCAACGGTGGGACGAATCCCGCGCAGACGCCTGCGGGCAAGATCGGCCGCAACGACCCCTGCTACTGCGGCAGCGGCAAGAAGTACAAGAAGTGCCACGGCCGCTAGGCCCCGGCTGACTCCCCCTCAGGCCTTCGTTCGGCGCATTTCGGTGATGCCTGGGGGCGCCTTGCGGCCGAGGAAGTCACCCAGGCTTCCGTCCTCGCGAACCTCGTAGTAGCCTGCGGAACCGCCAGCCGCATATCGAGCGCCCGCGAGGGAAACCAGGATCGGAAGGACCAGCAGGACCAAGGGGGCGTGGAGAAGGGCGAGCGCGATCAGGAGCAGGCCCGCAAGGACCACTGGTATCAGACCGATCACCCACCGCCTGCGGTCGCTGACCAGGGTGATGGGCCGCTCCTGGATCCCCGAAGCATCCTTTGGGGCCCACGTCATCCGGACCCATAGATCGTCTGGCAGCTTCGTCCTGTCGATCACTCGAACTCCCTCCTGGGGCAAGCTTATCCGGGAACCGGTAGAGGTTCAAGATGGCCGGGTTCGGGTAGCATTTCCGGCGATGGCTAAGAAGAGGACCGTGGCGAAGAAGGACGTGACCGTGCCTCCAAAGGCGCCGAAGGCGGCAGCGGCAAGCCCAGCGGCGCCCGCGCGCGCCCCGTTCCGCCGGCCGCAGTCGTTGAACTTTGCCGGCGTCGGGCGCAACGACATCTGCCCCTGCGGCAGCGGTAAGCGCTTCAAAAACTGCCACGGAAACTAGTCATGGAAGAAATCCTCGAACACGCGAACGACCTGCTGAAGAAGATTCTTCAGCTCCAGGAGCATCTTTGACCTTCCTGCGAAGGCCGCGCGCCTCGACGCGCTTCAGAACGATCTAAACGACCCCAACCTCTGGCAGGATCCTCCGCGTGCCCAGAGGCTCGCGCAGGAAGCCAAGGGCCTACGTGATGAGGTCTCCGGCTGGCGAAAGCTGGAAGCGCGCGCCAAGGACGTGATCGGGCTCGCCGAGATGGCGATCGCCGAGAACGACGCCCATCTCGAGGACACCCTGCGCCAGGACCTCGCCGCGCTGGATACGGATGTGAGCCGGCAGGAGGTCGACCTGCTATTCGCCAACCCCTACGCGGACAATCCCGCGCTGGTCAGCATCCATGCCGGCGCCGGTGGCACCGACTCGCAGGACTGGGCCGAGATGCTGCTGCGGATGTACCTGCGCTGGGCGGAGCGCAACAAGATGCCGGCCGAGATCATCGACGAGTCACCCGGGGAGGAGGCGGGCTACAAGAGTGTGACGATCCGCATCTCGGGCAAGCGCGCCTTCGGCTGGCTACGCGCCGAGCGCGGCGTGCATCGACTCGTGCGGCTCTCCCCCTACGACCAGGCCCACCGACGACACACCTCGTTCGCGCTGGTCGAGGTGATCCCGGAGATCGAGGATGACGGCGATATCGAGATCCGGCCCGAAGACTTGAAGGTCGACGTCTACCGATCGAGTGGCGCCGGCGGCCAGCATGTCAACAAGACCTCGTCCGCCGTCCGGATGACGCACCTGCCGACCGGCATCATCGTGACCTGCCAGAACGAGCGCTCGCAGATCAAGAATCGGGAGCTGGCGCTCAAGGTGCTGCGCTCCCGCCTGGTGGCGTTGCGCGAGCAGCAGCGATCAGAGCAGCGTCAGGAGCTGAAGGGCGCGCACCAGTCCAACGAATGGGGCAGCCAGATCCGCAGCTACGTACTGCATCCCTACACCCTGGTCAAGGACCACCGCACCGGTCTCGAGGTGGGCAATGTCCAGGCCGTCCTCGACGGCGACCTCGACAACTTCATGGAAGCCTACCTCCGCCTCGACGCGGGTCGGGAAGGGCAGGCCGCGTAAGCGACGCGATCAGGCCGCCGGCGCCAGTTTGGCGGCTGCTGCCTCGAGCCGGCGCTCGTTGCGCAGGGCCACCCACACGCTGCCGAGTACGATCACGGTCCCGATGACGTAGGCCTCGCCGAAGAGGCGGGTCACGCCCATCGGCAGCAGCTCGAGGATGCCCGGCAGCTGTGGCAGCGGGTGATAGATCAACAGGTAGTGCAACGCGGGCCCCACGGAGAAACAGAGCCATGCCGCCAGCAGGAACCGCCCCGCGCGCCGCGACATCGCCCCCGCGAAAGCCTGCCGGATCAAGAGCGCGATCGGCAGGATGAGGACCACTAGGTGGAAGCTCCAGGCCACGCTGCTGATCAGTGGCAGGGTGGTCACCGCGAGCGCGAACTCCAACCCAGAGCGCGTCGGTCGCGAGGTCGCGCGCAGAACGATGAACAGCAAGAGCAGCACCAGCGGCCAGTCGAGCGCCCGCCCGCACCAGCCGGCGCTGCCGCCGGCGTTGGCCGTGGAGGGCTGGCAGATCCGAGCGGTGAAGCCCGCCAGCGACTGGTTTTCGCGATAGCCGGTCCCGGCCGCCAGGTGGGGCAGCATGTCGCGGAAGTAATAGAGGTTGTGGTCGAAGCTGGTCACCGCCAGTCCGAGGACGAGGCCGGCCAAGCCGGTGACGCCAACCGCGGCGAGCAGCTTCCAGTGCCGGCGCCAGGCGAGATAGGGGAGGAGGGCAAGCGGAAAGAGCTTGAAGACCGCGGCGGCACCGATCAGCACCCCGCTCAGGACGTCCTGGCGTCGGTGCCAGGTGGCCCAGGCGCCGGTGAGCAGCAGTAGCAACAGCGAATTCATAGTTCCGGTGAGCACGCTGCTCGCCAGCGGAAAGAAGGTCGTCATCACCGCCGCCAGGCAGAGGAGCTCGCCGCGCCGTGGGCGGCCGATCACGCTGTACACGATCAAGAGGCTGGCGGCGATCGCCGCCTGGATCAAGACCAGCCAGATGCGCACCGCCAGGTCGTTCGAGACCCAGGTCAACGGAATCAGGAAGACCGCGAACGCCGGCGGGTAGAGGTAGCCGCTGCTGAGTGACCAGTCCCAGGGCACGTGGTTGCGAACGAAGTTGGCATAGGGGTCGCCGCCGCTGGCGAGCTGGTGCGCCGCAAACAGGTAGTCCTGGAAATCGTCGGCACGGGGCGCGTGGGGGCCGAGCACCGGCAGCAGGTAGAGATACGTGTACAGGGCCAGCAGGAGCCCGATCAAGGCGCTGACCATCACCTGCCGCGGATCAGGCCAGCCCAGGATTCGACGCACGGCGATATAACCGAAGAAACAGGCCAGTCACGCCCGGCGTTACACGGCCGTTACGTGCCCAACCTCGAGGCCCTTGTGGTTTCGCAGCGTCGGGTGGGCAAAGCGGTCGAGGGCCTGCTGCTCGGCCGGCGCAAGCCAGCCCAGCTCGGTGAGCGCCGCCATGACGGCAGCCGAGACCCAGGTGCCGTCCACGTCCTCCAGCTTCAAGGCGAGGCCGACGCCCGACCGCCGGTCGGCGGTGCAGTGCGCGCCGGCCGCGCCGCCCTTGGCCAGCAGCCGGCCATCGGTGACCTCCATCAATGCCGTGTCGAAGCGCTTAGTCCCACCAACCAGGAACGGATGGGTCGTCATCGCGCCGACGGCGGTCTTCGCCGCGGGGTCGTCCGAGGTCACGAGGCGGGCAAAGCTGCGCGCCATCGCGGAGAGCGGCACGGCGGCGTTGGGCGCACTGCAGCCATCGATGCCGTACACCACATCGGTGGTGGCGCAGCCGGTAAATTCCTCGACCACCTGACGGATGCGCTGCTGCACCGGGTGGGAGGGCTCGAGATAACTCGCGAGTGGCGCCTGCAGCATGCGGGCGGCCGCCAGCATACCGCTGTGTTTGCCGGAGCAGTTGTTGAAGACCGCCAGCGGCTCGGCCATCTCGCGCCGCACGACGCTGGCCGCGGCCTCGTCGTACGGCCAATGGGCGCCGCATTGCAAGGCGGACTCGTCGATCCCCGCATGCGCGAGGAGGTCGCGTACCACCGCGACGTGGCGGGGCTCCCCGTTGTGGGACGCGCAGATGATGGCGACGTGCTCGGCCGTCAGGTCAAAGCGCTCGACGATGTCGGTGCGCAAGGCGGCGATCCCCTGGAACGGTTTGGCACATGAGCGGAAGTAGGTCAGCCGGTTCGGGTCGCCCCTGGAGGTGACGACCGTGCCCTCACCGTCGACCGCCGCAAGGTGACCGCGTTGCAGTCCCTCCTCGACCTCGCCCCGCTCGACGGTCAGCAAGGGGACGGCCGGGTTGGGCATTCGCCTGAGTATAAAGAGGGAGTACCTGCGACTTTGGACCCAGAGTGAAGCGAGGCAGCAATACGCGACGAGATGACCTATACTTCCGGAGTTATTCGGCCCCTTAGGGCCCGGCCCGTCGCGGCCACGGCTTTCGGAATGGATTTGTTCACGTGCCAGCAACAGTCACAACCCAGCCGACACCGACGACGCTGCCAGAGCGGGTGCGCATGGCCACGGTAATGCCGGCTGTGCCGCAGATCAGCCTCCAGGGCGTCCACAAGAAATATCCGAATGGCACGGTGGCGCTGCGCGACGTGACGCTCGTCATCCCCAAGCAGGACTTCGTCTTCCTGGTCGGACCGAGCGGCGCCGGCAAGTCCACCCTGGTCCGGCTCTTGATCCGTGAGGAGAAAGTCACCGCCGGCAAGATCCACGTCGAAGGCCAGGACCTGAGCCGCCTCAAGCGGCGCCACCTGCCTTTCCTGCGGCGCAAGATTGGCATGGTCTTTCAGGATTTCAAGCTGCTTCCCAACCTCACCGTCTTCCAGAATGTCGCCTTCGCCCTGCGCGTCACCGAAGGCGCCCTGCGGCACCTCAAGCCGAAAGTCGAAGAGGTGCTCAGCATCGTCGGCCTCGAAGGAAAAGAAAACAAATTCCCCGATCAGCTTTCTGGCGGCGAGCAGCAGCGGGTCGCGATTGCGCGGGCGCTCGTCCACGATCCGCGAATCTTTCTCGCCGATGAGCCGACCGGGAACCTCGACCCGGCGACCTCCTGGGAAATCATCCAGCTGCTGCTGCAGATCAACGCGCGCGGGACAACCGTCTTGATGGCGACGCACAACCGGGAGATCGTTGACGTCATGCGGCGGCGCGTGGTGGCGATCGAGAGCGGACAGATTGTCAGAGACGAAGATGCAGGAGGGTACCATGCACCGGCTCTGGAATCGCGTTGACTTCGCCTTCAGCAGCGCCTGGCAGAACTTCTGGCGCAATGCTGCCGTCAGCATCGCCAGCGTCCTCATCGTCTGGGTCGTGCTGCTGGCGCTCGGCAGCTTGCTCCTGGTGCTGCACTCGCTCGACCAGATCGTGGCGCTTGAAAAGACCAAGGCGAGCGCCATCTCCGTTTACCTCGCGGATACGACGCCACTCAGCAGCGCCATGGATTTCAAGCTTCACCTGGAGAGTGACCCGCGGGTGACCGCCGTCACCTACGTGTCCAAGGACCAGGCGATGGCAAGGTTCCGCCAGCTGCCGGCGTTGGACCCGAGCGTGATCGACACCCTGGGCACCAACCCCCTGCCGGCCAGCCTCGACGTCACGGTCAAGGATATTCGCGACCTCGGCGCCATCGACCAGTCGGTGCGTCTCTCGCCGTTGGTCGACAGGTCGCCGGCCACGAACTACGAGCCGAACGTCATCGACAAGATCATTCTGCTGGCTCGTGTTGCCGGCATCGCCGGCCTCGTCTTGATCGTTGGACTGACGGGGCTGTCGGTCTTCATCATCATGCTCACCATCCGCACTGCCATCTATCTCCGACGAAAGGAGATCGAGGTGATGAAATTGGTCGGAGCCACCGACTGGTTCGTGCGCTGGCCGTTCATCGTCGAAGGCCTCTTCGTCGGCGTGGTCGGCGCCGTGGTGGCGGTGCTGATCGTCGGCTTCGGCTACCGGCCGGCGGTCGTCAACCTGCAAAGCATCCTGATCTTCGTGCCGCTCTCCTTCGACCAGTACTACCTCCGAGTCGTGTTGGCCGCGATGCTCCTTTTCGGGCTCCTGCTTGGCAGCGTCGGCAGTTATCTGGGCGTCAGGCGGTTCCTCAAGCAATGAGGCGGGCGCGCTTCCACACGGCGCTGGCCATCGTGGTCCTCACCGCGGCCCTGCTGACCACGGTCTCGGACACGATCTACGACAAGCAGCACCAGCTGCAAGGGCTCAATGGTCAGATCGTGGCGACCAAGACCCAGATCGCGCAGCTGCTCGGCCAGGAACGTCAGCTGCAGGGCGAGATCGCCGCCTTCGATGCGCAGCTGCGTGCGGTGCAGGCGCAGATCGATCAGGAGACGGCGAAGCTTGTTCTGCTGGCGCAGCAGGTTGACCAGGCCAAGGAGCAGCTGGCGCTCAAGGAAGATGAGCTGGCGCAGCACATCGCCGACTTCGGCCGCCGGATGCGACTCATGTACAAGAGCGGCCAGATCAGTGGCCTCGAACTCATCTTCTCGGCCGCGAACTTCACCGACCTGATGAACCGGGTGGTCTTTTTCAATGTCATCGTTCGCGAAGACCGGCGTCAGGTCGCCGAGCTGCAGAAGGAACGGGCCGCCATCGAGGCGATGAAAGCCGACCTCGAGGCCAAGAAGGCCGAGCAGGCCCAGGTCGTCAAGCAGGTCCAGGACCAGAAGGCGCAGCTGCAGGCGGTGCGCGACCAGCGCGCGGCGCGCGAGCAGCAAATCGCCGCCATCGAGGCGCAATTCCAGCAGCTGCTGGCCGACATGGAGGCGCAGCGGGCCGCCTTGCAGGCTCAGATCGCCTCGCTCATCCATGAGAGCTTCCGGGCCCGCTCATCGGGCAAATGGAAATGGCCCATTGACGGCGTCATCACGCAAGGCTTCGGCTGCACCAGCTATCCGTTCGAACCGTACGATCCCACCTGTCCAAGTCACCACTTCCACAGTGGGATCGACATCTCCACCGATTACGGAACCCCGGTGCACGCCTCGGACGGCGGCATCGTGCACAACTTCACCATGGGCTGTACCTGGGGCGGCGGGCTGTGCGGCTACGGACGCTACGTGGTGATGGTGCACGCCGGCGGCTTCATCACGTTGTACGGCCATCTCTCCAGCTGGGCGGTTGGCGACGGCGTCCAGGTTGACAAGGACACCGTTATCGGCTATGAGGGATCAACCGGCAACTCCACGGGCCCCCACCTGCATTTCGAGATCGACCTGGCCGGCATGCCCGTCGATCCGCTGGCCTACCTCCCGGCCTCATGATCGATAACGCAACCCCCCACCCTGACCCTCCCCCGCAATCGGGGAGGGAATCAACCGCCGGTCCGAACGATAATCGACTCGTGTCCCGGTTCAGGCGTACCGCGATTTTGCTCGTCGTGGCGATCGCGGCCTTCTACGCCGGCAGCCTGGCCGAGTTTCAGTTGGGCGGCTACGCCCCCGACTGGGCGAAGTCGCTGCTCTTCTACACCGCACCCAAGTCCAACATCGATTACGGCGCTCTCAACGAAGTCTTCACCACCATCCAGCAGCACTACGTCAAGCCCAACGCCAACGGCCTCAAGCTCACCGAGGGCGCGGCCGCGGGCATGGTCAGCGCATTGGGTGACCAGTTCTCCCGCTACCTGACACCTGCCGAATACAGCGCCAACCAGACGTTCCTCAACGGCCAGTTCGCCGGGATCGGCGCGTCGGTGGAGCAGAAAGGCGACCAAATCGTGATCGCCAGCATCCTGCCAGGCACCCCGGCGGAAAAAAACGGACTCAAGGTGGGAGACGTGATCACGGCCGTCGACGGCCAGAGCAGTAAGGGTTGGACCGCTGACACGGCCGTCAACAAAATCCGCGGCACGGCGAATACCCAGGTCCAGATCCAGGTCAGCCGCAACGGCCAGACGTTGACGTTCAACCTGACGCGCCAGGAGATCAACGTGCCCAGTGTCGCCACCCACATCTTCGACAACCGCGTCCTCTATGTCCGCATCTTCGAGTTCGGCAGCCGGACGGGGACCGAGTTCGACCAGGCGCTCACCAACAACCTCAAGGGGTCGGTCAACATGGTCTTGCTCGACCTCCGGGACAACCCGGGTGGCTACGTCGACCAGGCCAACGAGGTCATCAGCGAGTTCGTCAGCAGCGGGACGACCACCATCCTGGTCGAGCGTGGCGGCAAGGAAGACGTGCGCAAGGTCAGCGGCAGCGGCCACGCGTACACCAATTCGCTGGTCGTGCTCGTCAACGAGAACTCGGCGAGCGCCTCGGAGATCACGGCCGGCGCGATCAAGGACCACAACCGCGGCAAGCTAGTCGGGGTCAAGACCTTCGGCAAGGGCTCGGTCCAGCAGGACTTCATCCTGCGCGATGGCGACCTCCACCTGACCATTGCCGAGTGGTTGACGCCCAATCGTCACTCGATCGAAAAGACCGGGATCACGCCCGACAAGACGGTGACCTTGCCCAGCGCCCAAGACGAATATGCCGTCGACCAGACCCCCAACGACTTCAGCAAGGACCTGCAACTGACGGCGGCGCTGGCGATGCTGGAGGCTTAGGCGACCCGCCAAAGGGTGGGTACAATCGAGACGTATGCCGGATGAGCCGTTCGACGTCGCCGTCATCGGCGGTGGCTCCGCCGGATATGTCGGCGCGATTCGTGGAGCCCAGCTCGGGCTCAAGGTCGCCGTTATCGAGAAGGAGAAGGTGGGCGGGACCTGCCTGCACCGCGGCTGCATCCCGACCAAGTCGTTCCTGCATTCCTCCGAGCTGGCTCACCAGATCCACACGGCCGCCGCGCTCGGCCTGAAAACCGACGGCCTCCAGGTCGACTGGCCGGTGGTGCTGAAGCGCAAGCAGGCGGTCGTCGACCAGCTCTGGCGAGGGGTGGAGTTCCTGTTGAAGAAGAACAAGGTCACCGTCTTCAAGGGCGAGGGCATTATCGAGTCCGAGCACGCGGTGACGGTCAAGGATAGCGGCCAGGTGGTCAACGCCAAGAACCTGGTGGTGGCAACCGGCTCGCGGCCCAAGTCCCTGCCGGGCCTGAAGATGGACGGCGATCGCGTCATCAACAGCGACCACGCGGTCAACCTCGACAAGATGCCGCAATCGATCGTGATCGTCGGCGCCGGCGCGGTCGGGACCGAGTTTGCCTGCGTCTACAACGGCTATGGGGCGGACGTGACCCTCGTCGAATTCCTGCCGACCCTGCTGCCGCTCGAGGATGTCGATGTGGGACAGCAACTGGCGAAAGTCCTCGGCAAGCGCGGTATCAAGGTGCTGACCGGCGCCCAGGTCCAGCCGGACACCCTGAAGCGGTCCAACGGGAAGATCACGGTTGCGGTCAAGGCCGGCGAGCAGACGCAGACCATCGAGGGGGAGCGGATGCTGGTCGCGGTCGGACGCGAGGGGATCACCGACGGCTTCGGCCTGGAGAAGCTGGACATCCAGGTGGAGAAGGGCTACATCAAGACCGACGAGCATTACTGCACCGGGCATCCCAACGTATACGCCGCGGGCGACGTCATCGGTAACTTCCTGCTGGCGCACGTCGCCTATTACGAAGGCGAGCACATCATGGAGCACATCGCCGGCAAGAACCCCAAACCGCTCGACTACAACCGGGTGCCGCGCGCGACCTATAGCTATCCGCAGGTGGCCAGTCTCGGCCTGTCGGAAAAGCAAGCGCGCGACCAGGGGCTCAACATCAAGGTCGGGAAATTCCCGCTCGCGGGTAATGCCAAGAGCGTGATCCTCGGGGAGACCGAGGGCTTCGTGAAGATCATCAGCGATGCGGACTCCGACGAACTGGTTGGCGTCTTCATCCTTGGCCCCAATGCCACCGAACTGATCGCCGAAACCGCCCTGGCCAAGCTCCTCGAATCAACTCCTTTCGAAATTGGGGCGAGCATTGCGCCCCATCCGACCGTTTCGGAATCCGTCAAGGAGGCCGCGCTGGCCGTCGATGGCGTCGCGATCCACATTTAACTGATGGCCCTGAAGACCACGGAGGTCGAGGCCAAGGGTGGGCAGAGCCGCCACCGCTCGCTCGGCTTGAGCGACGAGCAGGCGTTGCGGATCTACGAGGTGATGCGCCTCGCGCGTGCCGTCGATGAGCGCATGTGGTTGATCAACCGCCAGGGCCGGGCCCCCTTCGTCATCTCGTGCCAGGGACAGGAGGGCGCCCAGGTGGGGACCGCGGCCGCCTTGCGGCCGGGATACGACTGGGTGGCGCCCTACTATCGTGACGCCGGCGTCGTGCTCTGGTTCGGGATGACAGCCCGGGACCAGATGCTGTCCTTCTTCGCCCGGCGCGAGGATCCGAACAGCGCCGGCCGGCAGATGCCGGGACATTTCGGCAGCTTCCGGCTCCACATCGTGACCGGCGGTAGCCCGGTAGCGACCCAATTGCTGCATGCCGCGGGCGTGGCGCTCGCCTCCAAGCAACGCAAGGAGGATGCGGTGACGGCCGTCTACTTCGGCGAGGGCAGCACCAGCCAGGGCGATACCCACGAGGCGATGAACTTCGCCGCCATCCACAAGCTGGCCGTGGTCTTTGTCTGCGAGAACAACGGCTACGCCATCTCGGTGCCGCAGTCGGGCCAGATGGCGATCGCCAACGTCGCGGATCGCGCCGCCGGCTACGGCTTCCCGGGCGTGGTGGTCGATGGCAACGACGTCCTCGCCTGCTATGAGGTGGCTCGACAGGCGGTCGAGCGGGCCCGTGGTGGCGAGGGGCCGACCCTGATCGAGGTGAAGACCTATCGGTTCACCGCCCATTCCAGCGACGACGACGACAAGCGCTACCGAAAGGCGGAGGAGGTCGCGATCTGGCGGCAAAAGGACCCGATCCTGCGATACGCCGGGTACCTGCGTGACGCTGGGACCCTGACCGACCAGCGCGAGGCGGAGATCACGGATCGCGTCACCGTGCAGGTCGACGAGGCGACCGAGTATGCCGAGCAGGCGCCGGACCCGACGCCCGACGACCTAATGACTTTCGTCTACAAAAAGGAGCTACCAGGCTGATGGCGGTCAAGACCGTGATCGAGGCCATTCGGGAGGGCATGGACGAGGAGATGGCGCGCGACGAGAGCGTCTTTTTGATCGGGGAAGACGTGGGCAATCGCGGCGGCGTCTTTTTGGCCACTGACGGGCTGTTCAAGAAATACGGCGAGCTGCGCGTGATCGACTCGCCCCTGGCGGAGTCCTGCATCGTCGGTGTGGCCATCGGTGCGGCCGTCAACGGCATGAAGCCGATCGCCGAGATCCAGTTCGCCGATTTCATCGCCCCGGCGATGAACCAGATCATCCAGGAAGCGGCACGCTTCTGCTACCGCACGGCCGGAGACTTCAACCTGCCGATGGTGATCCGCGCGCCCTGGGGCGGCGGCGTGCATGGCGCGCTGTATCACTCGCAGAGCATCGAGGCGACGTTCGGGCACATCCCGGGCCTCAAAGTCGTCGCCCCCGGAACCCCGGCGGATGCCAAGGGCCTGCTCAAGGCGGCCGTCCGCGACCCGGATCCGGTCCTCTACCTCGAGCACAAGCGAACCTATCGTCTGGTCAAAGGTGAGGTGCCAGCAGGGGATCACGTGGTGCCGATTGGCAAGGCGGACGTCAAGCGCGAGGGCAAGGACATGACCCTGATCGCCTACGGGCTGATGCTGACCTACTGCCTCGAGGCGGCGGAGAAGCTCGCCGCCGAGGGCGTCTCGGCCGAGGTGCTCGACCTGCGCACCATCAAACCGATCGACCAGGCCGCCATCGTCGCCAGCGCGAGAAAAACCGGGAAGGTCCTGGTGGTCCACGAGGACAACCCCTTTGCCGGGATCGCCGCCGAGGTGATGGCGATCATCATGGAGAACGCCTTCGACGCCCTCGATGCTCCGGTGATGCGTCTCACCGGTCCGGACGTGCCCGCCATGCCGTTCAACCAGGTCCTCGAAGAGGCTTTCATGCCGAACGTCGACAAGATCCTCGCCAAAGCCAGGGAGCTGGCGGCCTACTAGGCCGCCGAACTCAGATGGCTTCGGTCAAGATGCCGCAGCTCGGTGAATCGATCACCGAGGGCACCATCTCGAAATGGCTGAAGAAGCCGGGCGACCAGGTGAAGAAATACGAGGGCCTGGTCGAGATCATCACCGACAAGGTCAACGCCGAGGTACCGGCGCCCCTTGCTGGGATCCTCAAGGAAATCAAGGTCAAGGAAGGCGCGACGGTCACCGTGGGCACGGAGATCGCCGTGATCGAGGAATCGGTCGGGGCAGCCCCCACCCTGCCCTCCCCAAAAGGGGGAGGGGAAGTGGAGAAGGCAGCTGCGCCAGCATCTCCCTCCCCCGTCACGGAGGAGGGTCAGGGAGGGGGCTCGGAGAGCCGAACTCGCCTGTCACCGGCCGTCCGCGCGCTGATCGAAGAGCACCGAATTTCTGACGCAGAGCTCTCGCAGATCGAGGGCTCCGGAATTGCCGGGCGCATCAGTAAGAAGGACATCGAGGACTTCGTCGCCAAGCGGGCACAGCCGGCGACCGCCAACGGTGAGCAGCGGCAGACGTCCGTTCCGGCGGTGCCGACGCCCGCGCCAACGCCCGGGACGACCATCCCGTTGACTCCGATGCGACGCGCGATCGCGACCAACATGCTGAAGAGCAAGCAGACGATCCCGCATGCCTGGACGGTCGCCGAGGTCGACATGACCAGCGTCGTCCGTTTCCGCCAAAAGGCGAGGGACAGCTTCAAGCTGCGAGAAGGGATCGACCTGACCTTCGTGCCGATCATCATCAAGGCGGTGGTCGAGGGATTGAAGGCCGTGCCGGTGCTGAACGCAAGCTGGAGTGACCAGGGCGTCGTCCTCCACAAGGACATCAACATCGGCGTGGCCGTCTCCGTCGACGACGGGCTGATCGTGCCGGTCGTCCATCAGGCTGACCGGATGTCGATCTCCGGACTGGCGAAGGCGATCGACGACCTGGCCAAGCGTGCGCGTGCGGGAAAACTCGGGATCCCTGATGTCCAGGGCGGCACGTTCACCGTCAACAACCCGGGGACGTTCGGAACCATCCTGTCCTACTCGATCATCGCGCCGCCGCAAGCCGGCATCCTGGCGATGGACGCGATCGTCAAGCGGCCGGTCGTCGTCGAGGGCGACGCGATCGCGGTCCGCTCGATGATGAATCTCTGCCTGAGCTTCGACCACCGCGTGCTGGACGGCGTGTCCGCCGCCCGCTTCCTGCAGGGCGTCCGCCGCTGGCTGGAGGGCTTCTCGGAGCAGGTCCCGCTGTATTGACGCCGAATTCGACAGACCTCTGGGATACTTAAGCCATGGCTGACGTCGCACCCATCAAGTTCTACGGTCGCTCTAAGCGCAACGCCGTGGTCCCGATCGATACCCGGCGGCCCGAGTGGCTGCGGGTGCGGCTGCCCGGCGGCTCCAACTATTCCGAGCTGAAAGAGATCATGCGCGGCCTCGACCTGCACACCGTGTGCGAAGAGGCCCGCTGCCCCAACATCGGGGAGTGCTGGCAGGCCCGCACCGCCACCTTCATGATCCTCGGCGACACCTGCACCCGCGCCTGCGGCTTTTGCGCCGTCAAGACCGGCCGGCCGGGCGTGCTCGACCTTGGCGAGCCGATTCGGGTCGCCGAAGCGGTCGAGCGCATGGGCCTGCATCACGCCGTCATCACCTCGGTCAACCGGGACGAGCTCGAGGATGGCGGCTCGGCCATCTTCGCGGGGACCATCCGGCAGATCCGCAAGCGCATTCCGACATGCAACATCGAGGTCCTCATCCCCGACTTCATGGGCGATGAGGCCGCGCTCGCCACGGTGATGCGCGCCCGTCCCGACATCCTCAACCACAACATCGAGACCGTCCCCGGCCTTTATCCGCAAGTGCGGCCGAAGGGCCGCTACCCGCGCTCGCTCGAACTCCTGCAGCGCGCCAAGCGGATGGACGCGACCGTCTATACCAAGTCAGGCATCATGCTGGGCCTCGGCGAGGAAATCGACGAAGTGATCCAGGTCTTCCGCGACCTGCGGGCGCACGACGTCGAGATCCTGACGGTTGGACAGTACTTGCGACCAACCCCCAACCACCTGCCGATCGCGCGCTACGTGACGCCGGACGAATTTGCCATGCTCAAAGTCGAGGCGCTCAAGCTCGGCTTCCGGCACGTCGAGTCCGGTCCGCTCGTCCGTAGCTCCTACCACGCGGCCAGCCAGGTCCCCGACCGGGCCGCCGCGGGCTGACGTGGACATCCGCCGGCTCGGTCAAGTTCCCTACGACGACGCGTGGGCGCTGCAGAACCGGGTCGCGGAGCAGCGCCGCGCCGGCCTCGTCCCCGATACCCTGATCCTGCTCGAGCACCCACATACCTACACGATCGGTCGCAGTGGTACGCGCGAGCACGTTTTTCTGAACGAAGAGGAGCTGACGGCGCGCGGCATCACCTGTATCGACGTCGATCGCGGTGGGGATGTGACCTATCACGGCCCAGGCCAGCTGGTCGGCTATCCGATCCTCGATCTCGGCCCCAAACCCGACGTCGGCCTCTATCTGCGCAACCTCGAGGGTTGCCTGATCGACGTGCTGTCCGACTTCGGGATTGCGGCCGGTCGGCTTTCCGGTTATACCGGCGTCTGGATCGGCGACCGCAAGATCGCCGCCATTGGCATCAAGGTCTCGCAAGGCGTTACTACCCACGGCTTTGCGCTCAACGTGTCGACCGACCTCAGCCTCTTTACGCACATCCTGGCTTGCGGAATCCCGGACAAGGGCGTGACCTCAATGGCGCTCGAGCTGGGTGCCGCGCCTCCGATAGTGGCCGTCGAAGACGCGGTCATCGCCCGCTTTTCTGAGCGCTTCGTGCTGCCGGGGACGCCCGCCGCTCACGTTGCATAATTAGTCGCTCCGGGCGGTTAGCTCAGTTGGTAGAGCGTCTGCTTTACACGCAGGATGTCGGGAGTTCGAGCCTCTCACCGCCCAAACTTAAGTTCGAAAATGCGGACAGGAAGGACCGGGCAGGGAAGGCCCGGTCCTGGATTTGGGAGGGAGCTTACTCGACGCCCTCGAATTGATGGTCGACGTTTTGGCCGGCCGCGTCGGCATGGCCACCGCCGGGGAGGTTCGCGTCAGCCGCGGCCTCGGCCGCGGTTTCGGCCGCACTGGCCGCCGGGTCGGCTGCACCGGTCGCGTCATCCGTCGCGGTCGCCGAGTCTGCGGTCTCAGCGGGCTCAGCCGCGGGCTGGGTCTGCGTCGTCGGTGCCGGCGTCGTGGTTGGCGCGGGGGAGCTGGCCGCCATTGCGCTCACGGCGCCCACGGCGAGGAGAGCGGGGGTCCCGACCAACAGGATCGTCTGCTTGAAGCTTGGCATCTTCATGGTGTATTCACCTCCTTGATGTTGCTAGGCTCTCATCGAGCCGTAGGACCACCTTAGGAGCCGGATTTGAACCCACCCTAAACTCAAGCCGCCAGGGTCCGTGACTTATCGGCCGACCACCCCGCCCGCTATCGTTTCGAGCGCGGCTGCGCTAGGATGAAGCTGATTCGATCTCGCGGCAGGGGAAGGTGGAAGCAACGGACTACCCCTCGCGGTTGGCGCGTTCCGCTCATACCCCTCACGCGCCGTGACTCGCCTTCACGGCAGAACCTGTTCGGTCTATCCACGAACGAACGATAAGGAGTAAATGACGAAATGGCACAAGAAATGCGAGCGGGCGCAGTTCCGGCGATCGCCGACCCGGCGCCGCTAGGACTGGCAGGATTCGCGTTGACGACCTTGCTTCTCAGTGCCCACAACGTGGGGTGGGCCCCGGACTTCATCTGGGTGGGCACCGCCCTCTTCTACGGCGGTCTGGCGCAATTCTTAGCGGGCATGTGGTCGTTCCGCCGCGGCAACGTCTTTACGGCAACCGCCTTTTCGACCTACGGTGCTTTCTGGCTCAGCCTGGCCACCTATTTCTTGCTGGTTGTCTTCGGGAAAGCTCCCGCGGCAGATGTCAACAATGCACTCGGGTGGTTCTTGCTGGCCTTTGCGATCTTCAACACATACATGCTCCTCTGGAGCACGCGGACCAACACCGCCGTCTTCATGGTTTTCCTGACGCTCGAGATTACGGAGATTCTGCTCTTCATCGGCTTTTTCAACGGCAACAAAGCCGGCGAGGGCCTGCTTCTCGTCGGCGGCCTGGTCGGTGTCCTGACGGCGGCCGTGGCCTTCTACACCTCCGCAGCTGATGTCGCCGCCGGGATGGCCGGGCGATACATCTTGCCCGTCGGCACGGCGATGTGGAAAGAGGGCGGGCGCGGTCGCAGCTGAAGATGGGATTCTCGATTGAAGGAGGCTGTATGAGCCAATGAAAACCGCGGAAGACGTGGAGCTCTCCGAGGCACAGATTGCGGTCCATTGGCGGGAGGAGGAGTACGTCTATCCTCCCGCGAAATTTATCGGCCAGGCCAATGCGAGCGATCCGGCCATCTTCGACCGATTCAGGGAGGAGAACTTCCCCGAATGCTTCAAGGAGTATGCCGACCTCCTCACCTGGGACAAGTACTGGCACACGACGCTCGATACGAGCAACGCGCCTTTCTGGAAGTGGTTCGTTGGCGGTCGGTTGAACGCTTCCTATAACTGCGTCGACCGTCACCTGGCGAAGTACCGGAACAAGGCCGCCTTCATCTGGGTCCCGGAGCCGGAGGACCAGGTGACGCAGGCCATCACTTACCAGGAGCTGTACAAGCGCGTCAACGAGTTCGCCGCACTGCTCCGCGACTTCTGTGGGCTCAAGCAGGGGGACCGCGTGACGTTCCATCTCCCGATGGTCCCTGACCTGCCGGTTTCCATGCTGGCCTGCGCGCGTCTTGGCGTCATCCACTCCGAGGTGTTCGGGGGCTTCAGTGGCGCCGCCTGCGGCGGCCGCATCGCGGACTCAGGGAGCCGGATCCTCATCACCATGGACGGCTACTACCGAAATGGGGAGCTCCTGGACCACAAGGTCAAGGCCGAAGAAGCCATCGCCGCTGCAAAGAAGGAGGGGGCCGAAGTCGACAAGGTCCTCGTCTGGCGCCGGCACCCAGGAAAGTACTCGTCGAAGACACCAATGGTGGAGGGCCGGGACTATTTCGTCGATGAGCTCCTCGCCGACTACCGTGGCAAGATCGTCGAGCCGGTATCGATGCCGGCCGAAGCGCCGCTGTTCCTGATGTACACCAGCGGCACCACCGCTAAGCCGAAGGGCGCTCAGCACAGCACGGGCGGCTATCTCTCCTACGTCGCCGGAACCTCCAAGTACTACCAGGACATCCATCCGGAGGACACCTACTGGTGCTTCGCCGACATTGGGTGGATCACCGGGCACTCCTACATCGTCTACGGTCCGCTGACGCTGGCGGCCACCAGCGTCATGTACGAGGGCGTTCCCACCTACCCGGATCCGGGACGTCCATGGCGGATCGCCGAGCGCCTCGGGGTCAACATCTTCCATACCGCGCCGACCACCATCCGAATGCTTCGCAAGCTCGGCCCGGACGAACCGAAGAAGTACGACTACCACTTCAAGCACATGACCACGGTGGGAGAGCCGATCGAGCCTGAAGTATGGCGCTGGTATTACGAATCCGTCGGGAAGCGCGAAGCCGCCATCGTCGATACCTGGTGGCAAACCGAGAACGGCGGGTTCCTGGGCAGCACCCTACCCGCCCTGCAGCCAATGAAGCCAGGAAGCTGCGGTCCCGGTGTCCTTGGCATCTTCCCCGTCATTCTCGACGAGGAGGGAAAGCCCGTCCCGAAGGGGAGCACAAAGGCAGGCAACATCTGCATCCGCAATCCCTGGCCGGGCATCTTCCAGACGATCTACGGCGCGCCAGAGCGTTTCGTATCGACCTATTACCAGAAATACAACAAGGACAAGAACAGCAAAGACTGGCACGACTGGCCCTATTTCGCAGGCGATGGCGCGCTGCAGGCGGAGGACGGTTACTTCAGGATCCTCGGACGCGTCGACGACGTGATCAACGTGGCCGGCCACCGGCTAGGAACCAAGGAGCTCGAATCGGCCGCGCTCACCGTCGAGGAGGTCGCGGAGGCCGCGGCGGTGCCGGTGATCGACGAGATCCGGGGCCGTGCGGTGGAGATGTACATCGCCCTGAAGCCGGGGCACAAACCCAGCAAGCAGATCGAAGAAAAGGTCTCCGGCGCCATTGACAACCTGATCGGCAAGGTCGCCCGGCCGAAGAACGTCTGGATCGTCCCCGACATGCCCAAGACCCGGTCGGGGAAGATCATGCGCCGCGTCATCGCCGGAATCTCCAACTTCACGAGCCCGGGTGACATCATGACCCTGGCGAACCCGGAGGTGGTCGAGACTATCAAGCATCAGGTCGAGTCGGCGAAGGTCGCACGCGGCGAGCAGCCACGCGAGCTGACAGCCAAGGAGCTGGAGGAGATCAAGAAGTTCGGACAGGCCGAGTAGAGATCGCAACAGCGTCGATAGCGAGCTGATCGAGCCCGACGGCGACAAACCCCCGGCGCGATGCCGGGGGTTTGTCTATGTCCGGGCTTGCTGCAGGATTCGGTAGAGCGCGCTGAAGTCAAGGTGTGAGTCGCGCAACTGGTCGAGCCGGTCGCGCAGCGCATAGATATCAGACTGCAGCCGATCGATCTCGCTCGCGTGGTCCTCGTTCGACTCCGTCTGCCGGGCAATCAGCTCACGACGGAGGCGGACCTTTTCCGTAATCGTCCGCTCCACGTTCTCCCATTGCTTGGAGAGATCGCGCAGCTGGCGGTCGAGCGTGGCCAGCTCGGTGGTCAGCTCCTCGCGGGACCCGGAATCGCCCGTGGTAGTCATCATTTGTGACGCCCCTTGCGCCGGGTGCTCATATTACGGGCCCTTCCTTGCGGCGATTGTAACCCCGCAGGGTGGCGGCGAGGCGCCAGCCGTATTCGGAATCAATGTGACCCTAGGATGGCGGCTGGGGAAGATGGCTAGAATACCGACTCGTGCCGAGGTAGCTCAGTCGGTAGAGCACATGACTGAAAATCATGGTGTCGCCGGTTCGATTCCGGCCCTCGGCACCAACCCATGAGGTCACGCCGCATCCTGGTCACGGCGGGCGTTGCCACCCTGCTGGCCCTCATTGCCGTTGGCGGAATCCTGGTTTCCCGAGCGCTTGGCCCCCACATCTCGGAAAAGGAGGCAACCACGGCTGCGCTCAGACAGTTACAGCAGATGAACCCAAAGGTGACTGGCTACACGCTCGTGTCGGCTCGCTATGATCCTGCGCCCGACAAGATCTATGACGACCGAGGAAACCTGATCGGTTCGGAGTCCCGTTCGGCTTGCGTGATCGTCGGGTTGAACGTACCTGGGTGGCTCTGCCACGCGGACCCCGCGTGGATCTTGCACCTCCGTGCTCCTTCGCAGGGCGAATTCAGCTCGAACGACGCCTATGTGGTCGTTAACGCCACCACTGGAAGTGTCGGTTCGGCATCGCTGATGAGCACTAACTAGAACGGGAGCGATCTGGGTACACTCGAGACGTGAGCACCAAGATCGAGAAGACCGATGAGGAGTGGCGCGCTGAGCTGACCCCGGAGCAGTACGACGTTCTCCGGCGCAAGGGGACGGAACGACCGTTCACCGGCAAGTACGTCCATACCAAGGCCGACGGCGCCTACTGTTGCGCCGCCTGCGGCGCCGAGTTGTTCAGTTCCAAGACCAAGTTCGAATCGGGTACCGGGTGGCCTAGCTTTTACGAGCCGGCGAACCTGGAGGCGGTCGAGCTCCACTCCGACAACAGTTTGTTCATGCGCCGGACAGAAGTCCTCTGCAAGAATTGCGGGTCACACCTCGGCCACGTTTTCAACGACGGGCCGAACCCGACCGGGGAGCGCTACTGCATCAACTCGCTGGCGTTGGAGCTGAAACCGGAGGCCTAGGCGGCTTTGACGGCGGCGACCAGTTTCATCAGCGAGTCCTTGGCGTCGCCGAACAGCATGACCGTCTTGGGGTCGTAGAGCAGCTCGTTGTCGATGCCGGCAAACCCCGGCCGCATGCTGCGCTTCATGAAGACGATGTTCTTCGCCTCGTCGGCCTTGAGAATCGGCATGCCGTAAATGGGGCTGCCCGGAGAGTTTTCGGCGGCGGGGTTCACGACGTCGTTGGCGCCCACCACCAGCGCCACATCCGTGGATTTGAACTCGTCATTGATCTCGTCCATCTCCTTGAGCTGCTCGTAGGGGACGTTCGCCTCCGCGAGCAGGACGTTCATGTGGCCCGGCATCCGACCCGCGACCGGGTGGATCGCGTACTCGACTTCGACGCCCCGCTTCTCCAGTTCATCGGCGAGCTCCTTTACAGCGTGCTGGCCCTGGGCGACCGCGAGCCCATATCCGGGGACGATGATCACCTTGCGCGAGTAGGCAAGCAGGGTGGCGATATCCTCCGGCGATCCGGAACGGACCGCCCTGCCTTCGACGCCCGCCACACCGGCGGGACCTGCCGCGGCCGCCCCGAAGGCGCCAAACAGGACATTGCCAAGCGAACGGCCCATCGCATCGCTCATCAGCTTGGTGAGCAGCGTGCCCGAGGCACCTACGAGCGTGCCCGCCACGATCAAGGCGAAGTTCCCGAGCACGAAGCCACTGGCCGCCACCGCCAGCCCGGTGAACGCATTCAGCATGGAGATCACGACCGGCATATCCGCCCCCCCGATCGGGAGGACGAACGCCACGCCCAGGACGAGGCCGAGGATCAGCAGCGGCACGAAGATGATGGGTGTCGAGGCGACCGCGATCAGGTAGACGGCCAGCGCGACGATCGCCAGGGCCAGAACGCCGTTGACGATCTGCTGCCCTGGGTACGTGATCGGCCTGCCCGTCAGCAGTGCCTGCAGCTTGGCGAACGCGATCAGGCTGCCCGCAAAGGAGACGGAGCCGATCACGATGCTGAAGACGCTGGGAAACGCGACGGCGAATGCTGGATGCGATCCCTTCAGGAGGAGTTCGGAAACGGCGACGACCGCGGCGGCCCCACCGCCTACCCCGTTGAACAGCGCCACCATCTGCGGGATGGCGGTCATCTTCACCTGGCGCGCGCCGATGGCCCCGATCGGGACGCCAATCAGGATGCCAATAATCGTGATGACGACTCCGGCGGTGGTGAAATGCAAGAGTGGGATGGTCGCCCCCAAGGCGATCACCATGCCGGCCGCCGCGATCTGGTTGCCGCGGCGGGCGCTCTTGGGCGAGCTCAACTCGATGAGGCCGAGGATGAACAGGACGGCAGCGACGAGATAAGCGAGCGAGACCCAGACAGTCATCCGGCGGTCTTCTCGGGCGGCGTCTTCTGTGCTTGTTTAGCCGGTTGACGTCCCTTGAACATCTCCAGCATCCGGTCGGTCACGACGAACCCGCCAACGACGTTGATGGTTGCCAGGATCACGGCGATCAGGCCGAGCGCGATCTGCAGCGGGTCATTGGCGGTGGCAGCGATCAGGATGGCCCCGACCAAGATGATGCCGTGGATGGCGTTCGTGCCGGACATGAGAGGCGTATGGAGAATTGTCGGCACCTTCGAGATGACCTCGAAGCCGATGAAGATGGCGAGCACAAAGATGGTGAACTCGTTCAACAGGCTGTTGTCGTTCACTTACTCGCTGCCTCCACCAGCTCTTTGGCGCGCGGGTTTACGATCGCGCCGTCGTGGGTGACGCATGCGCCCTTGACGATCTCGTCGTTGAAGTCCAGCTTGAGCGCGCCGTCCTTGACGAGCAACAGGAGGAGCGTGGAGACGTTCTTGCTGTACAGCTGGCTGGCATGAACCGGCATCGTGCTCGGCAGGTTGCGGGTGCCGTCGATCGTGACGCCGCCGACCTGGATGATTTCACCGGGTTTGGTCAGCTCACAATTGCCGCCGGTCTCAGCCGCGAGGTCGACGATCACCGAGCCCGGGCGCATCCGGCGAACCATGTCCGCGGTGACGAGGATAGGCGCCTTTCGGCCGGGGATCGCGGCGGTCGTGATCACGACGTCGGAGGCAGCGACCCGGTCACCGATCAGCTCGCGCTGACGGCGAAGGAAGTCCTCCGATTGCTCGCGCGCATAGCCGCCCGTGCCCTCCTGGGCCTCGAGCGGTAGCTCCAGGAAGGTGGCACCCAGGCTGTGGACCTCGTCTTTGACGGCCGGCCGCACGTCGTAGGCTTCCACGACCGCGCCCAGCCGGCGAGAGGTCGCAATCGCTTGCAACCCGGCAACGCCGGCGCCCATGACCAGCACGCGGGC
>DATNMH010000052.1:0-72641 GCA_035602395.1 Candidatus Acidiferrum sp.
GTGAAGACCTGATGGGGTGGTAGGTGAGTGATGGGGTGACGCAGGAGGGTAGCTGTACCGGGCGGTGGTTGTCCCGGGGTAAGGGCGTAGGGCGTCACGCAGGCAAATCCGCGTGGCATTAAGCCTGAGACCTGATGCCGAGCCGCAAGGCGAAGTCAGTGATCCCATGCTGCCGAGAAAAACCTCGCAGCGAGGTCTTAAGCGGCCCGTACCCTAAACCGACTCAGGTGGTCAGGTAGAGAATACCAAGGCGATCGGGTGAACTGTGGTTAAGGAACTAGGCAAATTGTCCCCGTAACTTTGGGAGAAGGGGAGCCGTGCTCGGTGACGAGACTTGCTCTCCGAGCTGAATGCGGTCGCAGATACCAGGGGAAAGCGACTGTTTACTAAAAACACAGGTCCGTGCAAAGTCGCAAGACGACGTATACGGACTGACGCCTGCCCGGTGCTGGAACGTTAAGGGGAGGGGTTAGTGACCTTCGGGTCGCGAAGCTCTGAACTTAAGCGCCAGTAAACGGCGGTGGTAACTATAACCATCCTAAGGTAGCGAAATTCCTTGTCGGGTAAGTTCCGACCTGCACGAATGGCGTAACGACTTTCCCACTGTCTCAACCATAGACCCGGCGAAATTGCACTACGAGTAAAGATGCTCGTTACGCGCAGCAGGACGGAAAGACCCCGGGACCTTTACTATAGCTTGGTATTGGTGTTCGGTGTGGCTTGTGTAGGATAGGTGGGAGACTGTGAAACAATTACGCCAGTAATTGCGGAGTCATTGTTGAAATACCACTCTGGTCACTCTGGATATCTAACTTCGAACCGTGATCCGGTTCAGGGACAGTGCCTGGTGGGTAGTTTAACTGGGGCGGTTGCCTCCCAAAAAGTAACGGAGGCGCCCAAAGGTTCCCTCAACCTGGTTGGCAATCAGGTGTCGAGTGTAAGTGCACAAGGGAGCTTGACTGTGAGACTGACAAGTCGAGCAGGGACGAAAGTCGGGACTAGTGATCCGGCGGTACATTGTGGAATGGCCGTCGCTCAACGGATAAAAGGTACCTCGGGGATAACAGGCTGATCTTGCCCAAGAGTCCATATCGACGGCATGGTTTGGCACCTCGATGTCGGCTCGTCGCATCCTGGGGCTGGAGTAGGTCCCAAGGGTTGGGCTGTTCGCCCATTAAAGCGGTACGCGAGCTGGGTTTAGAACGTCGTGAGACAGTTCGGTCCCTATCCGTTGTGGGCGCAGGAGACTTGAGAGGAGTTACCCTCAGTACGAGAGGACCGGGGTGAACGGACCTCTGGTGTCCCGGTTGTCATGCCAATGGCAGTGCCGGGTAGCTATGTTCGGATGGGATAAGTGCTGAAAGCATCTAAGTACGAAGCCCACCTCAAGACAAGGTCTCCCACTGGGTTAACCAGGTAAGACCCCAGCGAGACTAGCTGGTTGATAGGCCGCAGGTGTAAGACGGGCAACCGTTTCAGCTGAGCGGTACTAATAGGTCGAGGGCTTGACCATCTATCTCCACTCCTCAGCGCTTTTTAGCGCCAGGGAGTTGATCGCGTGAACTGCGCGGTCCCTAAATACTTCTTCGCATCACGATCGAAGAGAAAGACTTCGGTGACCATAGCGACGGGGAAACACCTGTTCCCATCCCGAACACAGCAGTTAAGCCCGTCTGCGCCGATGGTACTGGGCTGGCAACGGTCTGGGAGAGTAGGTCATCGCCGAGGTCTTTTTCTTTTGCCTGCAAAACGGCTCCGGCGCCTCGACCGTGCCGGCGTCCTGATACGGGCCGGGTGCCGACCCGGCCGGGATAATGGAGTCGAATGGCTGGCTGGGCGCTGTGGCTGCGGCCCTCGATCAACTGGCTGCTCGTTTTCATCCCGGTTTCGCTGATCGCGGAATTGACGCATCAGCCGGTGCTGACCTTCATCACCGCGGCCCTCGCCATCATCCCACTGGCCGGCCTGATCGGGCGGGCCACTGACCAACTGGCGATCTGCATCGGCCCGCGGCTCGGCGGCTTGCTCAACGCCACCTTCGGCAACGTGACCGAGCTGATCGTCGGGGTGCTGCTGATCGCCGCTGGGGACTTCGAGGTCGTCAAGGCGTCCTTGATCGGCTCGATCATCGGCAATCTGCTGCTGGTCCTCGGCGTCTCGCTCTTCGTCGGTGGGCTGGGTCGTGACGAACAGGCCTTCAGCGCCCGTGCGGCCGGTGTCCACACTGCGTCCATGGTCCTCGCGGTCGCCGGTCTCGGCGTCCCCGCCCTCCTGATGGCAACCTCGCCGAGCCTATCGGCAGCCAGCCGCCAGGTGGTCTCCGCGGGTGTCGCGGCGACCCTGATCGTCCTGTACGGCTCGGCGCTGGTCTTCACTCAGTTCACCAATGCGCACCTTTTTCGCACGCCCGCCTCCAGCGAGCGGCCGGAATGGTCGAGAACGCTGGCACTGGGCATCCTGGTGGGCGCGGCCCTGCTGGTCGGCCTCGAGTCCGAGCTGCTCGTCTCGGCGCTCAACCCGGCGCTGCAGACGCTCAAGATCTCGCCGATCTTCGTGGGTCTGATCATCATCCCGGTGATCGGGAACGCCGCCGAGCACGCCTCCGCGGTGTTCTTCGCGATCAGGGACAAGCTCGATGTCACACTCGAGATCGCCGTCGGCTCGTCCACGCAGGTCGCGCTCTTCATCGCACCGGCGTTGGTTTTCATCAGCCTCCTGATCGGCCGGCCGATGGACTTCGTCTTCACCGGATTCGAGATCGGTGCCGTACTCATCGCCACCCTGCTGATTGCGGTGATCTCACGCGACGGTCACAGCAACTGGCTCGAAGGCTTGCAGCTGGTCGGCGTCTACGCGATCATCGCGCTGGCGGCCTTCTTCCTTTAGCGCAGGAGTTCCCGGCGGACGGTCAGGCGGTCGACGAGGTCGACCTTCACCCGGACGCCCAGCCCCCATCGGGTCGGCACTCCGATGGTGCCCCCGCGCTGGAGGATGAATGGCGGCTCCACGATATCCTCGGCCCAGTAGCGATCGCTGGCAGAAATATCGCCGGGCAGCCGGAAGTTCGCCAGCGTCGCCAGGGCGACGTTGCAGGCCCGGCCGATACCCGTTTCCAGCATGCCGCCGCACCACACCGGCACACCCGCCTTGCTCGCGAGGTCGTGGATCCGGCGCGACTCGGCAAAGCCACCGACCCGGCCCGGTTTGACGTTGATCACCCGGCACGACCCGAGTTGGAGGGCCTGCCGAGCCTCGCGGGCTGATTCGATGCTCTCATCGAGGCAGATCGGGGTGCGCAATTGCCGCTGCAAGGCGGCATGATCGACGAGGTCGCCGGCGGTCAGCGGCTGCTCCAGCATCAATAAGCCGAACTGGTCGAGCTGGCCAAGGTGGGCTGCATCGTCGAGTGTATAGGCGGAGTTGGCATCCGCCATCAGCGTGATTTCCGGGTAACGCTGGCGGATGGCCGCGATCGTCATCACGTCCCAGCCGGGCTCGATCTTGACCTTGATCCGACGGTAGCCCTGCGCCAGGTGGGTCCCGATGCTGTCGAGCAGCTCATCGACGGTCGCCTTGATGCCGATACTGACCCCGCTCTCCACGCGATCGCGGACTCCACCAAGGAAGGTCGCGAGCGGCTTGCGCGCATGCTCGGCGAGGGCGCAGGTGAAGGCCATCTCGAGACAGGCCTTGGCCATGTGATGGCCCCGCACCGGCGCGAACAGGGTTTCGAGCGCATCGACGTCGGCCAGTTCTCGCCCGATGACGGCCGGCACCAGGTAACCCTTGAGGATCTGCCAGGCGGTCTCAACCGTCTCGTAGGAGTACCAGGGCCCTTCCCCGGCGACGCACTCGCCCCATTGCGAGCGGCCGTCGATCTCCAAGCGCACCAGCAGCGGGTAGCGGTCCTGCTGCACGCCGAAGCTGGTGCGAAACGGCTGCAGCAGCCGCATCTTCAGCACCCGCAGCTCGACGGCCTCGATCTTCATGATGCCCGGGCCATCACGTAGGCGCCCTCCCGCCGGAAGTCGACCGCGGTCATGCCGCTGGCAAGGGCCGCTTCGAGCGCGGCCCGACTCTCCAGCCGCCAGCGCAGGGCCAGCTCGGGACTCCTCTTCTTGATCGCCTGAAAATCCTGTGGCACGGCGATCAGGACGGCAGGCGCCCGCGCCGGGTCGACCGCCTCACGGATGGGCTCGCTGTCGCCGGCTATCCGCAGCATCACGACCGCCTCACCGGTCGGGGCCGCCACCTTTGGCTGATCCAGCCACCATTCGGCCTCGAACCGGTCGGAGGGCAGGCCACGGTTGAGCTCGTCTTCCATTTCGCCGTAGTGGTTCCGATCGTACAGGCGCGCGATGCATCCCAGCCGATGGAGATTGATGTATGCGTTGCGTGCCTCCAGTGGATCGAAGGTCCAGGACACCAGCGGATAGCCAAGCCGCAGCGCATCTTTCCGCTGAGCCTGCTTGAGCGCGATACCGATCCCGGCGCCGCGTAGCTCCGGGATAACGCCGAGCTGATGCGAGCAGAGGCGGAGCTGCCCAGCGCGCAGACCGGCAAAGCCAAAGCAGAAGCCAACCAGCCGGCCGTCGGGAAGGAAAGCGCCATGGACCAGGCCGCCGTTGAGCTGCATCGTGAGCAGGAGCTCGCGCGGCACCACGTTCCGCTCGGCGGCGCCCCAGATGTCCCGGCTCAGCGCCTCGCAGGCAGCGAACTCAGCATGGGAGCGGGCCAGTCGCACCTCGACACGCGGGCGAGCCGGCGATCCGGACAACGGCGGCGGCACGCGCCACATCCTAGCGTGGCGGCGGCGAACCGGCGACGCCTTACTTACACGTCCAGGCGCTCTGGCGGCCGGCGTTGTAGAAGACGAGCGCGCCCCGCGCCTGGGCCAGCGGATCCCAGATGTTCTGGCCGGGGAAGTTGGCATTCCAGGTGGACGGCATGAACTGGAACAGGCCGCTGGCGCCGCTGGAGAGATTGACGGCCAGCGGATTGTAGTGGCTCTCGCAGTTCGCCACCCGCAGCGCCCAGGTGAGGCCGGGGCTACTGCCGAAGACCGCGTAAATGGCCGCCAGGCCATCTCCGCCCGAGCCGGGCGGCGGCGGGGTGAAGGCCGGGGGCGCACCCGTCCTCGAGGCGGGCGCCGGGGGCGCCGCCGGCACGATGACGTCGGGTGCCGGACGCTCCTCGAGCGCCGAGGCCTTGAGGACCTCTCGGAGCGGCGCATTTCGAGGGCGAGCCGGGGTTGTCCACAGGACGTAGCCCGCATATTGAGCCGAGACCGTCCGCGTCACCGCGGGCCGGACCGTCAGCACCGGAACGACCAGAACGAAGCCCAGCCCGAGCACGAGTGCATGGCCGACCAGGGTGATCGAGAGCTGCCGCCGGCGAAGTCGAAGCTGGTCGAGGACCTGCCGGCACCTGCGCCGGAGGCGCCAGTAACGAAGAACCGCCCGGGCGGCCCAGTCAGAAACCACAAGATAGCGGAATCGCGCGATGGTTAACCGCAAGATATAGGCGTGAGCCTTCAAGACAATAGCAATAACAACCCCTGTAACGTTGATGGAGCCTTCCCTCCGTCACTCGACGAACGTCAACCCTTCTGGTCCGTGGCGGAGACGAGTAGGAAGGCGGTTGGCTACGACGAGGCGTAACGGACCGTCGTCCACCCTAACACAGGGGGTGGGCGGGGCGTCAGGTCGCTAGAGCGCCTCGATCAGGCGCCGGAGGAGTTCCGTCCGATCCAGCCAGCTCCGAATCATCAGGTGCTCGGAGTCGGCGTGGGCGCCACCGCCGTCCGGGCCAAGGCCATCGAGCGTCGGGATACCGATCGCGGCGGTGAAGTTGCCATCGCTACCGCCGCCGGTGCTGGTTTCGGTCAGCGGGAAGCCGACATCGCCGGCGAGCCGCTGGGCGAGTTGGGCAAGGCGAACGGTGCCGGCGCTGCGCTCCATCGGCGGCCGGTCGACGCCGCCACTGACGCGCAGGCGAGCTCCCGCGAGCCGCGGTTGCAGGTCGTTGATGGCGCGAACGACCCGCTCCGCTTCGGAGGCCCGCGCGAAGCGAACGTCGATTTCGGCACGGGCGTGCGCCGCGACGACGTTGGGCCGGGTGCCCCCGTCGACCACGCCGACATTGATCGTGGTGCCAGTCGCCGGGTCGCTGAGGGCCTTAAGGGCCAGTACCTGGTGCGCCATCTCCTCGATCGCGCTGATCCCTTTCTCCGGCTCGACGCCGGCGTGGGCAGCGCGGCCGTCGACCTCCAGGATGAAATCGGCGATGCCCTTGCGCGCGGTCTTGATCGCCCCGCCACTGGCGGCGGGTTCCAGCACCAGCACCGCCACCGCATGCCGCGCTGTTTCCTCGATCAGGGCGCGCGAGCTGGCGCTGCCGATTTCCTCGTCAGAGGTCGACAGGACGATCACCGGCCGTTTCGGTTTGGCCGCCTCGAGGGCAAACGCTGCTTCGACGATGCCGGCCTTCATGTCATAGCTCCCAGGGCCGGTGACGCGATCCCCGTCAACTCGGAAGGGCAAGCGCGCCAGGGTGGCTTCGGGCCACACCGTGTCGTGATGGCAGAGCAGCATGATCGGTTCGGCGCCGTCGCCAATCCGGATCTCCAGGTGGTCGCCCCGGTCGGGCCGCTCATGTCGCACCGCGGAGGCCCCGGTTCGCTCCCGGAAGAGATCGGTGACCCGATCGGCACAGGCATCACAGCGCGCCTTGTCGAACGAGGGCGACTCGGCGACCACGAGGCGTTCCAGGGCGGCGAGCATGGCGGTCCGGTCGGGCCTTTGCATCAGGGTGCCGTCCATGCTAAAACAGGCGGGAATAGCGCCACGCTGACGATTCGGACTACAGGAGGGAGAAAGCTATGAGCGTTCGCGCGCCCGAAGTCGCCAACCGGATCGTTCTCGACGAGCAAGAGATGCCGACGCGCTGGTACAACATCCAGGCGGACCTCCCATTTCCGGGGAGCCCGCCGCTGCACCCGGGTACGCGTCAGCCGATCGGCCCGCAGGACCTGGCGCCGTTGTTCCCGATGGAGCTGATCAAGCAGGAGGTCTCCCAGGAGCGCTATATCGACATCCCGCAACCGGTCCAGGAGGCGCTGCGACTGTGGCGTCCGACACCGCTGATGCGCGCGACCCGGCTGGAGCGGGAGCTCAAGACCACGGCGAAGATTTACTACAAGTACGAGGGAGTCAGCCCGCCCGGTTCGCACAAACCGAACACGGCGGTCGCCCAGGCCTTCTACAACAAGGCCGAGGGTACCAAGCGATTGTCGACTGAGACCGGCGCCGGCCAGTGGGGGAGTGCCCTGGCCTTTGCCGCCAGGATCTTCGACCTCGAGTGCATGGTCTACATGGTGCGCATCAGCTACGAGCAGAAGCCTTATCGCAAGAGCATGATGCAGGTCTGGGGCGCAACCGTCGTCCCCAGCCCGTCCGAGCTGACGAATGCCGGGCGCAAGATTCGCGCCGAGCATCCGGACTCCACCGGCAGTCTCGGCATCGCCATCTCCGAGGCCGTCGAGGATGCCGCGACTCGGGACGACACCAAGTACTCGCTGGGAAGTGTGCTCAACCATGTCCTGATGCACCAAACGATCATCGGCGAAGAGGCGCTGCTGCAGATGGAGCGAGCCGGCGCGACGCCGGACCTGGTGGTCGGCTGTGTTGGTGGTGGCAGCAATTTCTCCGGGCTCGCGTTCCCCTTCCTCCGCGATCGGCTCCAGGGGCGGACCCGGACGCGGTTCCTGGCGGTGGAGCCGGACGCCTGTCCATCGATCACCCGTGGCAAATACACCTACGACTTCGGCGACACCGGTGAAATGACGCCGCTGGTCAAGATGCATACGCTCGGCCACGGCTTCATCCCGGACGGCATCCACGCGGGCGGGCTGCGGTACCATGGCATGGCGCCGCTGGTCTCCGCGCTGGTCGACCACGGCTTCATCGACGCGGTTGCCTATCCGCAGAGAACGGTCTTCGATGCCGCGGTTCAATTCGCACGCACCGAGGGCACCATCCCGGCGCCGGAGTCAGCCCACGCCATTCGCGCCGTCATCGACGAGGCCATCAAGGCGCGCGAGCGCGGTGAGTCGCCGGTCATCCTCTTCAACCTGAGTGGGCACGGCCTGCTCGACCTGGCCGCCTACGACGCCTACTTCGCCGGCACGCTATCGGATGTCGCCCTCTCGGAGACGCGCATCAAGGAACTCGTCGGCGCACTGTAAATCATCGGGAGGAGGCCCGGCGGGTCTCCTCCCCATCGGTCAGCGGCGGCCGCCCTCCCGCCCGATGGCGGCCATCCGGTTGCGGTCCTGGCTGGACGCTTCGCCACCCTTTCGGCCGGCGGCTCGCGCCTCTTCGGAGGAAAACTCATGCGCCGATCCTTTTTCGTGGGCCGCTTTGCCGCCTTTGCTGCCTGCCGAGCGTGCTTCTTCGGAACTGAACTCGTGGGCCGACCCTTTTTGATGCGCCGCCTGGCCGCCCTTGCTGGCGATTTCCCGCTGCTTGGCCTGATCCATGGAACCGAAGCCTCGCTTGCCGCTGACTGGCATTGTTTCGCCTCCCTTTCAACTGGACGGCGGCACGCAGGGGATGCAAGTTGGCCCGCGAGCCACTGATGCTAGGAACGGTATCAATTTAGCTGACACGACTGGTTGGCTGTCAAGCGTCACACTGCAAACCGGAGCGCTCGACAGGCCTCGCTCACCTGCGAGGCCCGTTGCGGCGAAGCGCGTGCGCCGGGTTTCTAGTAGCCCGCCGGCTCCTTGCCGTTGAAGAAGGCCCGCACCCTCTCCCCGAACGTCGCTCGGGGGCGATACGATGCGGCGCTGCGCTGGCGGTCCGGCGCGGTCGTGGCAGCCACCGGCTCGCGGCCGTGGAGCTCGCTGCGTACGCGGGCATTTTCCTCGCGCAGCTGCTGGTTCTCGCGACGCAAGTCGCCGATCGCCGATTCGCGGGTCGTGACCCGACGCCGCATGGAGCCCACTCGGACGCCATGAACCAGGCCCGCGTAGAGCATGTAGAGCACGAGCAAGCCGCCGAACACGACGGCGGTCAGCACCACCGGGACCCAATCGGGTACCGCGGCCCAGTGCCATTGCCAGAGCGTGACGTCGTGCGTGCCGGCGTTCCCACCAATGGCATAGACGGCAACGATGCCAACGGCGGCGATCAGAAGCAAGAGGAATAGGATCATGGGCAATCCCTCCAGGACGTTGAGTTGGTTGATAACATGACGGATATCACGTTACCTGACATCGGTGGGGCGAGTCAAGGTGGTGAATTGGCGGACCTGGTAATTCGCCGCCTGGCGGCCGCCGATTGGGCGGCCTTCCGTGCCGTACGCGTGGCGGCCCTGCGGGACGCCCCCGAGGCGTTCGGATCGACCGCCAGCGATGCCGAGCGGTTCGACGAGGAGGAGTGGCGGCGCCGGGTCGAGGCGCGCGCGGTCTTTATCGCGGAGGTGGCCGGCCAGGACGCCGGCCTGGCGGCCGGTATCGCCGCGGATCGTCCTGGGGACGCCGAACTGATCTCGATGTGGGTGGCACCTGCATGGCGGGGTCAGGGCGTTGGTGACCGCCTGGTGGAGGCGGTGCTCGGCTGGGCAGCCGGCGAAGGATTCGCGACCGTGCGCCTCTGGGTCACCAAGGGCAACGCTCGAGCTGAGCGCCTCTACGCCCGGCATGGGTTCGCATCAACTGGCCGCATGCAGCCGATGGGAGAAGAAGGATCCGGCCGGCTCGAATTCGAAATGCGCCGGGCCGCCGGCTAGCGGAGGTCGCGGACGGCGGCGGTGCCGAGGAAGCCCGCGGCCAGGGCGACGGTCGCCAGTCGCATCGAATCGACCAGCCACCCACCGGCGGCCGTCAAGCTCAAGGTGAGGGCGGCGCAGAGCGAGCTGCACAGTCCCGCGATCAGCCAGAGCGGCCAGCGCCGGCGACCAGGCCAGGCCAACAGGACGCACAAGAGAAAGGCGACCAGGATGAAACCCCCCACCATCCTGGTCGCCATCGGCGTGCCCCCCAGGTCGATTGGCACCCCCACTGGTCACAGCCTACGGCGAGTTCGTCTTTACCGGTATCCCCCAGGGTGATGAAAGATCAGCCCTTGCGGTTCCAACCGGAGGAGGGCGAACGGGGGAGAGGGAGCGTCCTCTAGATCAGATTCTGCCGGGAGGCGGCGGCCACCGCCTCGGCGCGATTGCGGGCGTTGAGCCGGTTCAGCAGGTTCTCGACGTAGGTCTTGACCGTGTTCTCGCTCAAGTGGAGGCGAGTGGCGATCATGGCGTTGGAGTAGCCTTCCGCGACAAGCTCGAGGACCTCCTGTTCGCGGGGCGAGAGCCGGACGGCCGGAACCGTTCCGCTCGTCACAGGCGTGGCGACGGCGCTGACGATGACCGCCGGTGCCGTCGGAGGGCTCGATCCGTTCGGACCGGCCGCCGGTCCCTGGGGTAGTACGCCTCCAATGACGATCCGATCGTAGGCCGCCAGGATCGCTCCCGCGACCACCATGATCAGGCTCCAGTACAACACGTCCGGCCCGTCGAAGGGCCTGTGCAGAAAGGCTTGGAGAGCCGCGTTCAAGGCGATCATCCCTATGACGAAGATGCCGACGCATAGCATCGCCCCCTCGGCGCCGTCGTAGGCCACCATCCACACGATCAGGAGGATGTAGGCCGCGTAGATGCTGGTGCTCGCGCCGACCCCACCGAAAACGTAGAGCACCAGGAAGTAGCTGACGGTATCCAGCAAGGTGAGGGCGCGCCCGATCCGCAGGATCGAGGTGTCGTCGGCCCTGGAGATCTGGATCATTCCCCAGGCGTTGTAGAGGGCGACCCAGATGAGGATCAGGGCAAGCCCGATCCCGGAGATCGGCTTCACCTCGAGTGACAGGATCGCCGCAAAAAGCAGCCCCGGCCAGCGAACCACCGTGCCGAGCCATGCCAGCCGGCGCAGAGTGGTTGCGTTCAGACGCGGACGCTCGGCGGCGTCGAGTCCGAGCAACGAGAGCGTCCGCATTCCCCGACCTCCGCCCTGCCCCCGTCAGGGTGGCCCCATTCTACCGGCGACTTCCGAGCCCGTAAAGACGCGCGGCGCGCGTTAGTCGCCGATCAGGGTCCGAACTGTCCCGGTCGTCCAATCGGCGACCGCGATCCGGTGGTTGTTCGTGTCGGCGATGTAAAGGCCGTCGACGCCGGCACAGACACCACCGGGCTCGCGGAAGGCCGCCGAATGCCCGTGGCCGTCCGCCCGTCCCGCGACACCGCTCCCGAGCCAGGTCGTAACCGCACGGCGTCGTGCGTCCAGTCGCTTGACCTTGTTGTTGTAGCTATCGGCCACATACAGGGTGTGGTCCCGGCTGCTGATCCCAAGCGGATGCTGGAGGCGGACCGCGTCGCCTTCGCCGTCCTGGTCGCCAAAGACGAACAGGTCCTCCCCGACCAGGGTGGTCACATGGCCCGTCTTCAGGTCGATATCGCGCACGGCGCTGACCTCGGAGTCCGCGACGTACAGGTGCCCATCGAGAATCGTCAGTCCGCTCGACTGGGCGAACCACGCCTCAGCCTTCGGTCCATCGAGCAGACCCTCACGTCCGGTTCCGGCAAACGGCGCAACCGTGCCGTGGTCGAGGTCCAGCGTCCAGATCTGGTGAGTGCCGGCCATCGCGATGTAGAGGAGGCGATCCGCGAGCGCCACGTCCCAGGGCGAGCTCAGCGCCGCCGACCGGCCGGGCCCACCCTTGCCCGCTTGGAGGGCTTGCTCCCCCGTGCCCGCGACGGTCGTGACGAGACCAGACTGGAGGTCGATAGCGCGGATCGCGTGGTTTTCCGTGTCCGCCACGTAGAGGGTCGAGCCGGATCGCGCCATTCCCTGGGGTTGCTGAAACGTGGCGCGGTCCGCCGGCCCATCTGAGAACCCCGGTACCCCGGAGCCGTAGGTGCGCCGGATCACGCCGTCGAACCCGGCCGAGACGATGCGGTGATGGTTGGTGTCGGCGATGAACAATGAGTCTGTTGTCGCCAGCACTTTGCCGGGGAAGCTCAGGGTTCGCGCCGGTTCGCGGATTTCCTCGAGCGCGATCGGCGACGCCGAGCCATGGAGCAGCCCGCGGTCCTCGAACTCCTTGAGCATCCCGGAAACGACCGGATCGAACTGTTCGAAGGGCAATTCGCCCTCGTGCTTTCCGATGACGCGCCCCTCCGGGTCGATGAACATCAGCGTCGGCCAGGCCCGACCGCCGAAGCGCTCCCAGACCTTGAAGTCGCGGTCATTCACCACCGGGTGCTCGATGCGATAACGAAGCACCGCTTCCCGCAAGTTGGCGGTCTCGCGCTCGGCCGGGAACTTGGGCGAATGGACGCCGACCACGATGACACGGTCCCCATACTTGCGTTCGATCTTCCGCAACTGCGGAAACGTATGCATGCAGTTGATTCAACAGAACGTCCAGAAATCGATGATCGCCAGCCTCCCGCGCAGGTCGGCGATGTGCAGCGGCCGGGAAACGTTCAGCCAGTCGAGCCCATCCGGGAAGTCGGGAGCACGAACCGTGCCCGCGTAGGTATGAACGGCCATCCCGGTCAATGGTACCGACGCGGTGCGGAACTTTTCCCGGCGTCCCACGTCGTAGAGGGAGAAGCGTTCAGATGAAGCGGTTCATTGCCTCGATCACGCTCTCGATCGCGCTGGCAGCCTGCGGTGCGCAGGCGGCGCCGCCCGCTCCGTCCGGAACCGGCATCCAGGGCGTGGTCCAGTCGGGTCCTACGTGCCCGGTCGAGCGGATCAACTCACCCTGTCCGCCGCACCCGCTGGCGGCGACCGTCGTGGTGCGCGATGCGGCCGGTCATGAGGTGGCGCGGACACACTCGGGTGCGGATGGACTCTTCAAAGTCGACGTGGCTCCGGGAACCTATACCGTCGTCGGCCTCAACATCGGTTCCAGCATGCTTCCGCGGCCGATCCCGACAACGGCGACGGTGACGTCGGGGAGCTACGTCACGATCAACGTCGAGTACGACAGCGGGATCCGTTAACTAGTTGCCGATATGCGCGGCGGGAATCGTCCCCATCCGGCCGCGACGGTAGTCATCGAAGGCCTGGGCCAATTCTTCGTGCGTGTTCATCACGAACGGTCCGTACCACGCCACCGGCTCGCCAATCGGCTCGCCGCCGAGGACGAGCACCTCGAGGTTCGGCGACCGGCCTTCCTGCGTGAGGTCGGCGGTCACGGTGATCACGTCGCCCTCACCGAAGGCCGCCAGCTGTCCGGTTCGGATGGGCGTGCGCGTGGCCCCCACCGATCCGCGTCCCGCGAGCACGTACACCAGCCCATTGAACTCCCGCCGCCAGGGAAGACGGAGCTCGGCTCCCGGATAGACCGTCGCGTGGAGCAGGCTGATCGGAGTGTGTGTCACGCCCGGGCCTTTGTGACCCGCAATATCTCCAGCGATCACTCGCACCAGCGCCCCGCCGTCGTTGGAGGCGAGCAGGGTAACCCTGCCGGCGCCGATGTCCTGGTAACGGGGCGGCGTCCACTTCTCGTCGGCCGGAAGATTGACCCAGAGCTGGATGCCGTGGAACAGTCCGCCGCTGGCGATCAACGCCTCCGGCGGCCGCTCGATGTGCAGGATGCCGGCCCCAGCCGTCATCCACTGGGTGGCGCCGTTCGCGATCAGGCCGCCGCCGCCAGTGGAGTCCTGGTGCTGAAAGGTACCGTCGATCATGTAGGTCACGGTCTCGAAACCGCGATGCGGATGCCAGGCCGTGCCCTTCGGCTCGCCCGGGCCGTACTCCACTTCACCCATCTCATCCATGTGGATGAAGGGATCGAGCACGCGCTGGTCGAGCCCGTAAAAGGCGCGACGTACCGGGAAGCCTTCGCCCTCGACACCCTTGGGCGCCGTGGTGATGGCGAGCACGGGCCGATCGACGCTGGTTGTTGCATCAAGACCCGGCAGCCGGGGGAGGGTCAGGATATTGTCGACGGTAACGGCCGGCATGACCTTAGCTATAACTCTCGCGCAAGAGTGGCTATTCCGGCGCGATAGAGCAGCGCCACGTAGGCGGACATGGCCAGCGCGAAGCCGACCGCCATCAGCATCGAACTGAAGTCCTGGCGATAGTTCAAGAAGCTGCCACCGTTGAAGCCGGCGGCGAGCACGCCGACGAAACCGAGGGCCGCCAGCGTAATCCGTCCGCTACCGCGGAGCCGGATCGCCTGCACCAGAGTGCCCAGCGCGGCGAGCACCAGCACCAGACCCCAAATCGCGTGCAGCGTGAGCCACAAGCCGCCGTGCAGGATTGCCCAGCTGACACTCGTCAGCACACCGCCGAAGTATTCCGGTGGGTTCGCCCCTGGATGATCGGTTGGAATCTTGACGAACAGGTTGACGGCCATCCCGAGCAGGAACTGGACGATCAGGGCCCCGAGCGCAAACGCGAGCGTCGTGCGGAATCGGTTTTCCTTCATCGGCACCTCATATCGCATCGAGGGTAACAGCCGGTTGCCCAGGCCTTCCGGTAACGTCATCGGCATGCGGATCGGCGTGATGATCGAGGGGCAGGAAGGGTTGACCTGGGATCGATGGTTTCGCATCGCGGACCGGGTGGAGTCGTTGGGCCTCGACTCGCTCTGGCGCTCGGATCATTTTTTTAGCCTCATGGGTCATCCGGAGCGACCCGCGTTGGAGTGCTGGACCTCGCTCACGGCGCTGGGGCAGCGGACTCAGCGGATCCAGTTCGGTCCGCTGGTCAGCCCGATGACGTTTCGTCACCCCGCCCTGCTGGCGCGGATGGCCGCTGCCGTCGACGGGCTCTCCGGCGGCCGGTTGGTTCTCGGCGTCGGCGCCGGATGGAACGAAGTGGAGCATGAGGCGTACGGGATTTCGCTGCCCCCGCTCAAGGAGCGGTTCGATCGCCTGGAAGAAGGTATCGCCATGATCAAGGCGCTCTGGACCGGAGGCCCGGTCGATTTCGACGGTCGCTACTATCGGCTGCACGGCGCGGCAGCCTATCCGCGTCCGGTGCAGCAACCGGGTCCGGCGCTGCTCATCGGGGGCGACGGCGAAGTCCGGCTGCTCCGGATCGTGGCGCGCGATGCCGACGAGTGGAACAGCCATGCACCTGGGCCTGATGCCTACCGCCACAAGCGCGCCCGGCTGGAGGAGTATTGCCGGACCGTTGGTCGCAACCCCGATGACATCCGGCGCTCGTGGATGGGTGGCGCGCTGATCGGCCGTGACGCATCTGAGGTTCGCGAGAAGGGCCGATGGCACCAGTCGTTTCTCGCCGCGCTGGCGAACGTCGCGCCCGAGGCCGCGCCCGACGAGCTGCGCCGGCGGAGCTGGATCGTCGGGACACCGGATCAGGTGGCAACCGAGCTGGAGGCCTTTGCGGCGCTCGGTGTCGATCGTGTCATGTTCCAGTGGTACAACCTCGACGACCTCGACGGACTCGGCTTACTGGCCCAGGTGAACCACCTCTAGGAGGAAGACATGGCAAACGCGAGCGACCCGATCAACCAGGCCAAGGACGAGCTCGAGCGACACGTTGTCGACCCGATCAGCCACGTTCCCCGTCTCGTGCTCTCGCGGCATGTCTCCGGCGAGCGTCTCCTCGACCGCGTCGCCGATGTCGTCAACCAACTGATCGGCTCCATGTACCTGTTCGTCCTGATCACCATCGGCATCGTCGCCTGGCTGTTCGCCGGCAACATCGTTGGCTTCGACAAGACACCCTGGCCGCTGCTGCTGACCATCCTCAATTTGCCGCAACTGTCGATCATGATCTCGCTGCAAGTGAGCGCCAACCGGGCGCTAGCGGCCGGCGATGCCCGGGCGATTGCGGATCACGAGACCTTGCACGCGATCCACGAACTGGCCAAGATGCAGATCCAAATCCTGGATGGACAGAACAAGGTCCTCGACGGACAAAACCAGGTTCTCGAGCTGCTGAAGCTCGCACATCCCGCGCCCGCCACATAACGGCGTCAGCCGGGGCCGTAGTTGATCATGACATTCTTGATCTGGGTGTAGCTCGCCAGCGCCTCGACACCCTGCTCCCGACCGAAACCGCTGCGCTTGTAGCCGCCGAATGGCAAACCGATGCTTCCTTCAACGCTGTAGCCGTTGACCCGCACCTGGCCTGACTGGACGGCGGTCGCCACCGCCAACGCCTTGCTCAGATCCTTGGTCCAGACGCCCGTGACCAGCCCGTAGGGGGTGCCGTTAGCGATGGCGATCGCCTCGTCGATCGACTCGAAGGTCGTGACGGTGAGCACCGGCCCGAAGATCTCTTCCTGCTCCAGGACCGATCCGCGCTCGACCCGATCGAGCAGGGTTGGCTCGATGAAGTAGCCGGCCGCGAGCTCGCCGTCCTGCGCGCGGGCGCCGCCGGTGACCGCGGTCGCCCCATCGCGGGAACCCGCCGAGATGTAGCCGAGGACGCGCTGCATCTGGCGCTCGCTGACCACCGGCCCCATGTCAGGGTTGTCGACGCCGCGTCCCAAACGGATCGCGCCGATACGTTTCGCCAGCAGCTCGACAAATCGATCATGGGCCCCCTGCTCGAGCAAGAGACGGGTCGGCGCGGTGCAGGTTTGCGCCGCGTTCTGCATCAAGATGCTGGCCGACGAGGCAGCGGCGCGCTCCAGGTCGGCGTCGGCGAAGACCACGTTGGGGGACTTGCCTCCGAGCTCGAGCGTCACCGGCACGACGTTGTCCGCGGCCGCCTTCATGATCGCAATGCCGGTGGGCACCGAGCCGGTGAAGGTGATGTGGTTGATGCCGGGATGCGACGCGAGCGCGGCTCCCGTTTCTCGTCCGCCGGTCACGACGTTGAACACGCCGGCAGGAATGCCCGCCTCGATGGCCAGCTCGGCCAGGCGCACGATGCTCAACCCCGCCTCGGCCGCGGGTTTTGCCACGACCGCATTACCGGCGGCGAGCGCGGGCGCGATGCCTCGCGACGCGAGACGCAGCGGGTAGTTCCAGGGCACGATCTGGGCCGAAATGCCCAGCGGCTCTCGAAGCGTGAAGTCGACGAAACCCTGACCGAGCGGAATGCTCGAACCGAACAGCTTGTCTGCCACCCCGGCGAAAAACTCGAAATAGCTGGCCGCGGCGGCCACGTCGTCCTCGGCCTGGCGGAGCGGCTTGCCGACGTCGAGGCTTTCGAGCTCAGCCAGCTCGCTGGTGCGCTCCCGAAGCAGTCCGGCCAGCCGATTCAGCATGCGTACCCGACGCACCGGAGGCAGGCCGGCCCAACCCTGCTCCACCGCCTGGCGGGCCGCGCCGACGGCGGCATCGACATCGGATTTGTCGCCGAGGGCGACGGTCGCGAAGACCTTCCCGTCGGCCGGGTCGATGGCCTCGAAGGTCGCGCCCGACCGCGACCAGATCCGCTGCCCGTCGATGAACATTCGCCCGTCGACGGCGCGCTTTGCTGTCTTGCTCGGATTCGCCACCCCGTTAGCCTACTGGTGTCAGGACGGCGTCATCTGGGTAGATTCACTACGTAACGGAGGTCGGATCGCGGAGGAGCTCATCGGATGCGCACCATCGCCACCTACCTGACCAGTAGACGGAACCTCGCCGGATCGGGGCTCGCCCTGCTGGCCGCCGCGCTGCTTGTGATCGATCCCGTCGGCCCGCAGGGGATCGTGCTGGTGATCGGCTTCTACCTGGCCGGGGTCCTGGCGGTGCGCAGAACTCCCAAAGTCCATCGACTGGGCTTCGACCCGGTGCAGCTGCAGCGGTCGCTCCTTAAGGAGATCGCCGCTGTCGCGGGGCGGGTTCCGCCGGAGGTCTGGATCCGGATCCAGCGGATCGAATTGACCATCCGAGCCGAAATCTTGCCGCGTCTCGATTGCCTCCCGCTCGGCGCGCCCGAGCTCTACCTGGTCGAGCGCACCGCGAGCGACTTCCTGCCGACGGCGGTCGAGACCTACCTGCGGCTGCCTGCCGGCTACGCGTCACCAGACGGGGCGACGGCTTACCACGTTCTCGTTGACGAGCTCGACCTGCTCGAGACCCAGATGCGGCGGGTTGCCGAGGTCGTCCAACGCGCGGACATGGACCGGCTGCTGGCGCATCGCCGATTCCTCGAGGACCGGTTCAGACCGCTGGATCTATCAGGATGAGGTCGGGCGGCGAAGCACAGGCCGCACCGAAACCGGCAGCAACCGCCAGACGCCGAAGGCGAGCAGCAGCAGGAGGATGAAGGGCAGGACGACACCGGTCACCACCAGCATGCCTCCGATGACGGCGACGAATGCCTGGCCCGCGGTGGCAAACGATTGTCCGAGCCCGCTGCGATCCCACAGGCTTGGCTGCACTGGAGCGGCCGCCACCGTGAACAGGTGCACGGTGATCGTCGAGTAGGTCGTCCGCTGGTCGAGGAAGCGGATGCGCCCCTCGATCTGCTCGATCTCGCCGGTGACGGTCGAGAGCTGGTTCTGGACCGCGATACTGTCCTGAATATTCTGGGCGCGCCTCATCAGGTCGAGCAGGATCGCCTGCTGGGCCTGCTGGTTCTTGAGCCGGGACTGCAGGTCGACGTACTCGCCACTCACGTCCTGGCTGGTCACCTGAAGCTGGTTCGGCGTGCCAAGCTGGCGGAGCGCCCCGAGCGCGTCGCTATAGCTGGAGGCCGGGACAGCTACCGTGATGGTGCCGGCGTTGGTCTCGCTCGCCGTCGCATCGCCAACTTGTGAGCTGACGAGGTACCCGTTGAAGCGGGTGGCGATCGCCACCGCCTGGTTGTAGCTGTCCCAGAACGCGCCGGACTTGATCCGAATCCCGAGCGAGGCGTCCTGGATCACCTTCTGGTTGCCCTGGGCAGTCAGCACCGCATTGGTCGCCGGCTGGACGGCAGGTCCGCCGGAGCCGATCGCACTCTTGTCAGCACTCGCGTAGTCCACCGAGCCCCCACCCTGGGCCAATCCGCCGCTGATCGAACGGGGAGCGGGTGCGGCGCTGGTGGTGGAGGCCGAGCCGCAGGCCGCCAGCACTCCGCTGAGGCCAAGGATTCCGACGAGCAGCGCCAGGCGGACGGGCGGCATGGTTTTCATTTCGACCCTAGGACGGGGACCGGCCGGAAAAGTTCCCGTCGCCCGAAGTAAGCTTGAACGATGAGTCAGCCGGTCGACCTTTCGCCGCTGCAGCGCGAGCTCGATAACCTCCGCCTGCAGCTCTGCCACTGCGACAATGCCGGCACCTGTTTGGGGTGCCAGGGCGTCGAGATGCTCCGTCAGCAGGCCTCGATGGTCGTCTCGGCGGCCACTCAGCCGGTGCTGCTGCAGGTCGCCCAGGAGAGCCAGGCAAAGGAGCTTGTCAAGCAGGTCCAGGAGATGCAGGAACGGCTCCTTCGCGACCCAGAGGCCGCCAAGGCGCTGGAAGAGTTACTGAAGTATTTCCAGGGACCGACCGAAGAGACGAACCACTAAGACGCCGCGGGGGTCTACGCGGTTGCGGGAACGGCCGTCACGACCACCCGCTTGTTGTCCACCCAGTTGGGCCAGCACGTGAACATGGTCAACCGGACGTCGTTGGTGGGCCGCAGGATCTCGACCGCGGTCGGGGCGACAATCGCCCGCGCCGACACGTGATAGACGACCGCCTCGCCGCCCGCCGTGGTGACGTCCAGCTCGTCGCCGATCGCCAGCTCCTGCAGGCGGCCGAAGATGCTGCCCTCGATGTCGTCGTGACCGTAGAGGACCGCGTTACCGCTGCCGATTGGGGAGGAGTTGGCATAGTGGGTAACCGCGTAGCCCTTGGCGATCAGCATGTTGCCGCTGGCGTCGACACCGCGGTCGAAGATCTGGGCGTTCTTGATGCCCAGCTTGGGAACGGTGAGATAGGCCACGATCTGGCTCGGCCCCGCGCCCGTGGTGCTGCCGGTTCCGGGGAGGAGGAATTTTGGATGCTGATGTGGCGGCGAGAGCGGGTCGCCCAGGGCCGGGATCGGCTGGATGGCGACGTCAGGCGGACCGGTACGGACCAGGCCGAGGGCCGGCAAGGAGGTCGCCATCAGCACCAGACCACCCGCAATCAGCAGTCCGGCTATCAGATTTCGTCTCATCGCTCCCATCATAGTCAGCCGAAATCGGGAGCCTGTCAAGAAACAAGGGCGCCCGGCTCGAAGCCGGGCGCCCTGGCGTGAACGACACGCGCGCCTTTCCACACCGGGGCGCGCTATTGTCTAGGCGGCCTTCCGGGCGGCCGTACGGATATAGGCCTCGCGAACGGCCTTCGGGAACGACCAGCGCGGCTTCTTGGACGCAGGCCGCGCCTTCAGCATGATCGACTCGCCGGTGAAGGGATTGGTGCCTTTCCCTGCCTTGCGGGCTTTGACGTCACGCGACGCGAGGGCGCCAATCTCGGGGAACCGCACGCGCATGCCGCGCGCGCCGGCGGCAACGGCCGCCTCAAAGGCGTCCTTGACGGCCCAGCTGAGGTCTGACTTCTTGACCTTATGGCCCTTCTCGGTGAGGTTCTCGTGCACCAGGCTGACGAACGTCGACGCGGTCCATTTTTGCGTTTTCGGCATCGTGTCCTCCGTGTTCTAAATCCGATGGGCCAGGAGCCCTGTCGAGGGATGCAAACGGGGACGCGGCCGAAAACGTGCTATTTCCGGCGAAATTGCCAGAAAATGAGCCGGCATGCCAGAGCTTCAGTTCGATTGTCACCTCGAGTCCGACCAGGGCGCGTGCTTCATTCGGGTGCCGGCCGAGGTGCTGACCACGCTCGGCGAGCGCAAACGCGCGCCGGTCAAGGTGACGATCAACGCCACCACCTACCGAACCACGATCGCGGTGTACGGCGGCAGGTCCTATATCGGGGTGCGGCGCGAGGTCCGGGAGGCCGCGGGCGTCGCGGCCGGTGAGCCCCTGACGGTGGTCCTGGAATATGACCCCGAGCTGCGAACGGTGGACCTCCCCGAGGCGCTGCGTGCAAAGCTCGAGGCCGATCCGAAGGCCGCGGCAGCCTTCGAGAAGCTCTCCTACACCCGCAAGAAGGAGTTCGTGCAGTGGATCACCGGCGCCAAGCTGGCGGAGACGCAGCGCCGCCGGCTGGCGCAGGCGATGGCGATGCTTCGCGGATCGGGCCGGCGCTAAGCCGTCAGGCGGCTTCGCGCTGCCGCAGTGAGAAGGCGATCCGATTGTCGAGCTGCCACTCTTCCTCGAGCGCCAGGATGCTCAGGAGCAGCTCTTCGTGGATGTCCTCGAGCTCGCGACGCCGCTCGATCGCATCCGCATCCAGCGGCTTGGGAACGAGCGCCTCGAACTTCTCGGAGGCATCCATTGCTGAGTCACATCCTTCTAGCCTCCGTTCTAGCGCGACAGTATTAAGGACGCATTAGCGATCCGCGCTTCTTGCGAAGCGGGCGCAGCACTGTGCCGCGCCCGTCACCGTTTTGTCAGGGTGGCGGGATTCCCGCCTGCTTACTCAGATGGGTGAGCGGCCGCCGGTGCTTTGAGCGCCTGTTCGCGGATCACCTTCTTGTCGAATTTCCCCACACTGGTCTTCGGGATCTCATCGACAAAGCGAACCTCGTCCGGCAGCCACCACTTGGCGACCAGGGGCGTAAGGAAGTCGATGATATCCGCCTGCGTGAGGGCGCCTTTGAATTCCGGCTTGGCGACGATGTAGGCGACCGGACGTTCCTGCCACTTCGGATGTGGCACCCCGATGACGGCCGCCTCGAGGACTTTCGGATGGCCCATGATGGCGGACTCCAGCTCCACCGACGAGATCCATTCGCCGCCGGATTTGACCAGGTCCTTGGTCCGATCGACGATCTGGATATAGCCCTCCGCATCGACGTTGGCGACATCCCCGGTGCGTAACCAGCCGTCGGCCGTAAAGCGTTCGGCGTCGACGCCGCGATAGTAGCTGGCGGTCACCCAGGGCCCGCGCACCTGGATCTCACCCACACTCTTCCCGTCCCAGGGGACTGGCGCGCCGGTGTCGACGTTGGCGAGGCGCAGCTCGACGCCGGCGATCGGGAATCCCGCTTTGAGCCGTACCTGTTTGCGATCGCCCTCCGGCGTGTAGCTCTTCATGGTGGCGACGGCCGCGACCGGCGAGGTCTCGGTCATGCCCCATCCCTGGTTGGTATCGATGCCGTGTCGGGTGAGGCCATCGTAGAGTCCGGCCGATAATGCGGAGCCGCCGACGAACATGCGCAATCCATCCAGGTTGGTGCCGGTCTTGTCCAGGTGTTGCAGCAGCGCGATCCAGACACTGGGTACGCCCGCGGTGAAGGTGACGCGTTCCTCCCGGAAGAGGTCGATCAGGCTGACCGGGTCCAAAAAGCGGTCGGGAAAGACGAGCTTGGAGCCGAGCATGGTCGCTCCATACGCGAGACCCCACGCATTGGCATGGAACATGGGAACGACAGGGAGAATGCTGTCCGACTCCGCCAGCCCGATGCCACCGCCGATCGCGATGCCGTAGGAGTGCAGGACGGAGGAGCGGTGACTGTACACGATGCCCTTCGGCTTGCCGGTGGTGCCCGACGTGTAGCACATCGCCGCCGCGTCCCGCTCGTCCAGGTCCGGCCAGGGATAGATGGTTGGGCGGTTGGCGATCAGCTCCTCATAGGACGCCAGCGGCTTGAGCTCGCCGTTCGGGGAGGGGCCATCCGTCATGACCACGAACTGCTTGACACCCTTGAGGCTCGACGCGATGCGTTGGAGTGCCGGCACCAGCGAGGCGTCGACGAAGATGACCTTGTCCTCGGCGTCGTTGATCACGAACTCGAGGTGCTCGGGGAAGAGGCGGGGATTCAACGTGTGCAACACGGCGCCGGAGCAGGGCACCGCGAAGTAGAGCTCCAGGTGGCGGTAGTTGTTCCAGGCGAGCGTCCCCACCCGGTCGCCGGGTCCGACGCCGAGCTCCCCCAGCGCGTGCGCCAACTGGGCCACCCGGCGGCCGAAGTCGGCGTAGGTATAGCGGTGGCGCCCGGTCTCTCGCCGGGTCACGATCTCTTTGGTGGGGAAGAGGGTGGTCGAACGCCAGAGGAAGTGCTGCAGCGTCAGGGGGAAGTCGGGCATTGTGCTCTGCATCGGGATCCGCGCCTCCTTCAGCCGGCTACCCGGCCGCCGTTTTTGGTCGTCGCAATACCACCCATGATATGCTTGATTTTGGGCGCTGTCAGCCCGGTCATGGCACGCCCGGAAAACGCAAGTGGACCGGGGATAACTTTGCGAAGGAGCTAGCGGCAGACGTGGCGCAGAACGGAACGATCAAGCGACTCGTGATGGATCGCGGTTTTGGATTCTTGAGCGGCGAGGACGGCAAGGAGTACTTCTTCCACCGGTCGTCCGTCGAGGGCTCTTTCGAGGGGTTGCAAGAGGGGCAAAAGGTCAGCTTCGATGTCGAAGCATCTGCTCCCAAGGGGCCGCGGGCCTCGCGGGTGCGCGTCGCCTAAGACTCACTAAACCCGGAATCCGAAAGGCCCGAGCTGTGCGCCGGGCCTTTTTGTTTGCCGTCAGCGCTTGGCGGCGCGGATGAAGGCGCTGGCGATTTTTCCTGATCCTTGTGGCAAGCCGGCTTCGCCGGGCCCGTAGGTGTTGGTGATCTCGATCTCGACGGCGTCGAAGCCAGCGTCGACCACGGCGGCGCGATATTCGTCGACCGGGATGGTGCCAGCCACGCAGCCGGCCCAGGCGTTGATGGCCGACTTGACCTGCGCCGGTAGTGGCTCCAGCTCGACCATGTCCGAGACGGCGAACCGTCCGCCTGGCCGCAGAACCCGGAACGCCTCCTTCAGAACCGCCGTCTTGTCGGCGGCGAGGTTGATGACACAGTTGGAGATGACGACGTCGACCGCCGCATCGGCCAGTGGGATCGCCTCGATCGTTCCCTTGAGGAAGGTCGCGTTCTCGACGCCGGCGCGTGCTTTGTTCTCATTGGCGAGCGTCAGCATCTCGTCCGTCATGTCGACACCGTAGGCGTGGCCGCCGGGGGCAACCCGTCGCGCCGAGAGCAGCACATCGAGGCCCGCGCCACTTCCGAGATCGAGCACGACCTCACCGGCATGCAACTGCGCCAGCGCCGTCGGATTGCCGCAGCCGAGGCTGGCCCCGAGCGAGAGGCCGAGGTCGGCGACTTCGGCTTTCGAGTACTCCTCTTCGCCGATGGGACCGCTGAGGGCATCCGATCCACCGCAACAGCTCGGGTCGCAGCAGCTGCCGCCATCACGTAACTTGATCGCGGTCTCCGCGTACTTCGCTCGGACGGACTCCCGAATCGTGTCCATGAAACCCTCCCGGGAGAGATTGATATCTGTCGATGGGATGGTAGCAAACCCATAGACAGTTGTCAATGGAACTGCTACACTGACAGGGTGAAGGCCGTCCTGCCGGAGCGCGTCAAGGGTGTCTGCTGCCCGCCGTCGATGCCGATGGCGCTTACGAAAGTGGATCATTCGGTGGAGGTCTTGAAGGCGCTGGCCGATCCCACGCGTCTGCAAATGATCAGCATCCTGAAAAATTCGGCGGCGCCGGTCTGCATTTGTGACTTCACCGCGGCTTTCGATTTGAGCCAGCCGACCATTTCGCATCACATGGCGAAGTTACGGGAAGCTGGACTGGTCGACGTCAGCAAGGCCGGCATTTGGGCGTACTACCGGCTGGCGAGCCGCCTGGAGCAAAAGACCCGGGCGCTGCTCGACGTGCTGGTCTAGGGCGGCCATGTCGAAGGTCCTGTTCGTCTGCACGCAAAACGCCGGCCGATCGCAGATGAGCGAGGCACTCTTTCGACGCGCGGCCGGCGGCCGACACGAGTCTCGCTCGGCGGGCACGCGTCCGGCGGAGCACGTCCACCCGGTGGTCGCCGAGGCGATGCGCGAGATCGGCATCGACGTCTCTGGGAACCGACCGCAGAAACTCACGGACGAGCTGGGTCAATGGGCTGACATCGTCGTCACCATGGGGTGTGGGGATGAGTGCCCCTACATCCCTGGAAAGAAATACGTCGACTGGGATCTCACCGATCCCGCGGATAAGTCTCTGGCTGAAGTCCGCGCCATTCGCGACGACATCAAGACACGCGTGAGCGACCTCGTTGTCGAGTTGGACTCGCGAAGGGCCGTTCGCTCAGCGAGCTAGGGAAGCCAGATCTCGCTCGCCGACTGGACGTCGGTGATCCACCAGCGTCCGTCGATATCGACCAGCGTGTAGTGGTAGTAACCGAGGAAGCGATGAGTCGTCCGCCGACCCAGGCCGACGCCCTTTTCTGCGTCAGGAACCAGCCGGTAGATCCACTCTTCCTTGGTCGTCACGTTGACGTTCTGGGGGCTCGCTTCCAGGCCGTAGGCGGAGAGCTCGACCTTGCCGATTTGCAGGTAGGCCGTGTAGGAGACGTCGAGCACCTCGCAGGTGATGTCGAGACGGGCGGCGGGGAAGGACTCGAAGTCGCCCGAAAGGTCGTGCGCGACCTGGGAGAGCATCGGCTCCAGGTAGACCTCGCGCAACACGTCGGCGTCACGGTTGTTGTACGCCTGCTGGTTGAGCTTGATCGACCGAAGGACGGTGTCCTTGATCGCCGAGACGTTGAACGCGGTCTCGCGCTGCACGCCTAGAGGGTATCAAAGGCCAGAGCGACATCCGATTCCGGACGATCGTGTGACGGTTGCGTAAAGCCTTGTGAAACCGGGGGCCACCGGGACCCGCGGCGGCATCGTAGTGCGAAGCAATGCCCTCGATCCGCGTCAAATCAATGCGCACTGACCGCCCCCTTTTCCGGGCCGGAGGGGGCTAGTGCCTAAAGAGGGCTTTGTGACCAAACCGCACTCGGCGTCCAGCTTCCGGACCCGCTTCAACTGGCGTCTCTGGGTGGTGTTGGGGGCCCTGACCGAACTCTTCCTCATCTACGTCGCGCGCTGGTGGGCGCCCTCGCCGGTCACCTACTTCCTGGCGGTGCTCTTCCTGCCGGTGATGGTCCTGACCGGCTTCTGGTCCTCCAAGTACTTCAAGCTGGTCCAGCTGAATCTCGAGCTCTCCCGGCGGGCCGATCAGAACCTCCAGGAGCTGAGCCACTTCTTCGAGACGGCGACCGCGGTCTCCAACCTCACCAAGCTCGGCGAGGACCTGGGCACGCTCACCCTGAAGCTGGCGGAGCTGCTCGATGTGGAGATGTGCGGCTTCTTCCTCTACCAGAACGGCCTCGAGGCGCTGATCGCGCCAGCCGCGCCCTCAGGGATGCGGGAGAGCCGGCTCTTCAACCAGATGCGTCTCAACCAGCTCCGCTTCGGCGCCAACGCATCGACACTGATCGGCCGGGTCTTCGTCACCCAGCAGCCGGTCATCATCGCCGACTGCCTGCACGACATCGAGGCCGGCCAGCTGCTGCCGCAGACGTTCGGGTACCACGACCTTCTTCTGGTGCCACTCGGCTTCGGTGGCCGCCCGCTCGGTGTCCTGATGCTGGCCAACAAGCGCAATGGGCAGTTCAGCGGCAACTATGACGTCAAGCTCGCCGCCTCGCTCGGAGCCGAGGTCGCCGTTTCGCTCGAGAACACGTTCCTCTTCGAGCAAACCCGCCAGCAGGCGCTGCGGCTCGACGCGTCGATGGAGATGCTGCGCCAGGTCTCGCAGGCGCTGACGGCGACCACGGTGGGACCGACGGCCCTGCTGCAGGGCGTCGCTCGCGCCGTGATCGGCGTCTCGGGCGCCGCCTCCTGTCTCATCACCCTGACCCAGTCCGGCAACCCCGCGCAGCAGGCGGTCGAGGTGGGGGAGGGTGCGGACCCCCGACTCCACGCCGATGCCGCGACGCCGGCGGTCCCCGGGCTCGTCACCCAGGTCGTGATCGAGCAGCGACCCGTCTTCTCCGAGGACGTCCAGCTCGACGGTCGCTTCCCGCTCGATCCGTTCGCCCAGAAGTCCGGCTGGCGGGCTGCCCTCGGGCTACCGATGTTCCTCGAGCGAGAGTTCGTCGGTACGGTGTCGGTCTACTTTCACGACGTCCGCGCCTTCGATGCCACCCTGATGCAGGTGCTGCAAATCCTCGCCAACCAGGCCGCGGTCGCCCTCGACAACGCGCGTCGGTTCCAGCGGGAGCGTCAAACGATCCAGATGTTGCAGCGCGCCAACCTGGAACTGCAGGAAGCCGACCGCATGAAGTCCGAGTTCCTGACCAACATGTCTCACGAGCTCCGCACGCCGCTGAATGCGATCATCGGGTTCTCGGAGATCATCCGTACCACCCCCGAGCTTTCTGAAGGCGAGCGCGAAGAGTTCGCGGGGACGATCCACAGCAGCGGCCGCCGGTTGCTGAAGTTGATCAACGACATCCTGCAACTGACCCACATCCAGGCCGGCCGGCTCGAGCTTCATCCCGCGCCCTGCGTGCTGGCCGAAGCCGTTGACGCGGCGCTGTCGGAAAATGCCGCGGCCGCCAACCAGAAAGAGCTCACCGTCACCTCCCAGGTGGACCGGGCGATGCAGGTCGTCTTCGATCCCCAAAGCCTTCGCCACATCGTGCACAACCTGGTCAACAACGCGATCAAATTCACACCGCATCACGGGAGCGTGATCATCAGCGCCTCCGAGGGCGCGCCCGGCACCATCGTCGAGGTCCGTGACAACGGGATCGGCATCAAGCCAGAGGACCAGCAACGCCTCTTCGAGGAGTTCCGCCAGGTCGACGGCTCGACCTCGCGCGGCTACGAAGGCGTCGGGCTCGGCCTGGCCCTCTCGAAACGACTGGTGGAGCTGCAAGGCGGCCAGATCTGGGTGGAAAGCGCGCCCGGGCGAGGGAGTGTCTTTCGCTTCCTGATCCCGCGGCTGCCTATGCTCGCGGCGGTCCCGCCCCCGACGCTCGCGGAGGGACCCCTTCCGAGGGTGGCATGACCGAGCAGGGTACGCCTCGCCGGATTCTGATCGCGGACGACGATCCCGAACGCCTGCGCACCAGCGTCGAGCGGCTGCAGCAGGAAGGCTTTACCGTGCTCTCCGCGCAGGACGGCCTGGAGGCGCTCGACCGCGCTCGCGAGGAGCTGCCGGATGCCATCATCCTCAACCTGCTGCTGCGCCGGATCGACGGGCTTCGGGTTTGCGAGATCTTGAAGAGCAACCCGGCGACGACCAACATCCCCGTCCTCCTCACGGCGGGCGTCCACGTCGATGCCGACGAGGGCCAGCGAGCGCTCGCTGCCGGCGCCGACCGATTTCTGAGCGACCTCAGCCCACTGTCGACCGGCTCCGGACGCGAACTGGGGAGCCAGGATCTGGTGCAGGCCGTGCGCACCATGCTCGGCGCCGAGCCGGAGCTCGAAGCGCGTCCCATCCTGCTCGCGATCGACGACGATCCCGATAACCGCGCCTTCCTCACCAAGGCGGTGGCAAAGCAGGGCTTCGAGGTGGTGACGGCGCCAAACGCCACTCAGGCGCGCCGCCAGCTCGACTCACGCCGGCCGGCGCTGATCTTCCTCGATGTTCAGATGCCGGAGGAGAGCGGGTTGGCCCTGCTGCCCCAAATGCTGCGCGACTACCCCGAATCGGTGGTCGTCATGATGACCGCCTACGGGTCGGAACAGGTCGCCGCCGAAGCGCTGCGCGGGGGCGCCGACGACTACATCGCCAAACCGATCGACCTGCAGCGCCTGCGCGCGCTGCTGGAGCGCAACCTCGACAAGCAGCGGCTGCGCGCCGAGCGGCAGAGTCTGGTGGCGCGGCTGAAGGATTCGAATCGATACCTGATGCGACAGCACGCCGCGCTCCGCCGAGCGGACGAAGAAATCCTCCAGATCAACCGGCAGCTGGAGCAGTCGAACCGCTACAAATCAGAATTCCTCGCCAACATGTCGCATGAGCTGCGCACCCCGCTGAACGCCGTCCTCGGCTTCAGCGAAATCCTGCTCGACGCGACCATGAACCTGACGAGCGGCGAACGCACCGAGTTCCTTCGCAACATCCACAGCAGCGGCCAGCACCTGCTGGGGCTGATCAACGACATCCTCGACCTGGCCAAAATCGAGGCCGGCAAGATGGAACTGCACGCCGAAGAGATGCCGGTGGCGGAGGCGCTCCAGGAAGTCACCTCGATCCTGGAACCCATGGCCCGCCAGCAGGGGCTGCAGCTGATCCTGGCCGGACTGGCCGACGTGGGCGTCATCAAAGCGGATCGCAGCAAGTTCAAGCAGGTGCTGTACAACCTGCTCTCGAACGCCGTCAAGTTCACCCCGCCGCCCGGTCAGATCACGGTCACGGTCAAGGATTCGCCCGAGCAGCTGACCGTCTCGGTGCACGACACCGGTATCGGGATGAAGGAAGAGGACCTGCCCAAGCTCTTCCGCGAGTTCGAGCAGATCGACGGCTCCTACACCCGCCGCTACCAGGGCACCGGCCTCGGGCTCGCGCTCTGCCGCCGCTTCGTGGAGATGCACGGCGGCCGGATCTGGGCGGAGAGCCATTTTGGCAAAGGCTCGACGTTTACCTTCACCATCCCCCGGGACGCGCGGCTCGGGCCCGCGGCCGAGCCCGCCGTGGACGAGGCGCAGACGGTCGAATCCATGGAGCTGCCCCTGGTCCTCGTGGTCGAGGACGACCCGGCCAGCAGTCAGCGCTTGACCGCCGAGATCCAGGGGGTGGGCTTTCGGGTGGCGCACGCGGTCGACGGCAACGAGGCCGTGCGCAAGGCGATGGAGATCCTGCCCGACCTGATCGTGATCGAGACCGTGCTGCCGGTGAAGGACGGCTGGCAGGTGCTGACAGAGCTGCGCGCCCGCGCGGCCACCGCCGACGTCCCGGTGCTGGTCTGCTCGGTGACCAAAAACCAGCAGCTGATGACCGAGTTTGGCGTGGTCGGCTACGTCGCGAAACCGTGGGCGACCAAAACCATGCAGGATGAGCTCCGCCGGGTCGGGCTGGGGATCAAGCGACGCCGCGACCGGGTCCGGGTGTTACTGGTCCACCGCGAGCGGCGGGCGCTGGCGCCGCTGGCGGCCGCCCTGGTGGAGGAAGGTTTTGAGGTCTTTCGGGCGCCCGGGCTGCAGGAGGCCCTCGAAAAGGCACGGGCGGCGGCGCCCGACGTCGTCGTGCTGGCGCCACCTGAGCCGGAATGGGTCCTGGGCCTGCGCGGGCTGCCCGGGCAACCCGCTTTGCTGGCCCTGGGTGAAGTTTCACCGAGGGTGCCAGCGACGGCGTGGAGCGCCGTTATACCTACCGGCCTCTCCGAGCCCGATGCCGTATTGCACGCCATCAAGGGCCTGGACATCGTTCAGAGGCGAAGGAGGACAGGGCGTGACCGGCGGCAAGGTCTTGATCGTCGAAGATAATCCGGTCAATCTCAGGTTGGCCCAGTTCCTTCTGGAAAAAAAGGGCTTTACCGTCCGCAAGGCGGGCAGCGGCGCCGAATGCCTGGCGGAGATGGCCCGCGAGCTTCCGGACATCGTCCTGATGGACATCCAGCTTCCCAGCGAGGATGGGCTGGCGGTCACTCGCAAGATCCGCTCCGACCCACGCCTGGCGGGCGTGATCGTGGTCGCCCTGACGGCGCACGCCATGGCCGGTGACCGGGAACGAATCCTGGCGGCCGGCTGCGACGGCTATATCCCTAAGCCGGTCGACCCGCAGGGGCTGCCCGGCGAGGTGGCGCGGTATCTCGAGCAAGGACGGTTGAAAACGGCCTGATGCCAGACCAGCCCCCGAAAACCAGCCGCTCCTATCCCGACATCCTCAAACTCAACCAGGAGCTGGTGCGCAACCTCCAGGGCTTGAATGACGAGGACGAGGCGCGCAAGAAGGAGCTCGAGCAGCTCAAGGTCGCCCACGACCAGGCGAAGGCCGAGATCGCCCGCCTACAGGAAGAGCTTCGCCACTCGACCGAACGCGAGGCCGCCCGGCAGGAGGAGCTTCGCCAGCTGGAGCAGGAACGGGTGGACCAGCTGGGTGCGATGGATGCCCACCTCAACGCGATGCATTCGGCGGTGGAGCGCTACCTGCAGCAGGGTCGGAAGGCGGCCTGATGAGTCCGGAGCCATCCAAGGCGAAATCGTTCGCCGACATCCTGCAGCAGAACCAGGAGTTCATCGCGCACCTCCAGACGCTGCAGGAAGACATCGCCACGCAGCTGGAAGAAAAGGCTAAGGAACTGGCGATGGTGAAACGCCAGCTGGCGGCCAAGCAGCAAGAGACCGACGAGCTGCAGAATTCGCAGCTCCAGTGGGCCATCGACCGCCAGGCCCTTCTCGATCAGCACGAAGCCCTCAAACAGGGACACCAGGACCTGCAGCAGAGCCACGACCGCGGCCAGGTCGAGCTCGGGCGGCTCAAGGATGACGTCGCCCGCGCCAAGGCGCGCGATGAGGAGCGCCGCAGCCAGCTCCGACAGCTGGAGCAGGAGCGCATGCAGATCACGCAGAAATTCGAGGCCGACCAGAAGAAGATCCGGGCCGACCTGAAGTCCGCGCAGGACGATCTCGACAGCCTGCAGTCGGCCCAGCTCCAGTGGGCCATGGATCGCGAAACGCTGCTGAAAGATCGAGACACCGTGGTCGCCAAGCAGGCGCAACTGGAGCAGGATTGGCAGAAGGGCCGCGCCGACCTCACCCTGGACAAGGTCCGCTTGACGGAACTTACGACCCAGCTGCAGCAGCAGTTGAAGGCCGTCCAGGCCGAGCTCGAGCCGATCAAGGCGGCCCGCGACAAGTGGCAGGCGGAGCGGCAGCGGCTGATCGCCGACGTGGCGCGGCTGGAGCAGGGCGGGCAGGAAGCCGAGGCCCAGTTCAAGGCCGACCGCCGGCTCCTGCAGGGACAGCTCGAGGAAGCCCGCAAGAAGGGGGCCGATCTCGACAAAGCCGAGGCGGAGTTCCAGCGGGTCAGCGACGAGCGCTCGGCGCTGCTGAGCAAGGTCAAGGCCCTGGAAAAGGACTGGCAAATTCGCGAGTCGTCGGTCGCCGAGGAAAAGGCGGGGTTGAAGAAGCAGGCCGGCGACGCCACCGCCAAGCTTGCAGCCGTGCTGCAGGACGCCGAGAAGCTCAAGGCGCTCCACGCCGACCTCGCCGGTGAGACGAGCCGCAAAGCGGAGGAATGGACCGCCCGAGAGCAGCGACTGACCTCCGAAAAGAACCAGCTCAAGGTCGACCTGGAGCGGGTGCAGGCGCAGCTCTCCGACATGATGTCGCAGACCAACGAGCTGCACAGTGAGCGGGCGAAGGAAGCTAAGGAACTGGACGAAGCCTGGAAACGGGAAAAGGCGTCGCTCAAAGCCCAGCTCGAGGAGGCCCGCAAGGCGGCCGGGAGCGGGCCGCCCACCAGCCAGGTGCTCGCCCGCTACGAAGCCGAGAAGCGCGCCATGCAGGCGCAGCTGGACAGCGTGCGCAACGACCTGGCCGCGAGCGGCAAACACAAGGACACGGCACCGGCGTTGGCCCAGGCGAAGCGCGACTTCGAGGCCAAGTTCCGCGTCATCTACGACCAGAGCCACGACCTCAACTCACCGCTCAACGCGATCCTGGGCTTCAGCGAGATCCTGCTCGACGAAAAGGCCAACAAGACGACGCCCGAAGAACGGCGCGAGTTCGTCGCTCACATCAACGAGAGCGGCAAGCGGCTCGTCGAACATATCCGCGAGCTGATCGAGTTCGCCAAGCAGGAAGCCGGCATCCAGGAGCGCCCGGTGCAGATGGTACCGCCGGTCGGGGCCGGGACCAAGCCGCCCGTCATCCTGGTTGCCGACAACGACCCGGCGGTCAAGGAGCGGATCGAGCCCTTCCTCAGCCACGCCGGTTACGAAGTCGTGATCGCCGCCAGCGCCCAGGAGGCGCTGCGCAAGGCCGTCCAACTGCAGCCGCTCGCGGTCCTCATCGACACCCAGCTGCCGCCCAACGGCGGAAGCGGACTCGTCTATGACCTGCGGCGCGAATCGAAAACCAAGGACATCCCGATCGTGTTGACCTCCAAGGTCAACAAGGAATCGCTCGCCTTCGACATTGGCCAGGCCGACTTCCTGACCAAGCCGATCGACCGTCAGCAGCTGCTGCAGATGATGGTGAAGTTCGACCTGCTGGCCGACGGCAAGCGGGGCAAAAAGACCCCGTCCTCCATCCTGATCGTGGACGACGACCCGCAGAACATCCGCTTGATCAAGGCGATGCTGAAACCGTTCAACATCGAGGTCATGGTCGCCGACGGCGGCAAGGCCGGCGTCGAAATGGCCCTGAAGAAGAAGCCCGATCTCATCATCCTCGACCTGATGATGCCGGACGTCGATGGCTTCGAGGTTGTCTCCAAACTCAAAGAGGACCCCGCGGCGAGCCAGATCCCCATCCTTATCTATACGGCCAAAAACATCACCAGCGAGGACCGCGAGCGCCTGCAGGGGAACATCCAGTCGATCATCCAGAAAGGGGACTTTGGCAAAGACCGCTTCCTCGAGATGATCAACAACCTCCAGATCAGCCAGGCCGCCTAGGACCGGGGGGCCGGCATGACTGCCCTCGATCGCCAGCTCGTCCGACTCCGCTTCGCCGCGCTCGCGATTCCATTTGGCCTGCTCCTCTGGCTGCCTTCGGCGTCAGTCGCGATCACGATCGTGCTCGCCGGACTGATGGCCGCCTACAACGGCATCGCGTTGCTCGCGATCCGCAGGCGGGCCGCCCCGCGTTTCGCCCGCCCGATGGCGGTCCTGCTGCTGGTTCTCGACCACGCCGTCATCAGCGCCTGGATCCTGCTCTTCGCCGGTCCATCCTCGAGCCTTCCGTACCTGCTCTATGCGCTGGTTGCGGCCGAAGCCGTCTTTCGCTTCGAGCTCTGGGGTGGGATCGGGACCAGCCTCTTTTTCACCAGCGGCGTCATCCTCTTCCAGACCAGCGACCTGGGCCTCGCCATCTCGGTCCGCGACTCGGTGCTCCGCGCCATCCCGACGGTGGTCGTTATCACCGGCTTGGGCGCCGCGGTGCGCGCGATGAACACCGAGATTCGTGGCACGCGACGGCGGCTCGATCAGACAGAACAATTGCGCAATGTGCTGGGCGAGCTGGTCGGACAGCTCGACGTCTCACGGATGCTCAACACCGTGATCCGGTGCGGCATGGAGCTGCTCCAGATGGATTCCGGCGCCATCGTCCTCCTGGATGAAGATCGCGGCGTCTTCACCTTGCGCGCCGCGGTCCGTCTGCCGGGGGCTGTCGAAGGGTCAGCTATCTCGGCGGCGGACGGCATCGTTGGCCGAGTCGTGCGGGAGAAGCGCTTCGTCATGCTGGTCGAGCCTCCGCTCTTCGACCTCAATGCCCTCAACGCGGCCGGCTACGCGCGCGCCTTCGGCTCCCCCGTGGTGCTGGAAGGCAAGGTCTTCGGCGTGCTGCACCTCCAGACCCACGATGACCAGCGACGCCTGACGCGATGGGAAGAGGAGGCGCTGGAGGTCCTCTCGCAGCAGCTGGCAGTGGCGCTTCGCAACGTCCGTCTCTTCGAGGAAAGCGAGAAGCGCGCCCGGCGGCTCGAGCTCCTCAACCAATCGATCGACCAGATGAATCAGAAGCTCTTCGAGCCCGAGCTACTGGACGTGGTCGCGACCGCCCTCACCGGTAACCTCGGGTTCGCCGCGGCGCAGGTCTGGCTGCTCGAGCCAAGCGACGGCGCCCTCTGGCGGCGTGCCAGCCACCACACCACCGCCGAGCCGCCGCCCGTCTCCGGACGGGTCGAGCGTGGGATGAGCGAGATCGGCCAGGTCGCCGAACTGCGGGTGCCGATCGTGACCAACGACCCTGCCAACCATCGCCAGGTTGGCCTCAGTCCGTGGATGACCGAGGAGGGCATCCAGGCCTTCGCGGGCTTTCCGCTGGTCGTCGGCGAGCAACTGCTGGGCGTGCTCGCCGTCTATCACCGGCGCCCGCTCGACCGCAACACGATCGAGCTGTTGACCCTGTTCGCGCAGCACGCCGCCACCGCGATCCAGGAAGCGCACCTCTTTCACCTCGCCACCGAACAAACGGCGCGGCTCACCGCGCTCAACGTCGAGCTGCAGCGCGCCAATCAACACAAGGCGGAGTTCCTCGCCAACATGAGCCATGAGCTGCGCACGCCGCTCAACTCGATCCTCGGGTTCTCGCAGTTGCTGCTCGAAGGTGACGGCGGCGTCCTGACCGGCGATCAGCGGCAGGACGTCGACATCATTGCCCAGAATGGACAACACCTGCTGGCGCTGATCAACGACCTGCTCGATATCTCGAAGCTGGAGGCGGGCAAAGCGCAGCTCCATCGCGGCGAGGTCGAGGTCGAGCCGCTGATCTCGGAGTGTGTCGAGAGCGTCCGGTCCCTGGCCAAAACCAAAAAGCTCGATCTGAGCGCGAGCGTCTCGCCCGAGGTGGGCCGCGTCTTCGCCGACGGCCCCAAGCTCAAGCAGGTCCTGCTGAACCTGCTCGGCAATGCCATCAAGTTCACCGAGACCGGCAGCGTCCGCGTCACGGCCGAACGTCAAGGCGCCGAGTTGCGCGTCAGCGTGCGCGACACCGGCATCGGCGTCCCCGTTGAGGACACCGAGCGGATCTTCGAGAGCTTTCAGCAGGGCAAGAGCGGCATCAGCGGCAAATACCAGGGCACCGGCCTGGGCCTGGCGATCTCTCGCCAGCTGGTGGAAATGCACGGCGGCCGCATCTGGGTGAAGAGTGCAGCCGGCCAGGGCAGCACGTTCACCTTCACCATTCCTCAGCGGGCCGTCCCCGACGCGATCGACCTGTCGAGCGCGGCGTAACGGCTCCGCTAACCGAGGAGACCCGTGATCAGGGCGATCGCGACCAGCACCATGACGCCGGCGGCCGCGAACTGTAGCGGGCGCTCGGGGATCCACGCGCCGAGGCGGTTTCCCAGGGCCACCGCGATCGCCGACACCGACCACAGGGCGAGGGTCGCGGCCGTGAAAACGATGACGGGTTCGCGATAGCGCGCCTGGAAGGCCGCCGTCGCCAGTTGCGAAAGGTCGCCCCACTCGGCGACAAAGACCACCATGAATGCCGTCAGAAACGGACGCCGATAGCGGGCTTCCTCGCGTTCGACCTCGACGGCCTCCTTGGCCTCGACCTTCTTGAGGTTTTGCCGGATCAGCAGCGCGGCCATCGCGAGAAAGAGAATGCCGGCGCCGATGCGCACGGGCTCACGAGGAAGCAACGCGAAGATCGACCCGGCGATGACCGCAACCAGGCTCTGGACCAGGAACGCGGCGGCCGCGCCAGTGAACACGGGTATCGGGCGATGCCGTGTGGCCAGCAACAGCGCCGCCACCGCCGTCTTGTCTGGCAGCTCGATCAGGAAGATGACGAGAAAGACAGTGAGCCCAAGACCCAGCGCGTGAGTCACGGGAGGAGTGTAGCGGCGCTAGCACCGCCGCTGGCTTAATGGATCCAGAGCGGGAAGGAGAGGATGAAGACGAGAACGCCGAGACCCAGGGTGCGCATGCTCATCCCGCCATCGCCAGTGGCTCTTGTCCGGCCGGGTAGTTGACCTTGGCGCTGAAGCGGTAGCCGACGCCACGCTTGGTTTGGATGTAGACGGGTTTGCTGGGGTTGGGCTCGATCTTGCTGCGCAGGCGCGAGATGTGCACGCGCAGGCCCTCTTCGTAGGCTTCCTCGTCGCCGGCCCATGCCTTGGCCAGGAGGGTCTCGTTGGTGACGACCCGGCCGGCGTTGCGGACGAGGAGGAACAGCAGCTTGGACTCAGTCGGCGTCAGGGTCACCTGCTGGCCTTTGACGCGAGCCCAGTGCTGGACGAAGTTGATCTGCAGATCCTGGTCGATGACGACTTCCGGCTGCTCGACGCCGGCGGACTCGCCGTAGCGGCGCAGCACGCGCTGCACGCGGGCGACCAGCTCTTCTTTCTCGAAGGGCTTGACGATGTAGTCCTCGGCGTACATTTGCAGGCCCTCGACCTTGCTCTCCACCGCCGCGACCGCGCTGAGGATGACGATCGGGACATCGAGGTGGCTCTTGATGCGGCGGCAGAGTTCGAAGCCGTCCATCTCCGGCATCATCAGATCGACGACGACCAGGTGCGGGATTCCCTCGTGGAGTTTGCGCAGCGCCTCGGGACCACTGCCGGCGGTCATGACCTCGTAGCCCGCGTGCTCGAGGATGCGCTTCAGGATCTCGCGCGCCATCGCATCGTCGTCGACGATTAGAATCCGGTACCGGTTGACGATGTTAAACCCCTCTCTTCCGGCGGCCAGTGCGCGTCGCGCTGCCGACCGGCCACCATGGATTTGGACCTGCGGCTGCTGGCTCAGGTCCGACTGGAGAGCCGGCAAAGGTATATGGCCCTCGTCATGCATTTCCTTACGATTCCTCTTTACGATGTGATGACTCTTGTCGCGTCAGGGTCACATCAGAAGCGGGTGGGCCCGGACTCGGTCTCACCTTAGAGAGGCTGGCTTACGGCGCTTGTTACAGAAACGTGGTTGGTTGCGACGGGACCAAAAAAAGGGCGCGAGCGGTGCCTCTCGCGCCCCCGTGGGGCAAGCCTATGGCGAGCCCGGCGGGGATGAATCGGTCGGTCGGCCCATCAGGGCGGGCTGAGCGGCTAAAATTCTGTGGCCCTAGCCCGGGTGGTGAAACTGGTAGACACGCAGCTTTGAGGGGGCTGTGAGCGCAAGCTTGTAAGGGTTCAAATCCCTTCCCGGGCAGAGCCCTTACCCACGTGAGCCTGAGCACGCTTTACCTGCGGCTGCGTTACCGGCGGCACCGCTTCGGTCCGGGCTTCGAAGGACCGTGGCGGCTCCGTATCCGCGGCCCGGGCCGGGTCACCTTCGGCCGTGATGTCCGGGTGCGCAACGCCTCCGGTCGGACCGCGCTGCTGACCTTTGCGCCGGATGCGCGGATCGACATCGGCGATCGGGTGGAAATCGACGGCGCTGGGCTGATGGCCGCCAGCGTCATCGACGTGGGCGACGAGGCGATCATCGGGCCGTGCCTGGTGGTGGACACCGATTTTCACTCAGTGGGTCCGGCTCGCCGCCAGGAGGGCGCGGCCGTCACCCGACGACCGATCCGCATCGGACGCTCCGCCTGGGTCCAGGGGAAGGCCACCATCCTCAAAGGGGTATCGGTGGGGGAGGGGGCCGTGGTTCGGTGGGGTGCGCTGGTGGCAGCGGACGTCGCGCCGGGCGCAGTGGTGATGGGAAATCCGGCCGTGGAAGTGAGCCGCGCTAGATCGTGAGGCTCAGGCGCCGACGACGGCGCCCTGGATGTTGCAGTAGGTGTTCCGGACCTGGTTGCCGAGGACGATCAGCGTGACGAGGATAACGATGACCACCAGGCACATGATGAGCGAGTACTCGACCAGCGCCTGGCCGCGTTCGCCGTCCCAGCCCATCAGGGCCCGGATCCGTGAGGCGAGGATGGTGATCATTGCTTGCTCTTACTCGGCTTTGCGATCGCCGCTTTTTCGAGTATGAGGGTTATAACGAGGCACCGGCCAGCGAACAGACGGGTCGTGCCGCAATCGTGGCGGGATTGTGACCGATGCCGGCGACCCGACCGGAATCGGCTAGCGGGCGCCCGACCGCTGGACGAGGTAGGTGACGACGGCGAGGTACTCCTCCGAATCGGCGGAGCCCACCCAGCGGGTATCCTCGTTGGTGCGCCCGAAGAGGGCGAAGAGTTCGCTCAAGGTCAGCTTTTCAGACATATTGACACCTGACTAGTAGCTTATCTAACACGCATACTATCATAAAAGATCGAACGGGTGGCCGTCGTTAGCGGGCGTTGTTCCGCTGAACCAGATAAAGGACAACGGCCAGGTATTCTTGCGAATCCGCCGACGCGACCCAGCGGGTGTCCTCCGAATGGCGGCCGAAAAGGGTGAAAACGTCCGACATCGTGAGTCGCTGTGGTTCGTCCAACATGGTTGTCTGGGGCACCCGGCCCCGATGAGGGTGAAACGACCCGTCTCGCGGGATCCTTTCACGCAGCGTGAACAATTAGGCACGGTCCGGCAGCGGTTCGTCGACGAGTTCACGGGATTGCGGATTTCGATGCTGGGTAGACTTTGGCCATGTTCATCCCGTTTTTCGACGGGCGGTACCTCGTCTTCGTCGCTCTGCCGATCATGGCGCTCAGCTTCCTGGCGAGTAGCTGGGTCAAGCGCACCTACCAGCGCTACTCGCAGGTGCGTTCCTCCAGCGGCTTGACCGGGGTCGACATCGCGCGGCGCATCCTGACGGGCGCCGGCCTGAGCGACGTCACCATCCAGGTGATCGATGGGGATCTCACCGATAACTACGATCCGCGAACCAAAACGCTGAACCTCTCCAAACAGGTGGCGATGGGGAACTCGGTCGCGGCCGAGGCGGTGGTCGCTCACGAGATCGGCCACGCGCAGCAGGACCGCCAGGGGTTCCTGGCCATGCGGCTTCGATCCAGCCTGGTGCCCGCCGCGAACCTTGGTTCGCAGGCCGGGCTGCTGATCGTGATCGCCGGTCTGGTCCTCTCGGCGTTTACCGGCAGTACCGTGGGCTTCTATGTGGCCCTCCTGGGCCTGGTGCTCTTTGCCGCCGTCGTCGTCTTCCAGCTGGTGACGACGCCGGTGGAGCTCGATGCCAGTCGACGCGCCCTTCGTTTGCTGGCGGAGAACGGCGTCATCGTCCCTGAGGAGCAAGACGGCGCTCGGCGGATGCTGCGGGCCGCCGCCTTCACCTACTGGGTCGCGCTGTTCGGCGCCCTGCTGACCCTGCTGTACTACGCCTCACTCGTGTTCGGAAATCGCCGTAGCGACTGAGCGCTCGGCGTTCGCCACCGCCGATCCAGCGGAGATTCGCGCCCGACTCGCCGGCGCGGGCGAAGCGCCGTACCGTGTTGACCAGGCCCGACAGTGGTTCTGGCAGCGGCTCGTCCCGTCGTTCAGCGCCATGCGCACCCTGCCGCCTACCGCGCGCCAGCAGCTGGAGGACTCGTTTGCGTTCAGCACGGTCACGCCCCATCTGAAGCGCCAGGCTGATCATGGCCAGACCGTGAAGTACCTCTTCAGGCTGGGGGATGCCCGAACCATCGAAACCGTCGTCATGCATTACGAGGCGACGGCGCGTTCCCGGGCCCGGACGACCATCTGCGTCAGCTCGCAGGTGGGCTGTCCCATCGGGTGCAGCTTTTGCGCCACCGGCCAATCAGGATTCGATCGAAACCTCAGCGAGGCTGAGATTGTCGACCAGTTCCTCGCGGCCAGCCGCGACCTGGGTGACAAACAGCGCGCGCTGACGAATGTCGTCTTCATGGGGATGGGCGAGCCCATGAACAACTACGCCGCAGTGGTGGGCGCGATCCGACGCTGGGCCCTCAAGGACACGCTCAACTTCAGTCCCCGACGGGTTACGGTGTCGACCATCGGGCTGGTGCCCTTCATCGAGCGCCTCAGCGCCGAGGGCCTGCCGGTCAACCTGGCGGTCTCGCTGCATGCGCCCGACGACGAGCTGCGGAGCAGCATGATTCCGGTGAACCGCAAGTACCCGATCGCCGCCATCGTCGGGGCGGCGCGCGCCCATGCGGAGCGGACCGGCCGGCGCACCAGCTATGAGTACGTTTTGCTGCAGGGCGTCAACGACAGTGTCGAACAGGCTCGACGGCTCACCAGCGTCATCGGTCACCGCCTGACGCATGTCAACCTGATTCCGATGAACCCGATCGACGGTAGCCCGCTGTCGCCGCCGTCGAAGGCGCGCGCGCAGGCGTTCCAGTCGATCCTCCAGGCAGCGGGCATCTCGACCACCATCCGTGCCACGCGCGGACTGGACATCGACGCCGCCTGCGGCCAGCTGCGAGCCCGGCAGTTGCAGCCGACCGCGCTGTCACCCGCCTGATGCCCAAGCTACTGGGCGGCGTGTTTTTCGACGCAGGCAACACCTTGATGGTCGAGGAGCCGGGCAAGCATCTGTGGGAGATGGCAATCACGCCGATCCCCAATGTGTTCGAAGTGTTGACGGCGCTCAAGCGGCGCTACCGCCTCGGCGTCATCTCCAACACGGTCGGATCGGGCGATGCCGAGCTCGCCGAGGCACTCGAAAAGGCGGGGATTCTCCGGCTGATCGACGCCATGGTCACCTCACGGGACTTCGGAAAAGCCAAGCCGGATCCCGCCATCTACGTCGAAGGCGCCCGGCGGCTGGGCGTTCCGCTGAACGAGACGGTGATGGTCGGCGATCGGCTGGACACCGACATCGCGGGCGCGCTCAACGCCGGCATTCCGGGAGTCTGGCTTCGCCATCCCGGGGCGGTCGCGATTTCCGGGATCGCGCCGACCCATGTCATCGACGGCCTTGCCGAGTTACCGGGGTGGCTTGACGCCACCTACGTCCAGGATCGTCGATGAAGGAACGGCGTCCGGGCGCCGATATACTCAAAGAGTCCCGATGAAACGAGCCCTCGCCGCCCTGCTGACGATGCTGGCACTGGCCGCCTGCGCGTCGCCACTGGCAAAGGCGGAAACCCCGCAGCAGGCGCTCGACGCGGCCGCGCAGCGCGCCGGCCAGCTCAAATCGGCCAAGTTCGACCTCGCGGGCAATGTCAAGATGGCGTTCCCCGCCGCCCTCGGCGTGCAGCTCGGGCAGAGCGGAGCCGCCGCCGGGTCGATCTCGCTCGACATGAGCGGCACCGGCGAGGCGCAATTCCCCGATCGCTACCATGCCGTGATCAACGCCAAGATGTCCGGGTTGTCGCTGGCCACCGAAGTCGTAGTCGCCAACGGCAAGGCCTACGTGAAAAATCCCCTCACCCTTAAGTGGCAGGTCTCGGACTCGAGCGGCATCACCGGTCAGTTCAGCCAACCCGACCCACTCTCGTACGAGCAGTTGCTCAAGAACGCCAAGTCGGTCAAAGACCTGGGCGACACGACGCTCAGCGGCACCGCCGTCCATCACTACCAGCTGATCCCTGACAAGGACAAGCTGATCGCCGCCCTCGACAAGGCCACGGTCAAGAACCCGCAGGCGCTGGCCGCCATCAAGCAGGTGCTCGACAGCGGCACCATGACCGTCGAGGTCTGGTTCGGCAAGGACGATCACCTGGTCCGCCGCATCAGCACCGACGCGAATTACACCATCGATCTCAACCAGTTGCTGGGCTCGCTGGGGGCATCGACAACGCGCGGCAGCCAGCTGCCCTCAGGCTCGACCATTCACGCGACGGCCCACATGGTCCTCAACTACCACGACTTCGACGCGCCGGTGACGATCAGCATCCCGACCGTTTCCTAGTGCTGATCGCGCCCTCGCTCCTCTCGGCGGATTTCAGCCGGTTGGGAGAGGAAGTGGCTGCCCTCGAACAGGCCGGTGCCGACTGGGTGCACTTCGACGTCATGGACGGGAACTTCGTTCCCCCGATCACGATCGGGCCGCGCACGGTGGAGGCCTGCCGGCGCTACGCCAAGCTGCCCTTTGACGTGCACCTGATGATCGAGAACCCGGAACGCAGCATCGACGCCTTCCGCGACGCGGGCGCCAACACCGTTTCGGTCCACGTCGAGGCGACCCGGCACATCCACCGGGTCCTGGAGAGCATTCGGAAGGCCGGGATGCGCCCCGGCGTGTGCCTCAACCCCGGCAGCCCGCTGGTCCTGGTGGAGCCGGTGCTGAAGGACGCCGACTTGCTCGTCATGATGTGCGTCAACCCGGGGTGGGGCGGTCAGAAGTTCATCGACGGCAGCCCGGAACGGATCAAGGCGGCCCGGGCGCTCCGCGACCGGCTCAACCCCAAGTTGGACATCGAGGTCGACGGCGGCGTCAACAAAGAGACCGGACGGCTGTCGACCCAGAGTGGGGCCACCGTGCTGGTCGCCGGGAGCTTCGTCTACAGTCACCCCCAGGGCGCAAAGGTCGCGATCCAAGACCTGCGCTAGGGCTACTCGGTCGTTGGCATGTGCAGATACATCGATTGGATGCCGACGCGGCCCGGACCGGTGAACCGGTTCCAGATCATGTTGCCACCGCCGCCGAAAATGCCCGTCTTCAGGCCGAACATCTGCACATCCATGCGCACGGTCTCGTCCCGGTAGACCCACCCACCCGGCTCGATGTCGATCTGCTCGTTCTGCGCCAACTCTTTCTCGAAGACGTTGCCATAGCCGTGCAGCCAGAGGACGCCCTCTTGATGTGAGGCGCTGAAGCGATCGACGAAAAATCCGGTGGAGCCCAGCAGCATGTTGCTGACGCCCTTGACCCGGTTGAAGGTGTAGTCGAGGTTGCCGGTTGCCGCCAGGAACTGGTGCTCGCGGACCAGCACGGCTTTGCCCGGCATGAGGTGGAGCGGGAAGAGGTGTCCCGCGCCGTCGCGGGAAAAGGCGATCTCGCCCGGGCCCTGAGCCTCGGTGAGGAAGATCGGCATGCCCGCCACCATCCGCTTGAACGCCCCCTTCATCGCGCGAATGCCGATGTTGAGCGGCGGATCTTTCCAGAGCACCACGTGGTGCTCGAAATAAATCGGCACCGTGCCGTCCAGCCAGGTGTGCAGGACCGGCACCAGCTCGCCGTCGATGCGGTAGCGGATCCCCGGGGCCTGGCCTTCCTCGAGTTTGGTCGGGAGGAGCTGCGGTGGCTTCTGCATGGCGTTTCCTCTCTTCGGCGGTGCCGTAAATCGACCGACACGCCAGTTACATGATGGTGACGGCGGCGGTGCGGCGGTCCTTGCGGCTAAGCACTCGGATGCTGCCCGACGACGTCCGCTTCGGCCGGGTGGTCCTCACGCTGGTCGTGAGTATCGCGCTGTTCCTGCTGGCGTTGCACGTCCCGGCCTTCATGGCTCCAGGGGCGGACATGACCGACAGTGCCCAGCGGGACTATGCCACCAACATCTGGCAGGAGACGCAGACCAGCCTGGCCATGGTCGCCATCGTCTTACCCTGGCTGGTCTACGCACTCCTCTGGCAGGGCACCCCGTGGGGTCGGCGGATCCTGCTGACGATCGCCACGGCCGGCGTCATCGTGACCACCTGGTTTGCCGTCTTGAGCGCCCAGAGCTATGCGGCGCTACCCCGGCAGGTCGTTGGCGTTGTTGACCGGGTCCAGGGCCGGGCGATCGCCCTGCGTGGCGACGGCAGCTATTACCTGGTGCTGTCAGATCGCGAGCTCACCGCGGCTCGTTCCTGGCTTCGCGCGGGAGCCAGTATCGAGCTGTGGGTATCGCCCCGCGGCCATGCGGGAGCCGTAAGCGCCCTGAGCGAGGTGGGCGGAAACTAAGCCGACTTGGCCTGGGTGCGAAGGCACCGGGTGCAAACCAGGGCAGTCTGCAACCGGCCGTCGATTGTGACCTTGGCCTTGTGAAGATTGGGCATGAAGCGACGCTTCGTGTGCACCTTCGAGTGGCTCACGTGATGCCCGAACTGGGGCCCTTTTCCGCAGATTGCGCAGCGTTGTGCCATGTTTTTTCTTGCTTGGGCGCCTCACGGATCATCGCGTATGATTGAGGCGAAATCAGCGTCACATAGTAGCACACGATGGACTCAAAGACGAAGGCCAACCCGCAACGGACCGGGAAGCCGCCGAGGACGCTGATCCAGGCCAGGGACCTCGGGCGGATCGAGGTGTCGCGCCATGTGGTCGCCACCATCGCCGGTCATGCCGCGGCCGGCTGCTATGGCGTGGTGGCCATGGCCGCCCGCGGACTTAGGGACGGCCTGGCGGAGCGGCTCCACCGCGATAAGGTCCATCGGGGCGTCGAGGTCGAGGTCCGCGAAGACGGGATCGCGGTCTCGCTCTACGTGATCGTGGAGTACGGCACCCGGGTCTCGGAAGTCGCGCACAACCTCGGCAACGCGGTGCGCTACTCCGTCGAGCGCACCCTCGGCTTGCCGGTAGTGGAAGTCAACGTCAACGTCCAGGGGATCCACGTCAGTGGGAGCGGCGGCAGCTGAGATCCAAAGCCTGACCGGCGCCGCGACCGTGCCGATCCTCGAATGCGATGGCCGTCTCTTCAAAGAGGCGCTGCTTGGCTCGCTGGCCTGGCTGACCGTCAATCGCGACGAAGTGGACGCGCTCAACGTCTTCCCGGTTCCAGACGGCGACACCGGCACCAACATGCTCCTCACCTTGCAATCGGCCATCGACGACATCCGCGACCTCGACGACGCCGACATCTCGCGGATGGCCAAGCGCGCGAGTCACGGTGCGCTGATGGGCGCGCGCGGCAACTCGGGCGTCATCCTCTCGCAGATCTTCCGCGGCTTCAGTGTTGGTATCGCGTCGAGCCATGCCGTCGATGCGCGCGGGTTGGCGCACGCGTTTACGGTCGGCTCTGACGTGGCCTACCGGGCGGTGATCAAGCCGACTGAGGGCACCATGCTGTCGGTGGCGCGAGAGGCGGCCAAAGGCGCCGAGGCGAAGGCCGCGACCAGCACCGACCTCACCGAGGTGGTGCGAGCCGCCTGCGAGGCGGCCGCCGCCGCGGTCGAACGCACACCCGAGCAGCTGCCCATCCTCAAGCAAGCGGGCGTCATCGACGCCGGCGGCTTCGGATTGCAGCTCATCCTCGAAGGCTTCCTCAAGCGGATGACCGGTGAGGCGCTCGCGACCTTCGAGCGGCCCGCGACCCAGCATGCCCGGCCCAGGGCCGTCGAAGCGCCGACGGCGGGTTGGGGGTACTGCACGGAATTCATCATCAACGGCGCCAACCTGGCGGTGGACGAGGTTCGCACCGAGGTCCTTCGGCATGGAGAGTCGGCGCTGGTCGTTGGCGACGATGCCGCGATCAAGGTCCACGTCCACACCCAGCAGCCGGCCGTGGTCATCGCTTACGCCAGCGGTGTCGGGCGGCTGAGCCGATTGAAGGTCGACGACATGTCCGCCCAGCACCATCGGTTGCAGGGCGAGAGTATCCGGCGCCCGGCGAGCACCAAGCACCTGGCCCTGGTGGCGGTGGCCAGCGGGGACGGCTTCCGGCGCATCCTCGAAGGCCTGGGGGTCGACTCGGTGGTCAGCGGAGGTCAGACGATGAACCCGTCGGCGGAGGACATCCTGGCCGCGGTCGAGTCGGTGCCCTCCAGCGAGGTCCTGTTGCTCCCCAACAACGGCAACGTGGTCATGACGGCACAGCAGGTCGCCGAGCTGACCAAAAAACACGTGCGGGTCGTTCCCTCGCGCAGCCTGCCACAGGGCATCGCGGCGCTATTCGCGTTCGATTTCAGCGCCGACCTGGAGGCCAACGCCGCCGCGATGTCGCGCGCCCTCAGCAGCGTGAAAACCATCGAGGTCACGCGCGCGGTGCGGGCGAGCGAGGTGGACGGCTTGAAGATCGCGGAAAACGATGTGATCGGGCTGCTGGACGACAAGATCGTGGAAGCTGGTTCATCCGCCGAGAAGGTGGCGCAGGCGGTCCTCAAGCGCATCGACCCCGGCAAGGTCGGAACGGTAACGATTTACGCCGGTGTGGATGCGTCGGACAAGCAACGGGAGACCCTTCGTGGCTTGATCGCCAAACAGTTCCCCGACGCTTCGGTGGAGCTGCAGTCTGGCGAGCAGGCCCTCTACCCGTACGTGCTGGCGGTCGAGTAGAGCCTCAGAGAAGCTGCGCGATATTGGCGATCACGCCGAGCGCCGTGATCCATGCGGCCACGTGGTACGCGTGCCAGACCAGCGGCTTCCGACGGTACATCATCATCAGGACGGCGAGCAGCACGGCGACCGCCGTACCTTTGACCGCGTAGGCCGCCAGCTCCCCCTGGGTCGCCATCAGCGGCGCCATGATGCGGTTCAGCTCCTGGTGTTGCAAGGCCAGGCCGAGATGAGTGGTGAGGGAATCGAGCACCTGGAAGCCCACAAACGCCGTGAGGATCATGCCCTGGTTGAGTCGGGAGTTGAGGCCGGCGTTCGGGCGTGCGCCGACGGCGACATGTCCTGGGAGCGACATCGACTATAGGTTTATCAATCTTTGCGACGCCCAACCTAACGAAACGCGGCCGTTGCCCGGCTGTGATTGACGCGAACCGCTGGCTATACTCGACTCGTGGTGCGGATCGTTACGGATTCCACCGCGGACCTGACCCCAGAGCAACAGCGGACAGCCGGCATCACGGTTGTCCCGCTCAACGTTCACTTCGGCGACGACGTCTTTCGTGACCACGTTGATCTCTCGACGGACGAGTTCTTTCGTCGGCTGAAAGCGTCGCCACAGTTGCCCGGCACCTCGCAGCCATCGGTGGGCGCCTTCGAGGAGGCCTATCGAAGCCTGCGTCAAGGCGGCGACGACATCGTCTCGGTGCACCTCTCCAGCAAGGTCTCCGGCACGTACAACTCCGCGCTGATGGCGGCGCAGTCGGTCGGCGAGGGGAAGATCGATGTCGTCGATTCCCTCAGCACCTCCATGGCGCTCGGCTTCATGGCACTGGAGGGGGCGAAACTGGCGAGGGCTGGCCGCGATCGCCAGTCAGTCGCCGAGTGCCTGCAGTCGCTCGTGCCCAAGGCGCGGGTCATCTGCGTAGTCGATACGCTGACCTATCTCGAGCGCGGTGGCCGCATCGGGAAGGCGCGGGCGCTGCTCGGCTCGCTGTTGAATGTGAAGCCGATCCTCCAGCTGAAAGACGGCGAGGTGGTCCCCCTCGGCCGAGCGCGTGGACGCCCGCAGGCGCTCAGCCGGCTGGTCGAGCTGCTCGAACGGGACGGCAAGGTGAGCCAGCTCGCCATCATGCACGGTGCCGCCCAGGCGGACGCCGAACAATTGCGCGAGCGGGTGGCGTCGAGGTATCCGGGCATCGACATCCAGCTGACCGAGATCGGCGCCGTGCTGGGGACGCACACCGGACCTGGCGTGATCGGCTTTACCTATCTCGTCGCCTGACCATGGCGCCGCGGTTGCACGTTGTGCGGGACCCGTCCCTGGACGATTCCGTCGCGCGCCTTCCGGGGGTCAGCGATAAGACCGAGGCCAAGCTGGCCCGGCTCGGCATCGCGACCATCCGCGACCTCTTACTGTTCTTCCCACGACGCTACGAGGATTTCTCCACCATCACGCCGATCGCCTTTGTGCGTCCGGGCGTGAAGACAACGGTTCGCGGGCGCATCTACGAGATCGGCGCCCACCAAACGAAGTACAAGCGGATGGCGCTGACGGAGGCGGTCCTGGGCGACGATTCCGGGACGACCTTGCGGCTTGTCTGGTTCAACCAGCCATGGCTGGTCAAGAGCTTGCAGAAGGGCGACGAGATCTTTGTCGCCGGTGAGGCTGACCTGAGCGGCGGGCTGGTGATGAAGAACCCGGACCACGAAAAGGTGTCGCTGCGCCCGCAGAACGTGGCACGGCTGGTCCCGATCTATCGGGAGACCGAAGGACTGACGTCGAAATGGTTGCGACCCAGGATCCAGGCGGTGCTCCCGCTGGCGGACCAACTCGATGAATTCTTGCCCGCGGAGCTTCTGATGCGTCGCGGCTTGATGGCGCGCGCCGAGGCGGTGCGGCAGGCCCATTTCCCGGCCTCGGCCGCGCGACTGGACCGCGCCAAGGAGCGCCTCGCCTTCGAAGAGATGTTTGTCCTTCAGGTCGCCGCCCAAATGGCCAAGCGCGCCCGAAAGTCGCGGGCCGCGCAAGTCGTTCCATTCGATGAGGCGACGGCGCGCGGGTTCGTCAAGGCGCTGCCCTTCAAGCTCACCAACGCGCAGCGCGTCGCCGCCTGGCAGATCCTGCAGGATCTCGCCCGCCCGCAGCCGATGAACCGATTGCTCGAAGGCGACGTGGGATCGGGCAAGACGGTGGTGGCGGCGATGGCCATGCACCACGCCGCTCACGCCGGCTTCCAGTCTGTGATGCTGGCGCCGACCGAGATCCTGGCCCGCCAGCACGCCGACGTCATCCAATCGATCCTGGGACCGTTCCAGATCGATGTCGGGCTGCTGATCGGCAGCACGCCGGCCGCGGCTCGAAAGCCGATGCTCGCTTCGCTGGCCGACGGACAACTGCCCGTGCTGGTCGGAACGCACGCGCTGATCGAGGAAGGCGTGCAATTCAAAGACCTGGCGCTGACGGTTGTCGACGAGCAGCATCGCTTCGGCGTCGGTCAGCGGCTGGCCGTCCGGCAGAAGAGCGAGCGTACCCCGCATTTCTTGTCGATGACGGCTACTCCCATCCCGCGCACCCTCGGACTGACCCTTTTCGGGGACCTCGACATCTCGATCCTTAATGAGATGCCGCCGGGGCGGCGACCGGTCAAGACCGGACTCGTCCCGCCGGAGAAGCGAGCCGATGCCTACAACTTCATCCGCAAGCAGGTGGAGGCCGGCCGGCAGGTGTTCGTGATCTGCCCCCTGATCCAGGAGTCCGACAAGCTCGGCGTGCGGTCGGCCACCCAGGAGCTCGAGAAATTGCAGCGCGACGTCTTTCCCGAGCTCGCCTCCCGCATCGCCCTGCTCCATGGGCGCCTCAAATCCGCCGAGAAGGAGTCGGTCATGTCAGCCTTCCAGCGCGGCGAGATCGCCATCCTGGTCTCGACGTCGGTGGTCGAGGTCGGCATCGACATCCCGAATGCCACGGTCATGATGATCGAGGGCGCCGACCGATTTGGATTGGCACAACTGCATCAGTTCCGAGGCCGGGTCGGACGGGGATCCGAGGAGTCGTGGTGCTTGCTCTTCACCGATGCCGAGGATCCGCAGTCGCTGAAGCGCCTCCAGTCGGTCGTCACCCACAGCAGCGGCTTCGACCTGGCCGAGATCGACCTCGACCTACGGGGCTGGGGTGACCTCGCCGGCTACCGCCAGCACGGCAAGGACTTCAAGATGGCGAACTTGCTCGACGCCGCGCTGATCAGCGACGCCCAGAGCGAGGCCGTCCGCCTCTTGGACCACGACCCGACGCTGGCCGGCGAGCCGGGCCTCCGCCGCCAGCTTTCGGCGTATCGTCAGGTGTTCGCTCTGGACTGACCTTCGGTGGCGGAACCGCAGGCGGTACCGGCCGCAGCCGGCTCAGCAGCCATCCAACCCCCATGCCGGCAGCGATCGGCAGGGCCAGCACGAGGATGATGCCAACCACGGCGGCGACGACGACTATGCTGCTGCTCCTTCGTGGGCGACGGCCTTCAGACCGACCCGCCTGTTTTACTCATCGCATGACGGGGCCGGCCACGCGCGTCACCGCTGGGACCAGTCGTGGACGCCTGCTCAAGACGCCGCCAGGCCGAGCCACGCGGCCAACCACAGCGCTGGTGCGAGAGGCGTTGTTCAACATCATCGGCGACAGCATACGCGGTGCGCGAGTCCTCGATCTCTTCGCGGGCGCCGGCACCCTGGGTGTCGAGGCGTTGTCGCGTGGTGCGGCGTCGGCGACGTTTGTGGAACGCGACCGAGCCTGTGCTACCATCGTCGCGAACAATTTGGCCGCAACCGGCTTCGCCCAGCAGGGCGACGTGGCACACGCTGACGCCATCGACTGGTTGAGGGCGCACGATGGCGACCTCGGCGCCTACAACCTTCTTCTCCTTGACCCCCCGTACCAGGACAGCGCCACGCTGACGGCCGCCTTGCAGGCGCTCGACCGAGCGCCGCTCCGCGACGAGGCGCTGCTGGTGGTCGAGCACCATCGCGGCCAGCCGCTGCCCGCGCTTCAGCGACTGTCGTTCGTGCGCGATCGCGATTACGGGGCCACCCGGCTCACGTTTTTCAGGTATCAATGATCACCGCGCTCTACCCGGGAAGCTTTGACCCATTGACCCACGGTCACCTCGACATCGTCGATCGAGCCGCGGGAATCTTCGACCGCGTGGTGATCGCCGTCCTCGAGAACCCGAGCAAGCAGCCCTTGTTCACGACCGGGGAGCGCGTCACCATGATCCGCGAGAGCCTCGGCGAACGCCCCCGCGTCGAGGTCAGCACTTTCAGCGGCCTCACCATCGACTTCGCGCGACAGGTCGGCGCGCGAGTGATCGTCCGCGGGCTGCGCGCCGTGTCAGACTTCGAGAGTGAGTTCCAGATGGCGCTGATGAACCGCCGCCTGGAACCCGATGTGACCACCGTCTTCATCCCGACCAGCCTGCGCCACCTGTTTCTCAGCTCCAGCTTGATCAAGGAACTCGCCGAGTTCGGTGGAGACATTTCGGAATTCGTCCCAGCCAACGTCGTCGGACCGCTCAAACAACGTCTCACCGCGGGAACCCCGCGACCCTGAAGGAGCACAACGAATGAACATCCATGAAGCGATCGATCGCCTCGAGTACCTGATCGGCCACAGCCGCCAGATCCCGCTGACGCGGACGGTCGTCATCGATCAAGAGGAGGCGCTGTCCTGCATCGACGAGCTTCGGCTCAGCCTGCCGGATGAGATCAAGCAGGCGCGCTGGACCCTCCAGGAGCAACAGCGGCTGCTCTCCGAGGCGCAGGCCGAGGCGGCCAGGACGGTGGGCAAGGCGGGCGAGCGCGCCCAGACGATGATCGGCCAGCACGAACTGGTCAAGCGGGCGGAAAAGCAGGCCGACGCCATGCTCAAGGAGGCCACCCTCAAGGCCGAGGAGACGCGCCGTGCCGCCGATCGCTACGCCTGGGAGGTCATGCAGAACCTGGAGACCCAGCTGCTGCGGACGGTCGCCACCGTCAAGAAGGGCGTCGAGGCGTTACGGACTCCTCCAGCCAGGGCGAAGGAAGTCGAGGTCGTCAGCGGCCGCTCCTGAGTTAGGAGAGGTCGCGGCTCAACACGACATAACCGTACGGATCGGTGATCGCACCCGCAAGGCACCGAAAAGTCGCCCGACAGCTGACATTCAGCACCTCGGTCAAATTCGCCGGCAGACTCTCGTGGTGCCAGGTCGTGCCTCCGTCGTCCGTCGCCAGAACCATTGCACGGTGGGTGCGATTGTCACCCGACCCGGTCCAGCCCCAACCAACGGCGATGCAAAATAGGGGCGTTCCGCACGAGACCTGGTCCAGCAATTCCACACCAAGCGAGGTCACCGTTCGCGTGAATGCGTTGCTGGTGGCGTCCTGAATGTAAACGAGCGGTTCGGTGGTGAGGATATCGTTCGTCGATAGACCGACGGACATGCATCGCCCGGTCGAAACGCAGCTCAGGCTGCCGATCCCAGCGGGCGTGGAGACGGTCTTGCTCATCCAGTGCGTTCCAGCATCGGCTGTTTTCAGCAGAGCCACCAGTGCGGTCGATCCATTGATGATGGCGTAGCCGACCGCCGAGCAGACCTCCTGGGTCCAGCAGGCGATTCCATGGACCTCGATGTTCTGGTCGAGCGGCACACTTTGCCAGTTGCTACCCCCATCCCTCGTGATGTAGATCAACGTCTTGCGCTGGGTGTTGACGGCGCTTCCGGCGGTCATACATAACGATTTGCTGGCACAGCTGATGGCGTTCAGGGAGCTGCCCGGGCTTTCAAACTGCTGGAGGTGCCAACTGTTGGCGCCATCGGTTGAGACCGCGATGCTAGGCTGCACCGACCCGCCGGCTGTGCCGACGACGAGGCATGTCGTTGGGCTCGGACACGAGACGTCGCCGGCGCTGAACAGGGTAGTGCTGGAAGTAAACGAACCGCGCTGCCAGGTGAGTCGGCCATCGCGCGACACGACGTATCCAGCTCGGTCCACTACGATACAAAATTCCTCGGTCGCGCATGTTTCAGCCTCGATCTGTCCGAGCTGCCCCGCTGATTCGACGTGCCATTGTCCCGACTCGCTTGCGGTCTTTGGAGAGGCCGTCGGACTGGAGGCGACCCCTGGCCGGTCCCCACAAGCGGAGACAGTCAAGGCGAGCACAATCATCGACGTCCAGACAATTGGTCCGCGTTTCATCCCGAGCCCTTAGAGGAATCAACTGGTCGCTGACGCCATACCCTTCACGCATGGTGGCCCTATAATGGGCTGCTCATGGCTCTCCCTAAGACTCGATACGCCCATGCCCGCCAGGGCGAGCGCCGCGCCCACCTGGCGATAAAGCGCACCGCGCTGGTCGAATGCTCGCAGTGCCACCAGCCGAAGCGGCCGCACACGATCTGTCGTAACTGCGGCTACTACGACGGCCGCGAAGTCATCAAGACCGACTAGGTCCCAAGCGATCACCGTCGCCTTCCTGTTTCCAGGCCAGGGCGCCCAATTCGTTGGAATGGCCCGCGACCTTTTGGAAGGGGACCCGGGTTCGTCCGACTTCCTGCGCCAGGCCGAGGACCGGCTGGCGATGCCGCTCGGCCGGCTGATGCTGGACGGACCGGAGGCCGAGCTGCAGGCGACCAGCAACGCCCAGCCGGCGATCCTGTTTCACAGCCTGGCGCTGCTTCGCCTGATGTCGGCGAGAGGGTTCGCCGCCGCCCTGGTCGCCGGCCACAGCATGGGCGAGTTCGCCGGGCTGGTGGCGGCGGACGCGCTCGACCCCATCGACGCGCTGGCGGCCGTGCGGGCACGCGGCGGAGCGATGTCGGCGGCAGCACCGAAAGCCAGCGGCATGGTCGCCGTACTCGGCCTGGCCGACAGCGCCGTCGAACAGGCATGCGCGAGCAGTGGGGGAGAGGTCGTGGTCGCCAACTACAACGCACCCGGCCAGGTCGTGATCTCGGGGAGCGAGGCCGGCCTGAAGGCCGTCGGCCCCAAACTCGACGCGGCGGGGGCGAAGCGCCTGGTGCGCCTGCCCGTCAGCGGCGCTTTCCATTCGCCGCTGATGGCCCACGCGGCGCAGGTCTTCGCCGCCGCCTGGGAGAAGATCCCGCTGCGTGCGTTACGACGCCCCCAGGTCTTCAATGCCGACGCACAGGTCCACCAGGATCCGATCGAGGTCCGCGGGCTCATGGTCGGCCAGCTGACCGGCCCGGTGCGCTGGACGCAGTCGATCCAGCGGTTGCAGCAGCTTGGAGCCGACACCTACATTGAGGTTGGTCCGCGGCGGACCCTGACCGGGCTGGTCAAGAAGATCCTCCCGGGCGCGGTGGTCCACAATATCGAGGATCTGGCCAGCATGAACACCACCCTTAAGACCATCCATGGTTGACGGCTTTTCGGAACAGGTCGTCCTGGTCACCGGTGGAAGCCGTGGCATCGGTCGTGCTACCGCCGTCCTCTTCGGACAGACAGGCGCCAAGGTTGCCATTACGTACAAGAGCCGCCAGGCGGAGGCCGACGCGCTGGTCGAGGAGCTGTCGCACCAGGGCCACCAGGCGATGGCGCTGCAGGCGGACTTCGCCGACAGCTCGGCACCGGCGACGGCCGTCGAGGCCGTCGTGAAACAGTGGGGCCGCCTCGACGTCCTGGTCAACAACGCCGGGCTGACCCGGGACACCCTGGTGATGCGGATGAGCGAAGCCGACTGGGACATCGTGATCCAGACCAATCTGAAAGCGGCGTTTCTTGCCAGCAAGGCCGCGCTGCGACCGATGCTCAAGCAAAAATACGGCCGTATCGTCAACGTGTCGTCGCTCGCCGGCGTGGCCGGCAATGCCGGCCAGGCCAACTACAGCGCGTCGAAGGCCGGGTTGATCGGGCTGACCAAGTCGCTCGCCAAGGAGGTCGGCTCCCGGAACATCACGGTCAATGCCGTCGCTCCCGGATTCATCACAACGGAGCTGACCAGCGGTCTGCCCGTCGAGCTGCTGGAGCGCGCCCGCCAGGCGGCGGCGATCCCCCGGATCGGGACGCCGGACGACGTCGCGCCGGCCATCGTGTTCCTCGCGTCGCGGGCTGCCGGCTACATCACCGGCCAGGTTCTGGGCATTGACGGCGGTCTCCCGATCTAGGAAGATGGGCCCCGCTTGGTCTAGAATTTGACCGCACTTGCACTAGCTAGAAGGGGAGTCGATGGACGGGAACAGCTACGAGAAATTCAAAGGCATCATCGCCGAGCAGCTCGGCGTGGATACCGAGCAAGTCACACCCGACGCCTCTTTCGTCGACGACCTGAACGCGGATTCCCTCGACCTGGTCGAATTGATCATGGCGTTCGAGGAAGAATACGGAATGGAGATACCTGACGAGGACGCTGAAAAGATCCAGACCGTCGGTGCCGCGTGGGACTACGTTCAAGAAAAGCTCGGAATCACCACCTGAACTAGAGCCCACGCCGACCGACGACCCCATCCAGAAGCTTCAGCGCACGCTCCGCGTGCGCTTCCACGATGCTGCCCTGCTCCGGCAGGCGTTGACCCACCGTTCCTATAACAACGAGCATCCAGAACGGGGCAGCGCGGACAACGAGCGTCTCGAGTACCTGGGCGATGCTGTGCTCGAGCTGATCGCGGCTGAGCATCTTTACAACACCTATGCGACGTCCGACGAAGGCGAGTTGACCCGCCTGCGCGCCTCGGTCGTCAATACGAAAAGCCTGGCGCGCCTCGCCTCGCGGCTGAGCCTTGGCGACTACTTGCTGCTGGGCAAGGGCGCGCACAAGACCGGGGCCCGTTCGCTGCAGTCGATCCTCGCCAATACCTTCGAGGCGGTCATCGGCGCGATCTTCCTGGACCAGGGGTACCGGGCGGCCTATCGCCTCTTCAGTCGCAGCCTGATCGACGTGCAGGCCTGGCCCGACGACAACTACAAGGGCCGCCTGCAGGAGGTCACGCAGGAGCGCTTTTTGACCACGCCGCAGTATGAAATCGTCAGCGCCTCGGGCCCCGGCCATCGGCGCGAGTACACGGCCGAGGTCAGTTTTGGGGACGGCAACCGGGGCACCGGACAGGGGCGCACGAAACGCGCGGCCGAGCAGATGGCAGCGCGCGAGGCCCTCTCGGCGCTTGGGGCGCTCGACCATCCGCCCGCCGCGGACGAAGTCCTGGAGGCCGTCGCGGCGCACGAGGCCAAGCGCTCGCCGAACTAGCTCTCGCCTAATACCGCGGCGAGGGCGCAGCCCGGCCGATGACCACCGCCCACTGGGGGTTTCGAACCGGCGCACTCCGGGCAGGCCCCGTTGGATTTGGCCGGGACCAGTCCGCTCCACTGGTGCTTCGCGAGCAACCGCCGCAACTGAGCACACTCGGCAGGGACGTCGCGAACCTCATCGCTCATTTCAGGAAGGATTCTAGCGGGCGTCGCCGTCATCATTAATTTGAGGGATTTTGCATAGAAACCCCGCAAATGCTAGAGTTTCTGAGTCCTTCAATGGCTTCTTACAAGATCGGCGACGTCGCGGAGCTCCTCGGCGTGAGTGTCGACAGCGTTCGCCGGCTGACCGATAGCGGTCGGCTGGCCACCGTGAGGACCGCCGGCGGGCAACGCGTCGTCGATGGGCGGCAACTCGCGCGCTTCATGGCGAAGACGCCGGCTGACGTCAAGCCAGAAACGACGGTGAGCCGATCGGCACGCAATCATTTTCAGGGCATTGTCACCCGCGTGGTCAAAGACCGGGTCATGGCGCAGGTCGAGCTGCAGGCCGGCCCGTATCGACTTGTCTCCCTGATTTCTCGAGAAGCCGCCGACGAGCTTGGGCTCGCGCCAGGGGTGCGCGCGGTCGCGGTGGTCAAGGCCACCAACGTGCTGATCGAGCTACCGGAGGCCTGAGGCCGCGATGCGTTGGAGGGCTGCCGCCGCACTCGCCATTCCTGCTGCGCTTCTCGCCGCCTGCGGGAGTAGTGCAGGCCCGGCCACTTCACCGACAGCCACGGCACTGAGTGGCAGCATTTCGGTGTTTGCCGCAGCCTCGCTGACGGACTCCTTCAAGGCGCTCGGCACCGGCTTTCAGGCAGCCCACCCGGGGGTGACCGTGCAATTCAACTTTGCCGGCACACCGACCTTGCTGACGCAGATCGAGCAAGGTGCGCAGGCGGACATTCTGGCCTCCGCCGATACGACCAACATGGACAAGCTGAAGGGCGATGGCTTCACCGTTGGTACGCCCCAGGTTTTCGCCCACAACAAGCTCGAAATTGTGGTCGCGCCTGGTAACCCCAAAGGCATCACCGGGCTCGCCGATCTGTCCAAGCCGGGTCTGATCTACATTTCCGAGGCGGCAACGGTGCCCGCCGGGAAGTACTCTCTCCAGGCCTTGGCAAAAGCGGGCGTCAGCGTAACGCCCAAAAGCCTGGAGACGGACGTCAAGTCCGTGGTGAGCAAGATCGAACTCGGCGAGGCCGATGCCGGCATCGTCTACACGACCGATGTCAAGGCGGCCGCCAGCAAGGCGCAGGGCGTCCCAATTCCCGACGCGTACAACGTGATTGCCACATACCCGGTGGCCGTGGTCAAGGGCACCAAGAACGCGGACCTCGCCAGCGCCTTCATCGCCGTTGTTCTCTCATCCAGTGGCCAATCGACGTTGGAGTCCTTCGGCTTCATCCACGCCTGATCGCGACGTGAGGCGGCAGAGCGTCCCGATCGTCGTCATCGCCCTGGCGACGGTGGGGGTCGCCTTCTTCGTCCTCCCGTTGCTTGGCCTGGTGTTGAGGGCGCCGTGGCGTGACGCGTTCAAGACCTTGGCCGAGCCGGACACCCTCGAGGCGCTCAAGCTCTCCCTGATCGCCTCGCTGTCCGCGACCGGCATCGCCCTCGTGCTCGGGGTGCCGATGGCCTGGATCTATGCCCGCGTCGAGTTTCCGGGTCGCGCACTGCTGCGCGCGTTGACCACCCTGCCCATGGTGCTCCCGCCAGTCGTGGGCGGCATCGCCCTGCTCCTGGCGTTCGGTCGGCGCGGGCTGTTGGGATCCTGGCTCGACACCACTTTGGGCATCCGGCTCCCATTCACGACCGCGGGCGTCATCATGGCCGAGACCTTCGTGGCCATGCCCTTTCTCATCCTCACGGTGGAGGCTGGTCTGCGTTCGATGGATCGTCGCTACGAGGAGGCGGCTCGAACCTTGGGCGCGAGCCGCTGGCGGGTGTTCGCGCAGGTCACACTGCCGCTCATCGGACCTTCGCTGGCCGCGGGAGCGGTGGTCTGCTGGGCGCGCGCCCTCGGAGAGTTTGGTGCGACGATCACCTTCGCCGGTAACTTCCCCGGCATCACCCAGACCATGCCGCTCGCCGTTTACCTTCTTCTCGAGACCAACCAGGAGGCGTCGTACATCCTGAGCCTCGTTCTCCTGGTCATTTCCTTGGGGGTGTTGATCGGGCTGCGGGACCGCTGGCTCGGCACGGCGTGAGCCTCGATGCGATGGTGGGATTGTCGCTCGGAGCCCTCGACCTCGACATGGAGCTCTCGATCGCGGAGGGAGAAGTCGTCGCCCTGCTCGGCCCCAACGGAGCGGGGAAGACCACGCTGCTGCGCGCCATCGCGGGCCTCGTGACCTTCACCGCAGGGCATGTCCGCTTGGACGGGCAGGTCCTCGAGGACATGGCAACCGGCGCCTATGTCCCGACCGAGCGCCGCCCGATCGGCGTCGTGTTTCAGGACTACCTGCTGTTTCCGCACCTGAGTGTCCTGGATAACGTGGCCTTCGGCCTTCGCTCGCGTGGAACAGGACGGCGAGTGGCTCGCGAAAAAGCGATCGATTGGCTCGACCGCCTGGGACTGCAGAGCTACGCGAGCGCGAAACCGGCCGAGCTGTCCGGCGGTCAACGCCAGCGGGTGGCGCTGGCCCGCGCGCTTGCGCCGGACCCGCGACTCCTGCTGCTCGATGAGCCACTCGCGGCGTTGGATGTGACCACGCGGGCCGAGGTTCGGCGTGACCTGAAACACCATCTGGCATCGTTCCCGGGTCTTCGCCTTGTCGTCACGCACGACCCGCTCGAGGCGGCGGCCCTCGCCGATCGATTGGTCGTGATGGAAAGGGGGCGGTTGGTGCAAACGGGCACCCCGGCGGAGGTCACGGAACGTCCGAGATCGCAGTACGTGGCCGACCTCGTGGGGGTGAACCTGTTGAAGGGACAGGCGGACCATGGGTTCGTGCGAATGCCAGGCGGCCCGGTGGTCGCGGCCACCGGCGCCGAGTCGGGCGATGTTTTCGCGGTGATTCACCCGCGCGCGGTCGCCTTGTATCGAAGCCGTCCCGAGGGCAGTCCCCGCAACGTCTGGCCGGGCCGGGCCAGCGGCATCGAGTTCATCGGCGATCGAGTCCGGGTTCGTATCGACGGCGAGGTCCGAGTGGTGGCAGAGGTGACGCCCGCCGCCCTCAGGGAGCTAAACCTTGGTGAAGGAGGGGAGGTCTGGCTATCGTTCAAGGCGACCGATGTGGGGGTCTACCCGGTATGAACAACAGGAGGCGTGAAAGTGGAACTCAGCGCGCGCAATCAGCTCAAGGGTGAAGTCGTTCGCGTTAAGTCGGGCACCATCATGGCCGAGGTCGAGGTCAAGATCGAGCCAGGTAGCGTGGTGGCAGCGATCACCGATGGCTCGCTCAAGCGGCTCGGCCTCAAAGCCGGCGACCGGGTCACCGTCATCATCAAGGCCACAGAGGTGCTCATCGGGAAGTAGGGTCGGAGGCCGCCGTTGCCTTCGGCAACGGTGACATGCTCTAATACACGGGTGACCCGCGCCGTGGTCCATGCTTTCGTCACTGATGGGCGCGATCGCTCAGCCATGTCTTTACCAACCTAGCCTGTGCATTTGAAGTCGCTGCGGCTGCAAGGGTTCAAGACCTTTGCTCGCCGTACGGAGTTGCCGTTCAGCCGGGGCATCACCGCCATCGTCGGCCCCAACGGCAGCGGCAAGTCCAATTTGGTCGATGCCATCCGCTGGGCACTCGGCGAGCGCAACGCGCGCGGGCTGCGGGGCCAGAAGATGGAGGATGTCATCTACTCGGGCGGTCCCGGTAAGTCGGCGGTCGGCATGGCGGAGTGCACGCTCACGATCGACAATGCCGACCAGCGACTCAATGTCGAGTTCAACGAGATCGAAGTCGCGCGTCGCCTCTTCCGCTCGGGGGAGAGCGAGTACCTGATCAACGGTTCGCGCGCGCGGTTGAAAGACATCGATGCGCTGCTGGCCAGCACCGGCTTGCGCCAGGACGGCTACGCCGTGACGGCGCAGAACGATATCGACTTCGTCATCCAGGCGGCCCCGGCGTTACGCCGCGAGCTCATCGAAGAAGCGGCCGGCGTCCGGCGCCTCCGCGACCAGCGGCAGGAAGCGATCAACCGCCTGGTGGAGGCGGATCGCGACATGCGTCGCGCGCGCGACATTCTCAATGAGCTGAGTCCCCGCGCCGAGGAGTTGCGCGTGCAGGCCGCGTCCGCCGAGGAGTACAGGAAAGTCGCCGATGCGCTCAAGGTGTTGCAGGGCAGCCTCGCGCGCGATGCCTGGCGCAAGGCGATGGTTCAGCTGCGCAAAGCGCTGGCGCGTCAGCAAACGGCGGAGCACAAACGGGCCGCGGCCAACGCCGCCGTTGCTGAGTTCGAACCGCTTTACGCCGAGCATCGCTCGGCCCTTCTCACGGCACGCGAGGCGCGCTGGCGTCACCAGGAGACGGTGGCGGAGGTGCGACTGCGCCTGGCCGAGAGCGAGCACCAGGCGCGGATCGCCCAGGAACGCAACCTCGCCGCGGTTCAGGCGCTGGAAGCGCTGCAGCGAGAGCTCGAACGCCTGGGCGCCTCTGAGCAGGCCGGCACCCGCGTCGTGGATGAGCTCGCTCGTGCGGTCCATGGCGCAACCGTCGAGCTCGAAGCGGCAACGATCGCCCTCCAAGCAGCGGTTAATGCCGAGGCGGTCGCGCGCGAAACGCAGGCAGGGCTCGAGGCGGACCGGATTGCGCGCCTAAAGCGGCGCCACGAGGCGCAGCGTGAGACGGCATCGCTTGACGCCGAGTTGCGCCAACTGGAAGGACGGCGGCAATTTTTAAGTGAGCAACAGCAGCAGGCGCGGGCGCAACTCGAGGCGTGGTCGGTCCGACACGCCACCTTGACCGAAGAGTTCGATCGCCGTAGCCGGACGGCCGAGGCCGCCGGGCAAGATTTGTTCGAGGTCAGCCAGGCGACCGCGAGCATCGAGCAACGCCAGGCGGAAACCGAGGCAGCGGTCGAGGCGGCGCGCAAGACGGTCGTCGAGCGGGATGCGGCGCTGCGTTCAATCCAGGCCGAGCTTGGCGCCCTTCGAACATTGCTGGACGGTGCGCAGCGCCGCTGGCCGATCCGAAGTGACGCAAACTGGGAACGACTTCTCGAGTTGATCGACGTGGAACCGGTGCACCGGGTTGCCGTCGAGGCAGCGCTGGAGGGCTGGCTGCACGGCTGGGTGGCGCGCGACCGACGCAGCTTCGAGAGCGCCGCCGCGGCACTAGCTGCCGCCGAGGAGGCGCGAGACACGCTGCTCTACCCACCGGAAAGCGAGGCGCCGGCTCCGGTGCCGGACGGACTACATGCTGTGATCGACCTGGTGCGGGCGCCTGATCAAGCCCACCGGCTGCTGGCCCATCTGCTTCGCGGCGTGGTCCTGGTGGCCGACCGTTCGGAGGGCGCTCGTGTCGTGGACCGCCATCCCGAGCTGCGGGCGGTGACGCCCAGCGGCGAGATCCTCACGGCGGTGTCGTATCGGGGCGGGCAGGCTGCGGATGCCCTGCTCGAGGTACAGGCCCGGATTCGCGATGCCGAGCAGGCGCTGGATGGTGAGCGCCGAGCTGCGCTGGGGGCCGCCGAGGAACTGGAAGGCCTAGCCGCGGTTCGATCCGCACTGACGGCCGAGCGACAAGCGATTACGGCGCGGGTCGATGCTGCACGCACGGCGGCGGCGCAGGCCGCCGGCGCGCTGGCCGCCGCGACCGAGGCGCGTCAGCGCGAGAGCCAGCAGGAGGCGCAACTGCGCCAGCAACTGATTCGGATCGGCGGACTGCTGCAGCAGGCCGAGGAGACCCAGGTCGATACGCTGAGTCGCCAGCGTGTCCAGGGCGAAGCCGAGGCCACGGCGGATCAGGAGATGGCCGCGCTCGAGAAGCAGATCATCGACGTCGCCCAAGGCCTTCGCGAGCTGACGGCACGGCGGCAGGAGACCGAACTGCGGACGGCGCTCGCCCGACAGCGGTCCGATGACATGGTTCGCCAGCTCGAGCGGGCGCAACAAAGCCTTCGAACCCACGGCGACGAGCTCGCCCAACGTCGCGCTGCCGAGGAGGAGCTGGCGGTCCAGCCAGCCCTGATCAACGAGGAACGCCAGCGGTGGCTCGAGACTTCGAAGTCGCTGCGCGCCGAGCTCGAGACCCTCGAGTCGACGCAGCTGCCGGATGTCGACACGCTCGCTGGCCTGGAGGCGCAGCTCCGCGAGGACGAACAACGCAACGTAACGCTGCAAGTCGAGGTCGCCCATGCCGATGACGCCTGGGCGGCATCGGCCGCCGACCGCGAGGCGGCGCAAGTCGAGGTCGACCGGTGCGCGCTCGCCCTCCGCGAAGGTGGCCAGGAAATCGAGGACGACACCGAGGCGATCGAGGACGTCGACTGGCAGAAGACCGAACGTGAGGTCTCGCGCCTGCAGCGACGCCTCGATGCCATGGGCGCGGTCAACCTGCTCGCGCCCGAGGAGTATGCGCAAGTGCGCGACCGCTGCGACAGCCTGACCGCGCAGTTGGGCGACCTCGAGGCCGCCACCGCGCAGCTCAACGAGCTGCGGCGGCGTCTGGAGGGGGAGATCGACAGCCGATTCCGTACCGTCTTCCAATCCGTGGCGGTGAATTTCCAGGAGTTCTTTGCTGAGCTGTTCGAGGGCGGTCGTGCGACCCTGCGACTCGAGGGGGAGCCGGAGGGTAATCCGTTAGACGAGGGCGTGGAAATCCTCGCCCAGACGCCTGGCAAGCGCCTGCAACCGCTCACCCTGTTATCCGGTGGCGAGCGGGCACTGACGGCGCTGGCCTTCCTGTTTGCCCTGCAGGCCGTCAACCCGAGCCCCTTCTACGTGCTGGACGAGGTCGACGCGGCGCTCGACGACGCCAATGTCATCCGTTTCAATCGGGTGTTGAAACGCCTCGCCATCGACCAGCAGTTCCTCATCGTCACCCACAACCACTCGACGATGGCGCAGGCGGAGGTGCTCTACGGCGTCACGCTGGCCGAGCATGGGATCTCGCGCATCGTTTCCGTCCGCTTGCATCAGGACGCCCTGATCCCGGTAGGTGAACGCTCCGCCTGATCCGGATGACAGGGCGCCGGCCGAGCGCCAGGGATTCTGGAAACGGTTTTCGAAGAGCCTCGACGCCGGTCGCCAGGCCTACGTCGCCGACCTCAAGGAGGTCTTCGGGCGTCCGGCCCTCGACGCCGCCTTCTGGGACGACCTCGAAGCGACGTTGATCGCGGCCGACGTCGGCGTGCCCACCACGGAGCGGGTGGTCGGGGATCTGCGGCGGCAGGCAGCCGGCGCCCACTTGCGCTCGCCCGCGGATGCGCTCCGCTTCCTGAAGGACGACCTGGCGACCCAGATGGGCGGACGCTCACGTGAGCTCAACCTCGATGGCGCGCCGGCGGTCGTGCTGGTCGTCGGCGTCAATGGATCCGGCAAGACGACGACGATCGGAAAACTGGCACATCTGCTGCGCCAGGAAGGGCGTCGCCCGTTACTGGCCGCCGCCGACACCTATCGAGCGGCTGCGATCGAGCAGTTGCGGCTGTGGGGACAGCGGGCGCAGGTCGATGTCATCGCGCATCAACCGGGATCTGACCCCGGAGCCGTCGCCTTTGATGCCGTGGAGGCGGCGCGTGCGCGCGGCATGAGTCCCGTGATCATCGATACGGCCGGCCGCCTCCACACCCGTACCGACTTGATGGAGGAACTGCGGAAGGTCCGCCGCGTGATGCAGCGGCTCGATCCGCACTCACCGCAGGAGGTGCTCGCCGTGCTCGACGCGCACGTCGGGCAGAATTCGGCGCAGCAGGTGAAGGTGTTCCAGGAGGCGATCGGTCTGACCGGGCTCGCGGTGACAAAAATGGACGGCAGCGCCCGGGCGGGCGTTGTGCTTAGTATCGAAGCAGAGCTCTCGGTGCCGGTCAAGCTCGTCGGCATTGGCGAGGGCCTTGATGACCTCAATCGATTCGATCCCGGACAATACCTTGATGCGCTGTTGCGGATGGAGGAGGGGACATGAGCCCATCTGATAAATCGGAGACCTTCGTCCAACTCGTGACTGCTACCAGCCTGGTTGAGGCGGATCTCTGGAAGGCGGTCCTCGAGGCGTCCGGGATTCCGGTCTACTTCCGGCAGGAAGCGATCGGCGCCGTCTTGGGAAATACCGTGGGGGAGCTGGCCGCCGTCGACCTCTGGGTCCCGCGCGACCAGGCGGCGGAGGCGCTCCGGATTCTGCAGGATCAACGGGTCGAGCCCGCCGACGAGGACGAACCGGTCTGACGTTCCTGATTCTCGCGGTCGTCGTTGGCGCCATCGGGCTGCTGGCCCTCGGTGCCGCAGTGGTCGGGATTCTCTGGTTGCTGCAGTTCGTCCTGCGGAACGAAGAGAGGCGAAGCTAGCTCGTATACTGTCAAGGCTAAATGCTTGACAGTGCCCGGCGTCGCCACCGCCAGTTGCGCCTGCTCGATCTTTATGGCTCGTTGCTGACCGAGCACCAGCGTCGCATTCTCCATCTCGCCTGGGAGCTCGATTGGTCCTATGGCGAGATCGCCAAGCGTGAGCGGGTGTCGCGGACGGCCGTCTACGACGTAGTGCGGCGGACGACCGTGAACCTCGACGACTACGAGCGCAAGCTCGGGTTGGAGCGGACGCAGCGTGTTTGAGTCCCTGACCGAGCGCCTCGACCAGGCGCTCAAGAAGCTGACCGGGCGGGGCAAGCTGAGCGAGGCCGACGTCGACGCCGGCCTCCGCGAGGTCCGGCTCGCCCTGCTCGAAGCCGACGTCAACTACAAGGTGGTCAAGGACTTCGTCGCGAGCATTCGGACGCGGGCGGTGGGTGCCGAGGTGATGGATAGCCTGAACCCGGGCCAGCAGATCGTGAAGATCGTCGACGAGGAGATGGTCCACCTGCTGGGCGACCGCACGCCGATGACGTATGCGCCGTCGCCGCCCACGGTCATCGTGCTCGCCGGTCTGCAGGGATCGGGCAAGACCACCACAGCCGGCAAGCTCGCCCTGTTCGTCCGTCGCGAAGGCCACCGGCCGCTGCTGGTCTCGACCGACGTCCGCCGACCCGCGGCGATGGAGCAGCTGGAGGTCCTGGCCAAGAGCATCAACGCGCCGGCTTATGCTCCACGCGGGACAGATCCGGTGAAGATCGCTCGCGATTCGATCGCCGAGGCGCGCCGGGTGAATGCTGATGTCGTCATCGTCGATACCGCGGGTCGGCTGCAGGTCGACGAGGATCTACTCGTCGAGCTGAAGTCCATCACCGGCGCCGTCCCGTCGCAGCACCGGGTGCTGGTGCTCGATGCCATGACCGGGCAGCAGGCGGTCAACGTCACGAGCGCCTTCCAGCAGACGATCGCGCTAACGGGCGCCATCCTGACCAAGATGGATGGCGACGCGCGTGGCGGCGCGGCCCTCTCGTTGCGTGCCGTCACCCAAACGCCGATTCAATTCGTTGGCATCGGTGAGAAGCTGACCGACTTCGAGATCTTCCACCCCGATCGGATGGCGTCGCGCATTCTTGGCATGGGTGACGTCCTGACGCTGATCGAGAAAGCCCAGGACCAGGTCGATGCGTCGCAGGCGCAGGCGATGGAAAAGAAGCTCCGCGCCGGGCGGCTGACACTGACCGACTTCATGGAACAGCTGAAGCAGGTCAAGAAGATGGGCCCGCTGGAGGGGATCATCGGCATGTTGCCGGGGGCGGGAAAGATCAAAAACCTCGCCGGCGCCTTACCGGATGACGACCAGCTGAAGCAGATGGAGGCGATCATCCTGTCGATGACGCCGATGGAGCGCGAGCGACCCGAGACGATCGACGGCAGCCGCCGTCGCCGCATCGCGCGCGGCGCGGGCACCGATATCGCAGCCGTGAACCGGCTGATCAAGGGCTTTCAGCAGATGCAGCAGATGATGAAACAGATGGGGAAGGGAAGAGGCATCAAGGGATTACCCTTCGATCCCGCTCAACTTTTGAAAGGTTAGGAGGTCAATTTGTCGGTAAAGATTCGACTGCGGCGCATCGGGGCAAAGAAGCACCCGTTCTATCGCCTGGTGGTGGCGGACAGCCGCTCGCCGCGCGATGGCAAGTTCATCGAGATTCTCGGCACCTACGATCCGATGACGGAGCCGGTGAAGCTCAACCTGGACCTGGACAAGATCAAGGTCTGGCTGCAGAAGGGCGCGCGGCCCTCGGATACCGCCCGCGCCTTCCTGATCGATCAGGGGCTCCTGCCCAAGGAGTCGGCCAGGAAGCGACCCACCAAGCCGCCGAAGCCCGCGGCGGCGCCTGCAGCGACGGCGCCGGCCGCGCCGAGCGCGCCGGAGCCTGCGGTGGCGGCGGCCTCTGAGGAGGCCTGAGCATGCACGACTACACGGACCTGGTCGGCTACATCATCAAGGCGATGGTCTCCAAGCCCGATGACGTGCGGGTGGCGATGGTCGAAGGGGAGCGCACCAACCGGGTCGAGGTGACGCTGGCGAACGAGGATGTCGGCAAGGTCATCGGGCGGGGCGGACGAAACATCGACGCCATTCGTGCGGTGGTCCGTGCTGCCGCACTGAAGAACCACGATCGGGTGATGGTCGAGATCGTTTGACGACGCCACCAGAAACCGATCTTCGGATTGGTCTGGTCCGGAGCGCCCATGGCGTCAAGGGTGCGGTGCGAGTTGAGCTCCTGACCGACTTTCCCGATCGGTTCACGCCGGGCCACGAGGTGACTGTCGGCGGCCGGCGCCTGCGCGTTGGTCGCTCCCGCGAACAGCCCGATGGGCTGCTGGTCACGTTCGAGGGCATCGACGATCGCAACAACGCGGAGGAGCTCGTCGGCGCCTACTGCACCGTCCCGCTTGAGGAGGCGCGCGCATTACCCGCCGATCGTTACTACCACTTCCAACTCGTGGGTCTGCGAGTGTTCGACACGCGTAGTGCTCGTGAGCTGGGCCAGGTCGCGGAGGTGCTGACCTACCCGGCGAACGACGTGCTCCGCGTGACGAACGGAACGAACGAAGTCTTGATCCCGATGATCCGCAGCGTCGTCCGGACGATCGCACCGTCCGAGGGACGCATCACGGTCGAGTTGGACGAAGCGACACAAGCGTGAACATCGAGGTCTTGACTCTTTTCCCCGAACTATTCCCTGGCCCGTTGAGCTCGGGGGTCACGGGCCGCGGGCTGGCCGCCGGGCTGGTCACCTTGCAGCTTCACAACCTGCGCGACTACACGCACGACCGGCACCGTCAGGTCGATGACATTCCGTACGGTGGTGGCGCCGGAATGGTGCTCAAACCGGAGCCCATCTTCGAAGCGGTGCGCGCGCGCGCCGGCACCGGCCCCGTCATCCTGTTGAGCCCGCAGGGGGAGCGGCTCACCCAGGGACTGGTGCGCGAACTGGCCACCCACTCGGATTTCTATCTGATCTGCGGACGGTATGAGGGGGTCGACGAGCGGGTCGGTGCCCACCTCGCCGACCGGGAGGTCTCGATCGGTGACTACGTGCTCACCGGCGGCGAGCTCCCGGCGATGGTGCTGATCGACGCCGTCAGCCGGCTCGTCAGCGGTGTCCTCGGTTCGGAGGAATCACCCAAGGACGAGTCGTTTGCCGACGAGCTGCTGGAGTATCCGCATTACACGCGGCCCGCGGTCTTCGAGGGCCACCAGGTTCCGGAGGTGCTGCTTTCCGGCCATCACGCCGAGATCGAGCGCTGGCGCCGCGCGCAGGCCGCCGAACGGACGCGCCGTCGCCGTCCCGATTTGCTCGATCGCCAGCCCACGTCGTAGCGGGGTGTTATCCTTGTACGCCGTGTCTAACGTCATCGACCTGCTCGACGCTGAGGCTCAGCGCAAGAACGTCCCCACCTTGATCCCCGGCGATACGGTCAAGGTGCACGCGAAGGTGGTCGAGGGCACTCGCGAGCGGATCCAGATCTTCGAAGGCATCGTGATCGGCTGCCGCGGCAGCGGTACGAAGGAAATCTTTACCGTGCGCCGCATCGCTCACGGCGTTGGGGTCGAGCGGAGTTTCCTGCTGCACTCACCCCGGATCGAGAAGATCGACGTGGTTCGGCATGGCAAGGTGCGCCGGGCCAAGCTGTATTACCTGCGCGGAAGAGTCGGGAAGAGCGCCCGCATTCGGGAGAAGCGTCAAGCCGTTGCCATCACAGCCGTCCCCGCCGACAGCGAAGCCGACGCCGGCACCGAAACGCCAGAAACGGCCGAAAGCTGACCGAGACCTCTGGGTCTTCGAGCGCCAGGCCTTCGGGCTCGGTTACGCGACCGTCGCGGGCGTCGATGAGGCGGGCCGCGGCCCATGGGCCGGTCCGGTGGTGGCCGGGGCAGCGATCATGCGGCCCTATTTCCAGTGCGAAGGGATCGACGACTCCAAGCTCCTGACCGCCGATGAACGCGACCACTTCTACGACTGCATCCTCGACGGCGCCGAAGCGTGGGGCGTGGGCATCGTCGAGGTCGACGAGATCGATCGGGTCGGCGTGTCACGGGCGAACCGCTGGGCGATGGGGATTGCCATCCAACAGCTGGGGCGGCCGATCGACTACCTGCTCGTCGACGGCTTCCTGCTCCCCGAGGCGCTGACCCCGCAACTGCCGATCGTCAAGGGCGACCGCCGCTCGATCTCGATCATGTGCGGCGGCATTCTCGCGAAGGTAACCCGCGACCGCCTGATGATGCGGATGGCGGAGAAGTTTCCCGGGTACGGCTTCGAGGCCCACAAGGGCTATCCGACGCCCGACCATCTGGCTGCCATGGACCGTCACGGTCTGAGCCCGTTGCACCGTCGATCCTTCATCTCGATCCGGACGCGCGCCGAGTTGGAAGCGGCCGCCTTTGCCAGTCAATCCGCTCGGGGTTAGCGGCGAGGCGCTCGCCGAGGACCACCTCCGTGGCCTCGGCTACCAGATCGTTGAGAAGGATGTGCGGACGCCGCTCGGCCAGCTGGACCTGGTGGCGATGGACGGGAAGACGCTGGTATTTGTCGAGGTGAAGACCCGGACCGGCCACGGCTACGGCCTGCCCCAGGAGGCGGTCGACGCCAAGAAGATCCGGAAGCTGCGGCAGCTGGGCCTGTACTACTTAAAGATACGGCCACACCGCGGGTCAGTCCGCTTCGATGTGGTCGGGTTGACCGTCGCCGCGGGCCGTCTGATCAGGGTCGATCACATCAAGAACGCGATCGACTAACAACCCAGCTTACGCCGCCTTGGGTGTCGTCGGCCGATCAAGCTCGATTGGCATCCCAAGATAGGAACTAAGAGCCAGGAGGTCCTCGGTCTCGTAAAGGAGAACCGGCGTGATGAAGGCGTCCGAGGTGTCACGCTTTCGGAAGTGGAGTGTCGGGAAGACCCAATAACCCATGCCGCGGCCCTGATACCAGTGCCAAGCAGTCCGGATCTCGGCGAGTTCGGTTCGGGAGCAAACTCGGACGCCGCCCAAGGGCCCGACAATGCCGACCAATTCCTGATTCGCGAATAGTCGGACCTTCCGGCCGGCGATGAAAGCAAAAACGACAAGGCCGACCGAGAACAGCAAGAAAACGAGCCCGCCGGTTTCCCCGGCACTGTCATTGACCGAAGTCGCCCCACCCCAGAAGAACAGGGCGACGATCGCCACGAGAAGAGCTGCGCCACGAAAGACGGTGAAAATGCTGCCGGCGCGTACCTCAAACGCTGGCTGCACCCGAGCGGCTCGAGCATCCACGCAAATACAACGGCGTGATTACCGACGCGCTTGCTCGGGCCAGTATTAGGTCGTACGAGGATCGGTTTTCAGGACGAGATCCGAAGGTTGAGGTGGAGCTCTCGGGTCTGGTCCGCGCAGGTTTGGTCTGAACAACTCGCGGGTTCGGCTCGGAACAAGATCTCGCGCGTTCCGGACTTGATGGCCTGGAATCCGAACACTCCGTTTGCGTCCTGTCCGAGGCTCTTAGGGTCGACGAGGAGCATCACGCCTTCCGGCTGCCTTGCGATGTACCAGGGCCGGTAGTGCGGCAGATTTGTCAGCGTCAGGCGCAGCGACTGGCCCGCGCCCATGTGAATGACCTTGCCGTCATCGGGTTCATTGGCTGTGAGATCAAATCGCGATGCCGAATTGGAGACCACGATGGCGGCAGGCAGCCAGAAGCCATCGGCTCGATGTATGCCGATCTGAGCTGTTCCCGCTCGGATGGCTCGGAGTGTCGCGAGCCCGCCTGGGTTGCCGAGCATGAGCCGGACGGTCGGGACGACGATGGAGGAATCTGTGGTGAGCACCTGTCCATCAGGGGAGGCGACTATAACCTCGTCGCCCACGCGCAATGCGAATCCGGAGGGGGTCCAAAAGCTCGATGACATCCCGTTCGCGCTCAGTGCCAAGTCATACGGTCGACCACGGTCTCGCACGAGGATGTCTGCGACGTAATAGATGGGGCCAGATTGCCAACCGTCAGCGATCTTGTATTTGATCGTGCTGACACCGGGGTGGAGTGCCTTGAAGTCGGCTCGGCCGATCATGTGCGAGGCGAGTGGGTCCGATGGTCGCGACCAGCCGACCGCATCGGAGCTCAGCGTGATCGTCGTGGGATCGATCGGCGGATTGAACATCTTTCGAACGACTTGCCCTTCTTGCACCTGAATGGTGTGGCCGCCGTAGTTATCCAGGAGAACGACGCTGTTGACGTTGACGACCTCGCCGAGGAGGTCCAGGCTCGAGGCTAAGCCAATAGCGGCCATCAGAACGAGCACCGTTGGATGCACCTTGGGCTGCACAGAGGTATAACCAGCGACCGGGTGGGTTCTTCCCTGGCTTTGGTCCGCTTCAATGTGATCGGTCTGAACGCAGCCGGTAGCCGACTGATCAGGTCAATAAGGCGATCGACTAGTTGCCTACAGCGTGAACTTCAGTTGGGCGGCGGCATAGCGGCCGACCTTGCGGAAGCTGTCGGCGTCGACCCCCACGCGGCGAGACACCTCTAACGCCAGCAACTGGAGCGGGACGACGTTGACGATGGGAGCCAGCAGCTCATCGATCGCCGGCGTCTCCAGCCGAATCTCGGCAGCGGTCAAGCGGGCGGCGGCGGGTCCGACCGCGAGGGTGGGTGTGCCGATCTCGTGGAGGGCCGCAACCACCTCCTCGGTCCTCTCGAGGGTCGGACCGGGTTGCGCGATCAACACCACCGAATCCTCGGCGTTCAGGCTAATGAGCGGGCCGTGCAGGACGCTTTCCAGCTCGTGTCCCTCGGCACTCAGGTACGACGCCTCTCGCAGCTTCAACGCCCCCTCGAGCGCGGTGGCGTATGCTGGCCCGCCGCCGACGAAGTGGACAACGTGCGAGAAGTTCAGCCGGTCAAGCGCCTCGACGACCAGCGGGCCCAGCTTCACGGCCGTCCCGATGGCGCCGGGCATGCGACCAAGCTCAGCTTTCCATGGCGGCGAACCGAGGGCCACGGCCAATTGGGCGAGCCGGATCATCGCCCCGGTGTGGCTGGCGGCATGCACGGGCGATCGCTCCTGCGCCACGGTGTACACCACGCCCGGGCCGGTTAACGAAGATCCTTCACCGGTGATCGCCACCCAGTGGTCCTGACTGCTGAACCCTTCGAGCGCCTTCTGGCTGAAGCGCTTGCTTCCTCGGTGGCTCAACAGCACCAGGCCGTCGCCGGCCCTGAAGCGTGGTGGGTAATTGGCGAACTCGAAGGCGGGGATCGCCCACGCCTCGAGGCCGGCGCTTCGCAATAGATACTGCCCTACGACTGCCCCGTGATGGCTGGTCCCGGTGCCTACGAGAAAGATGCGCGATTGCCCGGACAACCTCGATACGACCGACTGCGCCAGCGGGTCCGCGAGCAGACGCTCGGCTGCGGCGGGTTGCGACTGAATGGTCTCCTCGAGAAACGCGCCGGGCGCCTTCAGGCGGCGTCTTCCCAGGCCTTCAGGAACTGGTAGACGATCCGTCCTGTCGCACCCCAGATCACGTCCTCGCCGATCGTGTAATAGTGGATGCGGTACTGTTGCTCGCCGACGCTCCGGATTTCGGTGGTGTGCACGTCGGCGTCGAGCAAACGGTTGACGGGCACCATCAGCAGGCTCTTCACCTCGTCGGGAGCCAGTCGTAAATCGCCGATGGCGCCCTCCACCAGGCCCACCACTGGTGTGATCACGAAACTGCTGACTGCTGTAAAGACATCGTCGAGCTCGCCGAGCACTGTGACGCGGGATGGCTCGAGGCCGATCTCCTCGTAGCTCTCGCGCAGGGCGGTCTCGACCGTCTCCGCGTCGGAGTCTTCGCGCTGACCACCGGGAAACGAGATCTGGCCCTTATGGGTCAGGACCGTGTCGGTGCGTCGGGTGAAGAGCATTTCGAGGGTGTTGTCCCGCGTCACGAGCGGGAGCAGCACGCCGGCCCGGACCAGCGGTGGGGCGGTGTCGATACTGCGTCGCACCCGCTGCCCGAGCACCTGCCGGAGTCGCTCCAACCGGGTGGCCGCAGCCGTCGTCAGGTCCACGCCTCGAACGAGACCGGCACCTGGTGGCCGCAATGCGTACAAACCCAGACCTGCCCGCGGCGCACGACCTGGCGTCCATCTTCGAGGGTCACCGATTGATCGGGACCACTGATGTGTTCCCAGCGCGGCAGATGCTTGCACTGGTCGCACATGGCTGGCGGTGGATTGAGCTTCACTGTCCTCGATTATCCCCGCTGACAGACAAATCAAGCCGGCGAAGCACCCGGGCCGGGTTCCCTCCGACGATGACGCCCGGCGGGACGTCGTCGAAAAGGACGGCGTGAATGCCCACCACCGAGTCGCGTCCGATCCGCACGCCGGGCA
>DATNMH010000053.1:0-26050 GCA_035602395.1 Candidatus Acidiferrum sp.
AACCGCCTGCGGGATGGCTCGCGCAAGATCACCTATATCTCGGAAGTGATAGGGATCGAGGGAGACCAGATCTCACTCCAGGACATCTTCGTGTACAAGCAGTCGGGATACGAGAACGGGAAGGTCACCGGCATGCTAACCGCCACCGGGGCGATCCCGCGGATCCTGGACACCCTCGAGTCGACCGGCAACGCCGTGCCGATGAGCTATTTCGACCCGCACCCGGATAGCGGCTTCGTCCGGCCGAAGCGGCTGCACGTCGTCCCCAACGCGGCCTGACGGGCCACGCAAGACTGTGGCCTGAAGGCTTTCAGGTTTGCTACTCCGCTTGGAACAACCTGTACTTACAAGTTCATGGCTAAACGAAGTTGGTTCTACGCCGCTCTTGAAAGCCACCTGTGGCGGGCGCTGACCAGACTGCTGCTGAAGCTGCCTTTGCCATTACGCCTTCCGATAGTTTTAGTGGTGGGCGTGACGATAATCGTCGTCGCCGCGGCAATCCCTGCCCTGTTGCTAAGTTACGGTCTTCGCTTGCGCTAAAGGCCGCGGTCCGACCAACGTCTATGGACGAAGGTCGGCTAGGAGGCCGTCTATATTCAACGTATGCCGGCCAAAGAGGTCACGCCCTTCTCGCAGGCGCTCGACCGGCGGGTCGATGAGGGTGCCCTCGGAACGCTCTACGAGAAGCTGCCGGAGAACCAGGTTCGTTGCTACGCGTGCGCCCACCGATGCCTGATCAAGGACGGGCTTCGGGGGATCTGCAAAGTCCGCTACAACCGCGGCGGCACACTGATGGTGCCTCGGGGCTATGTCGGCGCGTTGCAGTGCGACCCGATCGAGAAGAAGCCCTTCTTCCACGCCTTCCCGGGCACCGATGCACTGACCTTCGGGATGCTCGGTTGCGACCTGCACTGTTCTTATTGCCAGAATTGGGTTACCTCGCAGGCGCTGCGCGATCCTGGGGCCCTTTCCGAGCCGATGGATGTCTCGCCGGACCAGCTAGTCCAGATCGCGCAGCGGCAGGGCGCCAGGGTTGTCGCTACCTCCTACAACGAGCCATTGATCACCTCGGAGTGGGCGGTCGAGGTTTTCAAGGCGGCCCGGCCGCGCGGGTTCACCACCGCCTATATCTCCAACGGCAATGCCACCCGGGAGGTGCTCGAGTACATCCGCCCCTGGACCGAGCTCTACAAGATCGATCTCAAGTCCTTCCGCGACAAGAACTACCGCTCGCTGGGCGGCAAGCTGGAGAACATCCTCAACGGCATCCAGATGGTGCACGAGATGGGCTTCTGGCTGGAGATCGTCACCCTGATCATCCCGGGCTTCAACGACAGTGACGAGGAGCTGGCTGACATCGCCAGGTTCTTGACTGGCCTGTCCCCGAGCATCCCCTGGCACGTCACCGCCTTCCACAAGGACTACAAGATGCAAGACCCGGACAACACCACGCCGGAGACCCTGCTACGGGCTGCGCGCATCGGCGAGGAGGCCGGCCTGCAGTACATCTACGCCGGAAACCTGCCCGGCCGGGTGGGCCGCTACGAGGACACTCGCTGCCCCCGCTGCCAGGCCACCCTGATTCGGCGGATCGGCTACCGAATCCTCGACGACCGGCTCACCGGCCGCGGAAGCTGCTTCAACTGTCAGCAGCAAATCCCCGGAGTCTGGCGGACTACAATCAACGCTGGTCGTGCCAACTGAACTGAGCCGCCGGGAGTTTTCCTGGGTCCTAGGCGGCCCCCAGGGCGGAGGCATCAATGCCTCAGCGGAGATCTATGCCAAGGCCCTGAGCCGGGGCGGACTCCACGTTTTCGCCAACATCGAGTTCCACTCGAACATCATGGGCAAGCACAGCTACTACCGGGTGACGGCGGCGCCGGTCCCGGTGCACTCGCATGTCGATGAGATCCACATGCTGGTGGCGCTGGACCAGGAATCCCTGTTCGGCGACGCCCCCGAACGCAAGCACTATCCCAGCCACACGGGGCATGTCCACCAGGTGGCCCGTGGCGGCGGGGTTATCTACGACGCTGACCTCAAAATCGACCCGGGCCAATTCGGTCGGGACGACATCAACCTCTATCCGATCCCCTTTTTCGAGGTCCTCGAAGAGGCCCTCAAGGAGGTGGGGAAGGGCGGGCAATCGCGCAAGTACATCGTCATGCGCAACACCGTCGCCCTGGGGGCGTCGATCGGCATCTCCGGCTATGACGAGGAGCTCCTCTTTGAGGCGATCCGCAACGAGTTCACCGGGCGCAAGGCGGAAGCCGCCGAGATGAACGTTGCCGCGGTCCGGGCGGCAGCCGCCTACGCGCGCAGCCATTTCCCCACCAAACCGGAACGGAAGCTGGCCCCGGTCCCGGAGGAACAGCGAAAGCACCGGATGCTGATCAAGGGCTTCCAGGCTGTCGGCATCGCCAAGCTCAAGGCGGGCCTCGGCATGCAGACCTATTACCCGATCAGCCCGGCGACCGACGAGAGCGTCTACCTGGAGCAGAAGGGGCCGCAGTACCAGTGCACCGTCGTCCAGTGTGAAGACGAGATCTCAAGCATCAACATGGCGATCGGCGCGGCGCACATGGGCGTGCGGGCAGCCACGTCGACCGCCGGCCCGGGCTTTGCCCTCATGTCCGAAGGCTTCGGCTTCGCCGCCATCACCGAGGCTCCCGGCCCGGTCGTCTTCCTCTGGCAGCGCGGTGGGCCCAGCACCGGCCTTCCCACTCGCACCGAGCAGGCGGACCTGCAATTCGCGCTGCATCCCGCGCACGGGGACTTCCCGCACATCGTCGTCGCGCCGGGCGACATCGACGAATCGTTCATGGACAGTTTCGAGAGCTTCAACTGGGCCGACCGGTACCAGATGCCGGTTGTTGTGCTCCTCGAGAAGTTCCTGGCCTCGTCGATGTTCACGAACGATGGAATCGACATGAGCAAGCTCAAAATCGACCGCGGGCTCATCTATCAACCGCAGGAGCCTGATGGCGATGGTTACCGGCGGCACGCCATCACCGCCGATGGCATCAGTCCGCGGGCCGTGCCCGGGACGCCCGGCGCGATCTTCTCCACCACCAGCGACGAGCACGACCCGGAGGGCCACATCACCGAAGGCATCGAGAACCGGATTGCCATGATGCGAAAGCGCATGGCGAAGCTCGAGACCGCGGCCCGCGAGATTCCGGCCTCGTCGAAGTTCACGCTCCACGGTCCGCGCCAGGCCGACCTCACGCTGGTGGCGTGGGGTGCGACCAAGGGCGCCATCCTCGATGCGACGGGCGAGCTGGAGGCCGACGGCCGCACGGTCAACTTCCTGCAGATCCGCCTGATGCGTCCGTTCCCTGCCGATGCGGTGGCGGGCATCCTGCGCAGTGCCCGGTTGACGGTGTTGATCGAAAACAACTACTCCGCGCAACTTGGCGCCTTGATCGCCGAGCAGACCGGGGTCGCGCTCGACCACCACGTCTTGAAATACGATGGCAGGCCGTTCTCGCGCAATGAGATCGTCGAGGGCGTGCGTTCGGCGCTCTCCGAGCAGAAAAAGGAGATCATGGTGTCCCATGCCTGAGGCCACAGCAGCCGCCGCGCCGAAGAAGTTCGTCCTGCAGCAGTACAAGACCGAGGTCCACGTCGACTGGTGTCCGGGCTGCGGCGACTTCGGCATCCTGAGCTCGATCCAGCAAGCGCTGTACCAGCTCCAGATCCCTCCGTACAAGATCGCGATGATCTCCGGCATCGGCTGTTCCGGGAAAACGCCGCACTACATCGACACCTACGGGCTGCATACGCTGCATGGGCGCGCGCTGCCGGTTGCGACCGGCGCCAAGCTGGCCAACAACCAGCTCACCGTGGTGGCCGTGGGTGGCGACGGCGACGGCTATGGCATCGGCGCCGGTTACTTCGTCAATAGCGGTCGCCGCAATGTCGACATGACGTACATCGTGTTCAACAACGGCGTCTATGGTCTGACCAAGGGTCAGGCCTCACCCACGTTGGCGAAGGGGCTGAAGACCAAGTCGATGCCGGAGGCCTCGATCCAGGAGGGCGTCAACCCGATCGCCCTGGCGCTGGGTGCGGGCTACACCTGGATTGGCCGAGGCTACGCCCTTGACGTCAAGAATCTCGTGTCGCTGATCGTGCAGGCCATCACCCACAAGGGCACGTCCTTTCTGGATATCTTCCAGACCTGCCCCGTGTACAACGATTTGCGAACCAAGGAGTGGTACGCCGGCGAGGACATCGGGCGCGCGCGGATCCGGCGCCTGGAAGCGGATTCGACCTGGGACCCGGTCGTCAAAGACGCGACGAACATCGACGAGATGGTGGAAAAGAAGACGCGGGCACTGCGAGCCTCCTACGAAATGCAGGACAGCCTGGCCGTCGGCGTCTTCTACTCCGTCGACCTGCCGACCTACGACGAGCAACTGGCTATCAAGGTTCCGGCTCTCAAAGAGCATCCGCTGGTTGACCTGCCGCTGTATCAGCGCGACGTCGATCCTCTCTTTGCCGAGCTGGGGTAGCGGTCCGCGGCGCGGTGGACGTGCGCCTGCTGGCCGTCAGCGATGAGGTCGAACCCCAGCTGCTCGACGAGCGGACGATAGAGGCGCAGGGTCGCGTCGACCTGATCATCGGATGCGGGGATCTGCCGGCCGACTACCTCGACGCGCTCACGACGATGTACGCTGCGCCGCTGGTCTTCGTCCGTGGCAACCACGATCCGCCCGGGCGGCAGGGTGATTACCCGCAAGCATCGGAGATCGACGGCCGCGCGGTGAAGGAGCACGGGCTGTTGATCGCCGGCCTCGAGGGGTCGATCCGGTACAGCGACGGCGCCCACCAGTACACCGAGCGGCAAATGATGGTCAAAGTGCGGGCATTGCGGCTGCGGCTCCGGCTGCGGCACCCCGACATCCTGATCACCCACGGCCCGCCGGCCGGCGTCAATGAAGGCACGGACGCGCCGCACAGAGGGCTGGTGGCAGTCCGCCGCGCGGTCGAGTGGATGCGTCCGCGGCTGCTGCTGCACGGGCACGTCCATCCCTATGGGCGCGAGATCATCCGCGAGGGCCGATTGGGGGAAACCCGCGTCATCAACGTTGTCGGTCACCGGCTGATCGAGCTCTCTCCCCGGTGAAACAGTTACGCGCCCGCACCGATTTCGAGACAGCCCGCATCCAGGCGTTCCTTCGTGACGCCGGGGCGGTCCTTCGCGGTGACACCCGGCCACTGCTCTCCTTCGACGAGGTGCGCCGCGCCGCCCGGCTCGAGGGCCAGAGCTACACGGGCCTCAAGGACGTCCCGATCGCCGACATCCGCGGCTCGGTGGGGCGTCCCAACGACTTCGACGCCTCCTTTCTTCCCGTAAAGCCCCAAATGCGAAAGCGCTGGGCGCAACTCGATGAGGCGATGCGCCGAGGCGAGCCGGTGCCGCCAATCGAGGTCTACCACCTGGGCAACGTCTACTTCGTCAAGGATGGGCACCACCGGGTGTCGGTTGCCCGCCACCTGGGCTGGAAAACGATCCCGGCGCGGGTCATCGAGGTGAAAACCCGTGCGCCGCTCATGGGCGATATGGACGCTGCCGCCCTGCTCCAGGCCCGGGAGTACGTCGACTTCCTCGAGCGCAGCCAGCTCGACCGGGTGCGCCCGGAGGCGTCGATCGCGGTCAGCCGGCTGGGCCGCTACGACCGAATCTTCGAGGACATCCTCGGACACCGCTATTTCATGGGCCTGCAGCAGTACCGCGAGGTCAGCATCGCCGAGGCCAGTGCGAGCTGGTACGACAACGTCTACAAGCCGATCGCCGACCTGATCCGCGAGTACGACATCCTGGAACATTTCCCCGGCCGGACGGAGGCCGATATGTACCTCTGGATCACGGCGCGCTGGTTCGAGCTGAGCCGCGCGCAGAAGCCGGCCGGCCCGGCGGAAGCGATCGCCGACATTCTGTTCGAGACCGAGGGCACGGGCGAGGGCGCGAAGCCACCGTCGCCGCAAGTCCTGGCCCTGCTGGAGCGCTGGCTCGGTCCGCCGCGCCGCGTCATCGAACTCCCCGCGAAACTCGTCCGTCGCGCCGCCACGCCGCGCGGGGAACCCGACAAGAGCAGCCCCCCTTAGGGCGCGCCTTCCGTCTTTCGCTTCTCCGGGTAGGCGGCGTTGATCTCGGCGCGCACGCGCGCCTTGTCGGCATCGCTCTTGAAGTAGTCGAAATTCCAGGCGATGAACTTCTTCTGTTCGGGGGGGACCTCGTCCTCGGGATAGATCGCCGCCACCGGGCAGGGATCGACACAAGCGCCGCAATCGATGCACTCGTCGGGGTTGATCACGAGCAGCCGGTCCTCGGCCCCGCCGTCGATGATGCAGTCGACCGGACAGACGTCGACGCAGGACTTGTCCTTGAGATCGACGCAGGTCTCAGTGATGATGTAGGCCAATTTCGTTTAAGGAAATTCACTCTAGCACAGGCCTTTCGCGACACCGATGGGGTTCGCGTCGACCACCTGGGGCTGGCGGACGGCGCTCCGCCACAGGACCGTCACAACTCGATGAGGCAGCTTGGCCGATGGGTTGGCAAGAGGAGGCTTGCGGCCAGCGTTACCTATGCGTGGCCCTCCCAAAACCGGCACCAGCGCGCCGGGTCTTTCGACCGGCCCGCCGGGTCTCCTGGGGCACCTGGATCTTCGTCATCGTGGTTCTCCTGATCGCCATCGGCGCGCTGGGGGGCTTCCTTGAAATCGTGTTGCCCCAGCGGGTCGCGCAGCTGGCGCAATCGGAGGCCAGCGAGCTCGCGCTCGCCCGCAAGGGCACGGCGGATGTCAGTACCAACGTCAGCCGCCTGTGGGCGGACCTGTCCGCCAAGGGCAGCATGAGTCTTTCCAGCGACCAGCTCACCCGGGAGATGGCCCTCGCCAACAGCGCGCAGAAGTCCGCTGACGACGCCGAAGGCCATGTCGTGCTGGCCCAGAGCTATATGGCCCAGGCCGACGGCCTGCCATTCCAACTGCACTCGCCCGCCTTCATCGCCACCGACCGTCCTGCCCTGGAACACCTCGACAAGGCATTGCAGGCGAGCCAAAAGCTGACCCATGCCGCGATCCTCCAGCTGTCCCTCGCCCAGCAGGTGACGCAGGATGCGGGGAAGATTTCGACGACGCTCGACCCGGCCCTCAATGCCCACGCCTGGGCCGACGCCGCGCGAGCCTCCTCGACGCTGGCCGACGACCTCAAACCGCAGCAAGTCTCGGCCGCCTTTGCCGACGCACTGCTCGACCCCCTATGGGCGACCTGGATCGATGGCCTGGTCGCCGTCGTGACGGACGCCCAGCAGTACAGCCTGGCGGCCGCCGCCAACCAGACGCAGGCCGCGCAGCAGTCGGCAAATCAACTGGCCGCTGCCCGCCAACATGTCGCCGCCAGCTTCGCCGCGGCCCAGAACGGCGCTACCGCCTGGAAGGTAAAGACCATTCAGCCGCTGCTCGACACCGTGACGCGCGAGACGGCCGCGGGCTCTTAGATCCTCGTCAGCAGGTCCTGGCGGAGCTCGCTGAGGCGACGTGCGCCCAGCAGGATCATCGACAGCGCGATTTCCTCGCGGAGCATTTCCAGCATTCCGCGGACGCCGTCCGCGCCGGCGACCGCCAGGGCGTAGAGATAGGGCCGGCCGATGAGGACGCCGCTGGCCCCGAGGCAGAGTGCCTTCAGGACGTCGGTCCCGCGCCGGACCCCGCCGTCCAACAGCACCGGCACTTCGCCGCGCACGGCCTCGACCACCTCGGGGAGCGCGTCGAGGCTCGCGATCGCGTAGTCCAGCTGACGGCCGCCGTGGTTGCTAACGACCAGGCCGCGGGCGCCGGCGTCGACGGCGCGGCGGGCATCGTCGGCACGGACGACGCCCTTGACGATCACCGGCAGCGAGGTCTTGGCCACCAGCCACTCGAGATCCTCCCAGCCGATGCCGGGATATGTCTGGGCATTCACATCCCGGGCAAACGGGTCCAGACCAGCCGCAGTCGCTCTGGTCCGCGTGCCGCCGAGGTTGGCGTATGACAGACCATCTGGAAGACTGAATTGGTTGCGGATGTCCCGCTCGCGCCGGCCGGTCTTGGGGAGGTCGACGGTTAACAGGATGGCGGAGTATCCGGCGCCGACGGCGCGCTCGAGGAAGGCGGTGCTGACCGCCCGCTCCGGGTGCATGTAGAGCTGGAACCAGCGGGCGCCGGTGGCGGCCGCGGCGACGTCTTCGATGGAGAGGCTCGACAGGGTGCTCAGGCAATAGGCGATCCCGGCGGCGCTGGCGGCTCGGTAGGCAGCCGCTTCGCCGTCCGGGTGCGCCATTCGCTGGATCGCCGCCGGCGCCAGGTGGACCGGCATCGTGAAGCGCTGGCCGAGGACCTCGTTGCCGAGGTCGGGGCCGTCGGTTGACGCCAGAATCTTGAAGCGGAAGCGATACCGGGCAAAGGCCTCGCGGTTACCGCGCAGCGTGGCTTCGTCCTCGGACCCACCGGCGATGTAGTCGTAAATTCCCTGGGGCAGCACGGCCCGGGCAGCCGGCTCGAAGTCATCGAGCTTCAGCGACGCCGCCGGGCCGGTCCTGCGGTCCGGCGGTGCCTCTGCCATGCGGCCAATTGTGGCGTTTTCCGGCCGTGCTGTGTAACGTTTACTGGAGCGCGTCTGTAGGTTAGGACCGATCCGAAAGGAAGGGAGGTTTCCGCGTCATGAGTGGGGCCAGCGCGATCCTCGCGTTTCACCAGGTCTACCAGCCGGTCGGAGGCAGTATTCTTGTCTCGGCGATCGTCGCCGGCATTCCTCTTTACATCTTGTTCGTGATGCTGGCGGTCCTGCGGCTACCGGCATGGATGTCGGCGCTGACGGCGATGCTTTCGGCCGCCATCCTCGCCGCGGTGGTCTGGGGGATGCCGTTCGGGCTCGACGTCTCCGCGACCACCGAAGGGATGGCGAACGGGTTGTGGCCGATCAGCTGGATCGTGCTCAATGCCGTCTTCTTCCACAACCTGACGATCGCCAGTGGCGACTTCGATGTGATCCGGCGTTCGCTGACGCGACTGACCGGGGACCGGCGAGTCCAGGCGCTGCTGGTGGCGTTTTGCTTCGGCGCCCTGATGGAAGGCATCGCCGGGTTCGGCGCCCCAGTCGCGATCTCGGCGGCGATCCTGGCCAGCCTCGGCTTCGAACCGATCAGTGCGGCGGTGCTCGCGCTGCTGGCCAACACGGCGCCGGTTGCCTTCGGGTCGATCGGCATTCCGATCGTGACGCTCGGTCTGCTGACCGCGCCCATCATCGGGCACGGCGCGGCCGATCAGACCCCGGTGACGCTCGCGCTCTCCGCCATGGTCGGGCGGCAGCTCCCGATCTTTTCGATCCTCATCCCGGGATTCTTGATCGTCGTCCTCGCCGGCTGGAAGCGCATGGTCGAAGTTCTGCCGGCTGTCCTCACGGCGGGCATCGTCTTCGCCGTCGTCCAGTTCCTGGTGTCGAACTTCATCGGACCGGAGCTGACCGACGTGCTCGCCGCTCTGGTGTCGATGGCTGCGGTGGCGTTGCTGCTTCGAGTCTGGAAGCCGAAGACCCTCTGGGGCTTTGCCGACGATCGCGTTACCCCGCCGGCGGGCGCGACGCCACGATTCCGAAGTGTCGGCGCGGCGGTCGCCCAGGTCGTCGATTCACCGGGCCGTGTGGTGCGCGCCTACATGATGTACGTGATCCTCGTCGTGGTCATCCTGATCGGCCAGATGGGCAACCTGCCGTTCTTCTCCGGCAGTCCGCCCGGCAACATCAAGAATGCGCTGCACACGCCAGCCAACATCACGGCAGACCTCAAGTGCGGCCAACCGGCTTTCAAGCTGTGCCCCAATCCCTGGTTCGGCCCCAATCCGACCGTCGACGCCGGCGCCTTCAAGTTTCCGTTCTGGAGGTTCCAGTGGCCGGGGAGCTACAGCGGGACGTCGGCCAAGCCCAAGCCCCTGATCACCCAGGAACCGCAGATCGTGACCAAGTCGACACCCTATCCGATCACCTTCACCTGGGACTTCCTGTCGGCGGCCGGCAGCCTCGTCCTGTTCGCTGCGATCATCGCCTTCATCGTGATGGCGATCCGAGGTGCGCCACTGCGACTCTTCTTTACGACCTACGGACGGACGCTGCGCCAGTTGGCGCTACCGATCATGACGATCGCGTTCATCCTGGGCATCGCAGCGGTGATGAACTTCTCCGGGATGACGTCCACCCTTGCCTTACTGATGGCGAAAACCGGCGCCGTCTTCCCCTTCTTCTCCGCGGTCATCGGCGCCCTGGGCGTCTTCCTGACCGGGAGTGACACCGCATCCAACACGCTGTTCGGACCGATGCAGGCCTTCACCGCCAAGCAGATCGTGATCGGCGGCCATCACCTGAGTCCTGTGCTGACGGCGGGGACCAACTCCTCCGGCGGGGTCATGGGCAAGATGATCAGCCCGCAGAATCTCTCCGTTGGGGCCGCCGGCGTCAACCGGGTCGGTTCCGAGGGCGAGATCTTCCGCCGGACGATCGGCTACAGCCTGATCCTCACCGCCGCAGTCGGTGTGGTCGCCATGATCGAGGTGTACCTGATTCCGGGGATCATCCCGACGCTCAACTAGCAACGTTAACCCGCCACCTGTAAAGCCCCTCCCCCGCTCGCGGGGGAGGGCAAGGTGGGGGTTGCCGGGGTGGGGGTACGCTAACGAAATGAACGCGGCGGATCGCGAACGACTGCTGGCTCGCCTTCGCGAGGTGGTAGGCGAGCGCTACGCGTTCGCCGATCCCTACGAGATGCGGCTCTATCAGTACGACGCCAGTCCGGAGACGGCGCTGCCGGACATCGTCGTCATCCCCGGCACCTCCGAGGAGGTGGCGCGGATCGTCAAGATCTGTGCCGACGCCCACGTCCCGATCACCCCACGTTCTGCGGCCAGCAGCCTGGCGGGCGGCACGGTGCCGGTCGAGGGGGGGGTGGTTATCACCTTCGCCCGCATGGACCGCATCCTCGAGATCGACGCCGAGAACCTACGCGCCGTGGTGCAGCCGGGCGTGGTCAACCTGGCGCTGAGCCAGGCGCTCAAGCCGTACGGCTACTACTACGCGCCCGACCCATCGAGCCAGGGCGCCTGCACCATCGGCGGCAACGTCGCGACCAATGCGGGCGGCCCGCACACGCTCATCTATGGAGTGACGGTCAACCATGTCACCGGCCTCGAGGTCGCGTTGCCCAGCGGCGAGCTGGTGCAGGTCGGCGGGCGCAAGTCCGCTGAGGCAATCGGTTATGACCTGACCGGACTGCTGGTCGGGTCGGAGGGCACCATGGCCGTCGTCACCCGCATCTGGGTGAAGATCCAACCGCTGCCGCCGGTGCAGAAAACGCTGATGGCGGTCTATCCGGACGTCGCCACCGCCAGCAATGCCGTCTCCGCCATCGTCCGCACCGGGATCCTCCCGGCTGCCATCGAGATGATGGACAAGCTGTCTATCCAGGCGATCGAGGCAGCCTCGCACGCGGGTTACCCGCTCGACGCCGGAGCCGTACTGCTGCTCGAGGTCGACGGCATCCCAGAGGTGGCGCAGGAGTTGGGTGACCGGATGGCCCAGGTCTGCCGCGACAACGGCGCCAGCGAAGTGCGCATCGCCCGCGATGAGCAGGAACGCCAGGCCCTGTGGAAAGGACGCAAGGGCGCCTTCTCGGCGATGGGTCGCCTGTCTTCCGACTTCTACGTGATGGACGGCGTCGTGCCGCGCACCAAACTGCCCGAAACGCTGGCGAAGATCGACGCCATCAGCGAGCGCACCGGCTTCAAGATTTGCAACGTCTTCCATGCCGGCGACGGCAACCTGCACCCGCTGGTCCTCTTCGATGCCTTTCAGCCCGGGCAGTACGAGGCCGTGCTCGCGATCGGCGACGAGATTCTCAAACTTTGCGCCGAGGCCGGCGGCTCGGTCACCGGCGAGCATGGCATCGGTCTGGAAAAACGCGAGAACATCCGCTACGTGTTCTCGGATGACGACCTCGAGGTGATGGACCGGGTCCGCCGAGTGTTCGATCCGAACCTCCTGATGAATCCGGGCAAGGTCTTTCCGGGCAATGGTCTGCACCCGTCGGCGTTGCGGTATCCGCCCGGCTATCCGCGGCGGCAGGCGGCGGTCGCGGGAGGCGAAGACCTATGGGTGTGAGAACCGGCGCCACCGTCTTGCCCGGGCACCAGATCACCGTTGACGACCAGCGGCGTCTGAGCGTCGACGAGCTGCTGCCATCGAAGGTCATGCATCCGGGCGACGCGGACGATGCGGCTCGCGGGCTGCGCCTCTGCGATCTCACCCCCGCGTCCGTCGTCGTCTGGGGTGGTGGCACACAAATGCGGCTCGGCGCCCCACCACGCCGTTACGACATCGCCTTCTCCACCGAACGGATGACCCGGCTGCTCGAGTACGAGCCCGCCGACCTCACCTGCCGGGTCGAGGCTGGGATGCGACTGTCCGACCTGCAGGCGGCGCTGGGGGCGCAGGGGCAGCGGCTTCCGTTGGATCCACCGCACCCGGAGCGGGCAACGGTCGGCGGGATGGTCGCGGCCAACACCAACGGGCTTGGCCGCGCGCGCTACGGGACCGTCCGTGACTGGGTGATCGGCATCGCCGTCGCCTACCCATCGGGGAAGGTCGCGCGCGCCGGCGGCAAAGTGGTGAAGAACGTCGCCGGCTACGACCTGATGAAGCTGCACATCGGCGCCTTGGGCACGCTGGGCGTGGTGGCCGAGGTCAATCTGAAGGTGCAAGCGATTCCCGAAAGTGAGGCGACGGTGCTCGGCCACTTCGAGGCGGCGACCCCCGCCGTCGCGGCCGGGCTGCAGTTAGCTCGCTCCTACCTCGCCCCGTCCGCGGCGATCGTCCTCGACCGTCGGGCGCTCTGGGAATGCGGCCTGACCGCGGACTGGCGGTGGACGCTTGCGCTCAAGCTCGAAGGTTACGCCCGCGAAGTCGAGGCCGCACGCGACCAGGCCGGCAGCATCATCCGCGATGCCGGGGGCCGCATCGAAGGGGCGGACCTGCCGGCTACTTTCTGGGACGCGGCGCGCGATTGGTCGGCGCCCGACGGTGACGTCGTGGTCTTGCGCGCGATCGCACCCATCGCCACTATGCCGACGCTTGCCGGTGCGGTTCCGCCCGAGGCTTCCGTCACCATTCAGCCCGCAGCCGGCGTCGTCGATCTGCGCGTGACGCCATCATCCGCCGCGCCGACCCTGCTGCGCGTGCGATCGCTGGCCGGCGATGAGGGGCAGGTAGTGGTGACATCCGCGCCCGCCTCGGTGAAGGCGTCGGTGGATGTCTGGGGACCGCCACCGCCAGGATTCCCGATCATGCGCGCCCTCAAGCAGGCCCTCGACCCCAACGGGATCCTCAACCCGGGCCGCTTCGTCGGCAGCATCTAGGGGCCGGCCGATGCCAGAGCTCGCCACGCTCGATTTCAACCGGCAGATCAAGCGAGACGGCGTCCCGGCCGCCGCGCCCGGGATGGACATGGACCTCGTCAGGGACTGCATTCACTGCGGCCTCTGCCTGCCGAAGTGCCCGACCTTCCGAATCCTCCACCACGAAGGCGACAGTCCCCGCGGCCGCATGTGGCAGATCAAGGAAGCCACGCTCGGACTTACCGCCTTCGATGACCCCCGCTTCCAGGCGCACATCTACCAGTGCTTCAACTGCCGGGCCTGCGAAACCGCCTGCCCGTCGGGCGTCCAGTTCGGATCGGTGATGGAGATGGCGCGTGCGATGACCCCGCCGCAGAACCGGAGGGACCGGATGGTGCGGCGACTGCTCCTCAAAGGACTGCTGCCGCATCCGCGACGCCTCCGCATCGCCGGCTGGCTCTACCGGGCAACCCGCGCCGCGCGCCTGTCGGCGCTGCTACGGCGCAGCGGCGCATGGAAAATCATGCCGTTGGGGAAATTTGCCGCCTTTCCCCCGGTCGGCGACACCCGTCCGCGCCAGGCGGCCCTGCCGGCGCTCACGCCGGCGCACGGCACCCGTCGTGCTCGCGTCGGTCTGCTGACCGGATGCATCCAGGACGAGATGTTCCACGGCACCAACCGCCGGACCGCGCTGGCGCTTACGCAAAACGGCTACGAGGTGGTGATCCCCTCAGCGAGGGTCTGCTGCGGCGCGCTCGCCTCCCATGCCGGTGAGGCGAAGACCGCGGAGCACCTGGCCGCCCAGACCATGGACGCGTTCGCCTCCCAGGGCCTGGACGCGGTGATCGTCAACGCCGCCGGCTGCGGTTCGAACATGAAGGAGTACCAGCTTCAGCTACGCGGTGACCCGCAACGGCAGGAAGCGGGCGCCATCTTTTCTCGGACCGTCAAAGACGCTTCCGAGTTCCTGGTCGACAAAGGCCTGCGGCCGCCGACCCGAGCGATTCGCCTGAAGGTGGCCTACCAAGATCCGTGTCACCTGCTGCACGGTCAGCGGGTTCAACAGCAACCTCGGCAGGTTCTTAAGATGATCCCGGGCATCGAGCTGGTCGAGATGAATGAGTCCGACTGGTGCTGCGGCTCGGCGGGCGTCTACAACCTCACGCATCCGGAGATCGCCGAAGAGGCGCTGGGCTGGAAGCTGCGCAACATCGTGGAGTCCGGTGCCGAGGTGATCGCCTCCGCCAACCCCGGCTGCATCCTGCAGATCTCGATGGGGCTGCAGCGCGCCGGTCATGATATCCCGCTGGTCCACGTCATGGACCTGCTCGGCTGGGCATACGGGGACGACGACCAGCGACCCCCGGTCGTCCGTCGGGCCATGGCGTGAGGGAGGCGGCTGAGCGGAGGCCCGCCCTCGGCGACCCCTGGCTCGATGAGTTGTCGATCAGCATCTGGTCGAAGCCCGAGTTCTCGATGGTGCCGATCGACCTCGAGGCGGTGCCGACCGGACCGTATGCCGGTCCCCGCCTCGATGAGCAGGGCCTTCGCGTGGTGTTCTGCGGCATCCCTTCTGACTACGGCACGGCTTTCCTGCTGTACCTGATCGAGCGGCGAGTCAACCTGGTCGCCGCCGTCTGCAGCACCCGCTGGCAGCGCACCCATCCAAAGCCCGACCTGGTGGCCCGGATCGCGGGGCACCTCGGGCGCCCTGTCGAGGTCACCGCCAACGCCAACGCGGAGCCCTTTGTTCGCTCGCTCCGCGCCTACCGGCCGGACGTGGTCGTGATGGCGAGCTTCGATCAAATCCTCCTGGCCGAGACGCTGGCCGTGCCCACCCGGGCATGGCTCAACATTCACCCTTCCCTGTTGCCGCGGCACCGCGGGCCGGAGCCGATCTATTGGACGATCGTCGACGGCGACCCCGAGGCGGGCATCACCATCCACCAGACGGTGCCACGCATCGATGCCGGGCCGATCCTGGCGCAGCGCCGAGTGGCCGTGACCGAGGACGACAATGCCGGTACGCTCAGCAAGCGGTTGGTGGCCGAGGGCCTGCCGGCGCTGGGCGAGACCCTGGCGCGACTGGACGCCGGTGAGGCCCAGGTCGTCACGCCCGGTCTCGAGCGGGGAAGCTACGAGCCACCGGTTCGGCAGACGGAGCTCGATTGGGATCAGCCATTCGAGCACATCGATAGGCTCGTAAGAGCCGGGAATCCCGACCAGCCGCCCTACTTCACCTATCGGGGCCGGCGGCGCTACGTCTATGCCTTGAGGCGGGTCAGCGCGCGCGGGGGAGAACGGCCAGGGGTGATCGGCCCCGGTCGGGATGGCGAGATGCCGGCGGCGGTACGAGACGCCATCGTGGCGGCCCGCTGGCGGCCGGTGGGTCACACCCACGCGGTCCGGCCCCTTGCGAAGCAGCAGTTTCCGTAACTCCCCACCCTGCCCTTCCCCCGTTGACGAGGTAGGGAGATTCCGAGACTATTCTCGTTAATCCAGATAATTGCGGCATTCCATGCTTGCGGCCGCCATCCTGGTGCTAATCGGCGGCGTTGCTGGCTGTGGACAGACCCCGACCGCCGACCCTCACTCGGTGCCCCTCACGGTGGTGGCGAAGACCGGCCCCATCGTGGGCGGCATCACGGTCTCATCCACCAATCAGGTAAACCTTGTGGGGGCAACTTCTCTTTCCGACCTGAGAGGCTTACTCCGCGCCGTCGGCGACGCAAGCGCGCCGGTCACCTGCGCAACGCCACAGGACCTCGGGGGGTGCTGGCAGGAGGCTCCGGCGGACTCGCTCCTGCTTGCGGTCGACGCCCGATCGACTTGCCTTCGCCCATCCACGGTCAGTGCCGCCTCACTCACCACACCCACCACGCTGACGCTGACGGTGCAGAGCCAACCCGGAACCTGCCTGCCGGGTTCCCTAGCGGAGCCGCGGGCGACGTTTACCCTCGTCGCGCTGCCGCTCAGTCGGCTACCGAGCGCCCGACTTACCGTTATGGTCAGGAACAAGGGTACCGGCGTCGATTTGCTGCCGACCGCATCGATTACGGTCGACGTGCGGCGGCCGCTCCCAGCAGCGATGGATGAGCCGGCACGCATGGTCGAGGCGGGGCAGGCCCTCGCGGCGGCTCAAGCCCGCATGCATGACCAGGCGCTGGGCACACCCATCCTGACCGAACTTGGGATCGCCCGCTGGGTCGATGGCGGACTCGTCTGCGGCACCTCGAACGGCGGGAGTGCTCTCGCCGTCGATGGCTACCGCGTCGTTTTCGGTCCGCTCGAGTTCCACTGGTCGGCTGGACATCTGGCTCACTGCGCGAGCGGGTGAGGAAACGTGACGGGCCTGTTACAACTCGGAATTGGCTAACTCCGCGCGATCAGGCCGTATAATGATTTCACATGGCTCAAGAAATGATCGATCACGAATACAACACCCAGATCGCGGATGACACCCAGCTGATCAGCATCACGGACTCCGCGCTCGGCCAGTTGCGTGACCTTCTGCAGAAGCAGGGGCGCCCCGAGATGGGTCTGCGTGTCTTCGTCCAGCCTGGCGGCTGCTCCGGCATGTCATATGGCATGGGCTTTGAGGACCGGCCGGAAGAGGGCGACGCCGTCAGCGAAGTCGGTGGCGTTCGGTTGTTCGTGGATTCGGTCAGCGCCAGGTACATCAAGGGCGCCGAGATCGATTTCGTGGACAGCCTGATGGGTGGCGGCTTCACGGTGCATAACCCCAACGCGGTCTCGAGCTGCTCATGTGGTAGCTCGTTCGACACCGGCGGCGACGCGGGCACCGCCCACGGCTGCAGCCACTAGACACCGCACCCCACCGCTGCGCCGCGATCCCGTTTAATGCTCTAACTGCGTATAAAAAGTTAGTAGGCCGCGGGTACATTTATCCCCGTAAACGATGGCTTGACGGCCTCCTCGGACGGCCCTACGCTGAGATCCCCTGAGAAGGGAGACCATGCCACCCCAGCCCCGCGTCCTGATGATTGAAGATCATCCGGACATTGCGGATCTTTATCAGCTCAAGCTGCAACTGGAAGGCTATCGCGTGGCGGTAGCGGCGGATGGTGTTTCGGGACTGGAGATGGCGCGCTCGCTGAAGCCGGACCTGACCCTGCTCGACGTCCACCTTCCGCACCTGGACGGGCTGCAACTGCTCGCCACGCTCCGCGAGGACGAGGCGACGCGCAACCTGCTGGTTGTCATGTTCAGCGAAGATGACAGTCCCGAGCTGATCGAAGAGGCCAAGCGCCTCAGCGCCGCCGACTACTTGATCAAGGCGCACCTGTTGCCCAGCCGACTCAGTGACGCGGTCGGCGACGTACTGCGGAATCGCGGCCGCCACATCGCGAACGGCAACGGCAACGGACACGGCGGTAAGGTGGAGCAGGCCTCCTAGACAGGCCCGAAAAGTCTTAGAACTGTCTTAGCCTCCCGTCATCTATCTATAAGGTTGGGCCGCGCATCATGTGGACGTGGTCACAGGTCCGCTCCCGTACCAGCCGCCTGAGCCGCCGACCGAGCCGGTGGCGCCGTCAGCGCCCACGGCCCCTCGCCCGTCTCGAAACCGAACGGCGATCGCGGCCGGAGCGCTCTTCGTGATCGGGGGCATCGCCGGTGGGGCGCTTGGCGCGCAGGCGATCCTGAACCGGACCCCGGCTCCGGCACCGGCCGCCGTTACCAGGTCGACCTCGACCTCCAGCGTCACCCAGGCACAGACCCCCACCTCCGCATCGGCGATTTATCAGCAGGCGGCGCCGGGCGTCGTCACCATCACCACCGAGGTCGCCGGCCGCTTCGGACGGGTCGGCGAAGGGACGGGATCGGGGATCGTGCTCAACACCAACGGCGACATCCTGACCAACGCGCACGTGATCGCCGGAGCCAACCAGATCCAGGTCACATTCAATGACGGCAGCAGCCTGGCGGCGACGCTCGTCAGCTCCAATACCAGCGCGGACCTCGCCGTGGTGCGGGTGTCGGCCCCGGCATCAAGCCTTCATCCGCTGACCCTGGGAAATTCCGACAACGTGCAAGTCGGTGACCAGGTCTACGCGATTGGCGCGCCGTTCGGGCTTCCGGAATCGATGACCGCCGGCATCGTCTCCGGCCTCAACCGGCACAACGGCGCATCCGGGCTCTCCGGCCTGATCCAGACCGACGCGCCGATCAACCCGGGCAACTCGGGCGGCGCGCTGCTCAACACGCAGGGCCAGGTCATCGGCATCAACGACTCCATCGAAAGCCCGATCCAGGGCAACGTGGGGATCGGGTTTGCCATCCCGGTCAACGTCGTCAAGCAGTTGCTCAGCTCGCTCGAGGGCGGCGCCAACCAGTAACGCGCCGGCGCCGAAGACCTACGGCTCGAGCACGTGGACCGCGGTGAGGTTGCGGTATAGCTCGTCGTAGTCGAGGCCGTAGCCGACGACGAACTCATTGGGGATATCGAAGCCCTTGTAGGCGATTGGCACCGGCGTGACGCGGCGCTCTTCCTTGTTCAGGAGGACGCAGAGGTTCAGCGACGCGGGCCCGTGGCGCCGAACGTGCTCGAAGAGGAAGGAGGTCGTCAGCCCGGTATCGATGATGTCCTCGACCATCAAGACGTCGCGGCCGGCGACATCCATCGTCAGGTCCTTGAGCAGCTGAACATGACCGGTTGACTCGGTACCCGAGCCGTAGCTGCTGACCGCAACGTAATCGAAGTTCACCGGCACCGTCAGGCTGCGGCTCAGATCGGTCGCAAAGCACACCGAGCCCTTCAACACCGGGAGCAAGATCAGCGGCTTCGGGGTGGACGCGTAATCCCGTGAGATGTCGGCGGCCAGTTCGCGGACGCGCTGCTGGATGGCGTCGGCGCTGATCAGCTCGCGGCCTAGTTTCAATGCGGTGCGCAGAATAGCATCGTCAACTTTACTCGGTGGGCGCAACCAGGAAGATCCAGATATCCCAGCTGACGTGACTGACGATCAAGGGCGACATCCGTTGCTCGCGCGCGAAGACGGCGCCCCAGAAGAGGCCGGCGGTGGCAGCCGCCCCGGTGAGCGTGAGATTCGCCGAGACGAGGTGAATGGCCCCATAAATAGATGATGCGAGCAAGGTCCCACGGAGCCGGCCGAAGCGCCGCATAAGGCCGCGCTGGACGAGACCCCGCCAGAAGAGCTCCTCACCCGGCCCGATCACCAGCGCGAGGACGGCGGCGATGGCCTCGGGCGGAGCGGCTTTCCGTAGCTGATAGATCGAGGCAATCTCGCGATCGCCGGCGGGCATGATCCGGCGAGCCATTCGGTCGCCCACCTGGAAGATCGCGTAGAGCCCAGCGGCCGATCCGAGGCCTTTGAAGAGGTCCCGGAGCCGCGGGCGTTCGCGTCGCAAAGCGGGCTCGGCAGCCAGCGCGTAGGCGCCGAGGCCGCCGACCCCGAGCGTCATGCGCAGCCAGAATTGCGAGCGCGGCCCGCGGAAGGCCAAAGTCCACACGACCGCGGCCAGGCCCAGGCCGGCGAGGACCCGCTTCAGCGGACCGCCGATCCCGCGACCAGTCCGACCAGGAGCAGCGCCCCGAAGGCGCCGTGCAAGCGGGCCGTCATGAGGTCGATCATCGCGATCGCGCGCAGGTGGCCCTCGGCCCCGCGCTCGGCGTCGCGCAAGATCCAGGCGACGAGCGGCAGGCTGAACAGGGTCAGCAGGGCAAGCTTGGGCAGCGCGCCGACCATCACCGCGAGGCCCACGGCGACATAGGCGCCGAGGATAAGCATCACGTACACCCAGTGGGCGGCATCGCGGCCGACCTGGGCGGAGAAGGTGGTAAAGCCGTGCCGGGTATCCTCCGCAACGTCGCGCCACTCGTTCCCATGCAGGATCGCGGTCACGAGCAGTCCAACGGGCAGGGAAACGACCAGCACATTCGGGTCGAAGGTCCCGGTGACCGCAAAGTAGGCGCCGGCCACCATCAACGGACCCATCAGGGTGAAGACGAGCGGGAGACCCAGCGCCCGGTACTTGTACTGGAATGGCGGCGCGGTGTAGAAGTAGCCGCCGATGAAGCCGATCAATCCGAGGACCACGATAGGCCAGCCGCGTTGGAGCAGCAGGAAGATGCCCATTACGAGTGCCAGGACGAATCCGGACCACGCGACGACGAAGGCATCACGTTCGCTGATCCGGCCCTTGAGGATCGCCATCGACATCCGTGGCGAGGTGATCGCATCGATCCCGTGCCGGACGTCATAGATCTCGTTGATCACGTTGGTTCCGATGTGCAGGCCAAGCGCACCGAGTAGTGCCGCGAGGAAGAGCGCCCAGTGCATGCGGCCCTGGCCGAGTGCGATGGCGCCGCCCACTGAAACGGGCAGCAGCGACGCGGTGAAGCTGAAGGGCCGCACCACCTCCCACGCCCCGGCGAGGCGGCGGCCTAAAGAAGCCCCCACCCTGCCCTCCCCCAGAGGGGGAGGGGTACCGCTTCGGGCGGTCGCGGCCGCGGCCCCTCGGGCGGCATAGGCGACCGCGGCGTCGAGGACGGCGTTGATCTGAGCTTCTTCCTGGAGTATTGGCTGCAGCAGCGGCACGTCCATGCCTGCATCGTGGTAGTCGGCAGCGCGGGCCGCGACCTCGTTGACCGTGCCGCACAGGATGAAGGCGTCCAGCAGCTCATCCGGGATCAGCTCGCCGGCGCGATGGTAATCCTCGGCCCGCCAGGCGGTCGCGATCTGGGTACGCAGCGCCGGGTCGAACCCCGCGCGTTTCATCGAGACGTCGCTGAGCACCGACATCATGTAGATGACGAATGGCTCGCGCTTGGCGCGATTCAACGCTTCCTGCCGGCTGCTGTCGAAGAGGCAGAGGAGGTAGCCGCGGAAGTCGATGTCGCCGGCGGACCGTCCGTGTGTCGAGGCGCTCTCCAGCACACGGGCGCGCATCTTCTGGAACGCGGGCAGCGACTCGGCGGGACGCGCCAGGTAGCCGTCGGCTTTCTCGCCGCACAGATCCAGGAACGGCGTGCGATAGGCCGCGATGTAGATCGGGATCCGGTGCGGAGGCTGAAACATCGGTTGGAGCGGCGGGACTTTGTCGTTGAGCTTGAGTGGCTGACCGGTCCACAGCCGGCGGATCTGGTCGATCGATTCCGAGACGCGGGCGACCGTGTCGTCATAGGGGATCGCCATCTGGGAAAGCCGCAAGGGCAGGCCGCTCCCCAGGGCGAGCGTCACGCGGCGCGGCGCGAGATCGTCGAGGGCCGACATGGTCATCGCCACCACCACCGGATGGCGGGTGTAGGGATTGAGGGCCCCGGCGCCGAGCCCGATGCGGCGGGTCTCCATGCCCATGGCCGTCAGGTAGGTGATGGGGTCGCGCTCGAAGTAGCTGTCGTGGACCCAGACCGAGTCGAGGCCGAGGCCCTCGGCCCGCCGAGCCCATTCGGCGGTGTCGGTGACGCTACCTCGGGCAGCGAGTCCCAAACCCACTCGGCGCGCGAGCTCTGCCACGTGATCAGCATAATCGTGATCGTGGGGCAAGAAGCGCGGGCCGAACGGATCAGAGCGATGTTCGATCAGATCGCGCCCCGCTATGACACTGCAAACCAGCTCTTCAGCCTCGATCGCGATCGGGCCTGGCGCCGGCGGGCGGCCCGGCTGACCCGGTTACAGCACGGCCAGACGGCGCTCGATCTCTGCACCGGCACCGGAAAGCTCGCCCACGAGCTCCTGCCGCTGGTCCACCCGGGAGGCCGCGTCATCGGGATCGACTTCTCCCCCGGCATGCTGGAGCTGGCGCGCAGGCGTGAACCAGACATCGAGTTCCGGCAGGGAGATGTCACCCGGCTGGCAGAGGACGACGCCAGCATTGACGCGGTGACCATCGGCTTCGGGCTCCGTAACCTGATCGACCGGGATGGGGCGTTGCGCGAGATGCGACGGGTGCTGCGACCGGGGGGACGCCTGGTGGTGCTCGAGTTCGCGCCTCCCACCGGCCCGCTGATGGCCGCGTATCGCTTCTACCTTGGTCGGGTCATGCCCGCGGTGGTCCGTCTCTCCAGTGCCAACGAGGCGAGTGCCTACCGCTACCTGGCGGAAACGGTCGAGGGCTTTCCCCAGCCGGCTGTGCTCGCCCGCGACCTGGAGGCAATTGGTTTCAAGGTCGAGGTGCAGCGGATGACGATTGGTATCGTCGCGTTCCACGTCGGGGTTCGGCGAGACTAGGCCGGATGCCATCCCTGTGGGCGTTGCCCAACCTGCTGAGCTTCTCGCGCATCGTGGCTGCGCCGATCCTGTACTGGCTGGTGGTCTCCGGCGGTCGCTACGGGTTTCTGGCCGCGGCCGTGCTCTTCGTCGCGGCGTCCCTCACCGACACGCTCGACGGCCAGATCGCGCGGCGCCGGCACCTGGTGTCGCCCCTCGGCATTTATTTGGACACCACCTCGGACAAGATCCTGGTGGCGGTGCTGCTCATCGCGATCGCCGTGTCCCATCTCGCCCCCGGCTGGATGGCGGCGGTCATCATCGCCCGTGAATTCCTGGTGACCGGTCTTCGCAGCTACGCGGCGGCGCTCGGGATCGTGATCACGGCTGGAGGCTGGGGAAAGGCCAAGGCGCTGATCACCATCATTGCCCTCTTTCTCGTGCTGCTCGAAGGTGACGCCCGGGCGGGCGGGTTACTCAACACCACAGCCGTGCCCGGTAGCGTGCTGGTGAGCAGCGTTGGCCCCTTCACGCTGGCCGTGTGGGCCCTGCTGATCGCGGTCATCTGGACCCTCGGCTCGGGCGCGGAGTATATCCGCGAGGCCATCCCGTTGCTCACACGGACCCGGCCCGTGGTGATCAAGGGATCCGCGGGCGACCCCTAGACAGACTGGCTAGACGCCGATGTCTTTGCGGACGAAGCGCACGGCGCCCAGCGCGAGGGCCACGGCGGCAACGGCGATGACGCCAAGGATCGACGTAAGCTGCAGCCCATTGAGGAGCGGCGAGCCGTAGTAGTAAAAGGGCGATAGGCGGAGGGTGGCGTTCGGCAGGTTGAGCTCCGGTCCAATGAAGCTGACGAAGAACCAGAACGCCAGCAGAAAGCTCAACAGCCCGGTGTCCGCCGCGGTGCGCAACCAGCCGGCCGCCAGGTAGCCCAAGCCGGCGACGAGCAGGCCGAGCGGGATCATGCCCAGGATGGCCGCCGCGAGATTGCCCCCATTGAGTTGCAGGCCGGAGGCCGCCGCCGACGCGGCGCAGACGAGCAAGGTGATCACGCTGATGGCGATCGTGGCCGTTGCCAGCGCGGCGAAGCGGCCGAGGAGGACCGACAGCCGCGGCTGCGGCGTCGCAAGCACCAGCTCCAGGCGGCCGTCCTGCTCGTCCGCAGACCAACCGTTCACCTGGGTGACCGCGAAGGCCATCAAGAAAAGCGGCAGGAAGACGAACATCGCGCTCAGGAAGCCGGCATTGAGGCTGGCGTCGCCACCGCCGATGTTCTTGATCAGTTGCGTAAAGGCGGCATTGCCGGAGAGCAAGGTGGACAGCTTCGTTTCCAGCAGCTGGACGGCGTAGACCATCCACCCCGCGAAACCTGCGATGCCGAGCGTCCACCAGAAGGTTGGCATCGCAATGGTGCGCAGGCTACGCGCATAAACCGACCGCAGCGACCAATCTGCGACGGGCAACACGCGGCTCGCCTGATGCTCGGGCAGCCGTAGCCACCGCGGCAGTAGCACCGTCCCTCCGACGTCGCGCCAGTTAAACAGCCACACCGCAATCCCGCCGAGTCCGATAGCGAGCACGGCCAGCAACACCATCGCGCCGGCATTCACGCCGTAGCTCGGGATCAGGCCCTTGCTCAAGTTGTAGTAGTAGATAGGGGAGAGGCGCGAGATCCACTCGGTGTTGGGGGCGATGCGGTGGACCATGTCGAGGACGATGAAGATCAGCAGGAGACCGGCGGTTGCGCCGGCGGCCGGACCTCGCTCCTCCGTGAACTGCGAGATCAGCAGCGCCACGCCGCCGAAGACGGCGGAGATCAGCGCGAGGTCCAGCCCGAAGACCAGCGCATCGCCCAGGCCGAAGTCGGCGCCGAATTGCCGGCCACCCGCGAAGGCGATTAGCCCGATCAGGACGCCCATCGCGAGCAACGCAGTCCACATCGCCGCCAGCTTCTCGAGCGCGACGCGCAATCTGGGGCGGGGCACGGATAACAGCATGTCGAGCGAACCGCGCTCCTCTTCGCCGCGCAGCATCCGGCTCCCGGCCAGGATCGGCCAAACGATGATCAAGAAGATGAAGATGCCGATTTTGAACGTCGCGTATCCCCCAATCGTCGTGACAGCCACCGCGTCGGCGTTCCAGGCGAAGCTGGCCGCAATGGCGGCCAGTTGCTGGCGTGCCTCCGGCGTCGTGACCAGCGCCGCCACGCTCGCCATCGGCGATACCACGACCAGTCCCATGCCGATGCCCCAACCGAGGATCGGGATCCGGTAGTCGCGAAGCGTCTTCAGGAAAACGTTCCTAAGCCACATTGTTCGCCTCGCGAGCGGCTGAGCCGTCCCCCTCGTAATAACGGAGGAAGATGTCTTCGAGGCTGGGCTCGTATGTGGTCAGTGAAACGACCGAGTAGTGCGCGGCGGCCTTGATCACCGCGTCCGCAGGTCCCTGCATGGTCAGGCGCACACCGTTGCCGTGGTTCAAGGTCTCCACCGCCGTGACTCCCTCCACCGTTTTGAACGTCTCGGCGGGGATCGGATTGGCGAAGGTGATCTGGATCTCGTACCGCTTGATCGCTTTCACCTCGGCCACGTCGCCGATGCGCACCAGCCGTCCCTCGCGGATGATGCCGACCGTGTTGCAGGTCTTCTCGACTTCGCTGAGGACATGTGATGACAGAAAGACGGTTCGCCCTTCACTCCGGGCCTCGAACACCATCCGATCAAATTCCTGTTGGTTGAGTGGATCAAGGCCGCTGGTCGGCTCGTCCAGGATCAGCAGGCGCGGGCGATGCATGAAGGCCTGGATCAGCACCACCTTGCGCTTGTTGCCCGTCGAGTACTGGCGAAACTTTCGACTGGTATCGAGCTCGAACCGCTGGATCAGCTGCTTGAGGTACGCCTGATCCACGCCACCGCGCAAGTGCGCGAAGTATTCCAGGATCTGCCCGCCGGTCAGATTCGGATCGAGCGCGGGCTCACCTGGCATATAGCCGATGAAACGCTTGATCTCCACGGATTTCTCCCAGCAGTCGAGTCCCGCGATCCGCGCGGAGCCGGCGTCGGCGTGCAGCAGCGCCATCAGGAGCCGGATGGTCGTCGTCTTGCCCGCGCCGTTGGGGCCAAGGAAGCCAAACACGTCGCCCTCCTCGACCTGGAAGGAAACGTCGGTGATGCCGACTTTGCTCCCGTAGCTCTTGCTGAGACCTTGGACTTCGATCATGGCTGTCATCGTTGTCCCCCTTTTATCCGAACCAGAAATGCAGGGTAGCTCGATCCGTAAGCGTCAACGACCCTTTCGGAATCCCGAGGATTCGCTCGTACGCCGCCGTGTATCCGGCAACCGTTCGCTCCACGAGCTCGAAGGGGATGGTGTTGGCCTGACGGGCGATAAAGAGATGCGTAGCCTGCTCCTGGAACCCCAGCATTA